>NZ_CP133261.1:2270486-2594842 GCF_030931715.1 Tissierella sp. MB52-C2
TTAGATGCTTTATCTAATAGTTGTCCTGTAATCTCTTTAAAGGTTCCTTTAGTACTAGTTGCACCTGAAACTGCATCAAAGTCTACTGCATTAAGATCTTTTTTGTCATTGAATTGAGCATTTAAGTCTTTAATTACAGCTATTCCTTCAGCATAAGGATAGTTTGATTCATTTTTAGCTTCTCCTGAGTCTACTAAATACTCATTATAATCTAATGATTCAACTTGCCCATCCTTTACTTCCAGTTTTGCCATAGAATAGTTTCCATGATCACTTACTTCTGTCTTAACTAGATAAGTACCATCTACTAAGTTTTCATTTGCTTCTCCTGATACCTCTGTAACTGGCTTGTTCTCATCTACTGGAGTTGCACCTTTCTTAGCACATCCTGTGAAAACAGCAGTAGTTAAAACTACTGATAATCCTAATGCTAATACCTTTTTGTTCATTTCAAACCTCCTAATTTCTCTTTAGTTATTTATATGCATTAATTATACTATATAGTATAAAGTTTATCAATATTAAACTTTTTATATATAGTTTTATTTATCTTCTTTTACTTTTATTATTGGTATATTTGCTACTAATGCAGAGATTGTAGAACTATCCATATCCCTTTTCATTCTCGTTAGTTTTATATCTAGTCCAGCCTCATCTATATCTGCATATTCGGATATTACTCTAATTATATCACCTTTAATCATATCTAAGAACTTTGGTGAAAGATCTGCTCTATCATGTACCAATACTAATTTAAGTCTTTCTTTAGCTACATTTTTACTCTTCTCATCTTTTTTCCCAAATAATTTAAATAGTTCCAAGAAACTCCCCCCTTATTTACCAAATAACACTTTTAGAATTTTACTTAATTTTCCTTCTTCACCAACATCTAAGTTTAGCAATTCTACTTCTTCCCCTGTTATTCTTTTGGTTATATTCCTAAAGGCCTTTCCTGATAACGCTTTTTCATCTATAACTACTGGTTCCCCTTTATTTGTAGATATGACTATGGCCTCATCGTCTGGTACTATACCTATTAAATCTATGGCCAAGATGTCTATAATATCATCAATATTCATCATATCTCCTCTTTTAACCATTTCATGTCTAATTCTATTTATTATTAGCTTAGGATTATGTAATCCTTTTGCTTCAAGTATTCCTATTACTCTATCAGCATCTCTTACGGCAGATATTTCAGGAGTTGTAACTATAAGTGCTAAATCAGCACCAGCTATTGAATTTTGAAAGCCTTGCTCTATTCCTGCTGGTGAATCTACTATGATATAATCAAATTCTTTTTTTAGTTGATTAACTAATTCAAGCATTTGATCTGGATTAACTGCAGACTTGTCCTTTGTTTGAGCAGCTGGTAAAAGAAACAGCTTTTCATGTCTTTTATCTCTTATTAAGGCTTGTTTTAGTCTGCAATTTTTCTCTACTACATCAACTATATCATAGACTATTCTATTTTCCAATCCCATAACAACATCTAGATTTCGTAGTCCAATATCAGCATCAACAACTACTACGGATTTGCCTAAAAGTGCTAGTCCAGTTCCTATGTTTGCAGATGTGGTGGTCTTTCCCACTCCACCTTTTCCTGAAGTGATAACTATAGCAGTTCCTAGTTTCTCTTTGTCCATTTATTATCCTCCCTTTTATTATTTGTTAGGTAAATAAGGTTCAATTATTACCTCCCCCTCTTTAATCTTTGCTACCTCCGGAACTTTATATATCTCTAATTCTTTATCTGGTGGTCTAGCAATTATATCCCCAATTCTTAGCTGCATAGGCTGTAAATTATAGGCAGCCACTATGGCATTAAAATTTCCGCCTATTCCAGCATGAGCAACCCCCCTAATTGTACCAAGGACAATTATGTTCCCCTTAGCTTGTATAAGTGCTCCAGGATTTACATCTCCTATTATAACTATATTACCATCATAGTCAATAGTTTGTCCTGATCTTAAGGTTCCATTTATAAATCTTGTCATTCCACAATCAATACCATCAAATTTAGTATTATCTTTAAGTTCCAGCTCTACATTGTCTTTATCAGCTTTTAATGTAGGATTAAGTATGTAATCTGGTAAGTCATCGTCAGAGACTACCAGATCATATTTATATTTTAAAATCAGTCTTAACTCCACCAAGTCTTCATAAGATAATCCTTTAGATTTAATACCCAATAAGTTTATTCCCTTATAAAAATTTGAAGCATTTTTCATCTTTTTATCTAATTCTTTTTTTATGGTTAAGAGATCTACTCCATCAATATTTAAAAAGACACCTTCCTTAACACCCTTAAAACTAATTAAGTCATCTTTCACTTTCTAAGTTACCTCCACAATAATTTAAGTAAGTTTTATATTATTCTGATAAGCTATTTTTAAAAGGTAGGGATTCCTTAGTTCCAACTGCATTTAATCCTAGATATTCTGCAATAATATCTCTTGCCATTGGTCCTGCATAACCTCCACTACCACCTTGAAATAACACTACTGATACTGCTATTTCAGGATCTTCATAAGGTGCAAAGGCAACAAACCATGCGAAATCATCATAAGTATCCCCAGTATAAGGGTTTACCCCTCCTCTTTGAGCAGTACCTGTTTTAGAGCCTACTTGTACTGGAAATTTACCAAATATTTTTCTAGAAGATCCATCATTTGATACTGCTAACATAGCTTTTTTTATATGATCCAAGTTTTCATAGTTATTTAATGCTATTCTTTCACCTTCAGGCTCGTTATTAAGAATAATCTTAGAATTATTATAATTTTTCACATTATCTACTAAGGTTGCTTTATGTCTATAACCTCCATTAGATATTGTAGCTATATAATTTGCCATCTGAATAGGACTATAAGAGTTTTGACCCTGGCCAATAGTTACATTTAGAGTATCTGATATATTCCATCCAGCTTGTTGTAAATAACTAAATTTTATTCTATCAGCTAGTCCTTCTTTTTTTCCTAGCAACTTCTTTTCTGGCTCTAATCCAAAAGCATCTAGTCTTCTAATAACTTCTCCCCTAGATAATGGTTCTTCTAGCTCTGTCCAGCTTACTATCTCTTCTATTATATCTTGAATAGTATCTTGGTCCAACACAGTATCTTCTTTTATATATTTTTCTATATTTCCACGCAATTCGGATTTTAACATTGCTTTAGTAGTTATTACTTTTCGTTGTGGATCGGGAACACCACCTGATACTTCTGCAGGTATATTTATTTCTATACCACTTTTATCATTTAATCCTAATTGTTTAGATAAGTCTACTATATCTTCAAGCTCAAGCTTAACCCCTATATTTTCTCCGGTTCTCTGATTTCTTCCTAAGGCTAATGTATAAAAATAATAGTTACATGAATCTCTGATGGCATCATATAAGTTCTCATATCCATGGGTGCCCCTACTCTGATTCCAAATCCAACATCCAGGGGTATAACTTCCAACTTGAACATATCCCATATCTCTTATGGCTTTAGTAGGGCTCATACCCTTTTCTAGCCCAGCTAATCCAGTTACCATCTTGAAAATTGAACCAGGTTGTACAGCAGTTTGAATTGCTATATTATATAATGGCCTAGGTGCTAAAGGATCTTTATCATGTTCTGGAAATAAACTTAACCAGTCTGCATTAGATATTCCCGTTGAAAACAAGTTTGGATCATAAGCAGGATAACTAGCCATAGCTAGTACTTCACCAGTTTTAACATTGGTAGCTACTACTGCACCAGATGTGGCGTTTACATAAGGTCTACCCTTTTTTCTGTTAGTACCAAATTTATAATTGCCCCATGGGCTTTCATAAGTTCCACCAACTTGAACTTTTTCTAACGTTTGCTGCAATACGCTTTCTGCAAGTTTTTGCAACTTCAAATCTATGGTTAAATAAAGGTTGTCTCCTGGTACTGGGCTTTTCTCATCTAAAGTATTAGTTGTATTTCCAAGTGCATCTACTTCAACTCTTTTTATCCCATTCTCTCCCCTTAAAACGTCTTCAAAGCTTTCCTCAACTCCAGTTTTACCTATAATATCATTAGGGGAATATCCATTTTCATCTACATACTTTTTAATTTCATTAGGCTGACTAATTTTACCTAAATACCCCAATATATGGGCAGCTGTAGATTTTTCTGGATAATATCTAACAGGTTCTATAGAAACCTGTATACCAGGTAAATCAGATAATCCTTCTTCTATTTTTGCTACTGTAGAATTCTTTATGCCATAGGCAATATTTATTGGCTGATATGCAAAATGTCCTTGTTTATTGAGAACTTCATATAATGTAAGTATAGACCTAGCCTCATAACTACTTAGCTCTTTAGATATCTTATATTTTTCTTTTAAAGCCTCAAAGGCTTCCCTAACTGTACTTTCTTCATCTATATTATTCTCATTATACCATCTTTTCTTGTTATTGATAAAGACATATTCAAAATCTTTTGCAATGGAAATCTTCGGATTTATTCCATTATTTAATAGTTGTTCCTGTGCCAATGTTTTTATATCATCACTAGTTATGAATTCTTCCATAATACCTGCTTTTTTACCGTATTCTACTAAAATATCTGTTGATGATTTATCTCCTATATCATCACTACCTAAATATTTATAAATTACATTAGAACTATCTTCACTTAATTCTATCTTTATAGGTACATTTGGATTCTTTTCTAAAACCATATCCAACAATATTTTTCCAGGTACTATGATTTCAGATTTTCCCTTGTCATTTTCTTTTTCTATTACCTTTTCTAAAATATTATTAATGGAAGTCTTCATAACAATGTTGACAAAGTCCTGTTTACCCGTTGTCTTAGCTGTAACTTCTGGATAGGAATTCATTAAGTTCCTTTTTTGTTCCTTATATTCTTCATCATAACTTAACGAATATTCTTCCATAATAATATTTTCAGCTAAATTCTTTTTAGTTAATATTTCATATGTCAATTTCCTTGAAATTGGGTGGTCTATTATTTTTCTTATGATTATTTTATCGTTATTTATCAACCTTACTAGTTCACCAACCATAAGTCCTTCCCTAGTAACCTCTATATCTTTATCTTCTAAAGCATTTATAGCTTTTTCTATTATGGAAAACTTGTAGTGTTCTTGATATTCCTGATGAATATATGAAGCTTCAAGTAATTCTCCTATAAGGTTGTGGTTGATTATAATATCCACTACCTTATCATCAGGCATTAGGCTTTCCTCAAAATAATCTTTTTCAGCCTTATATTTAAAGCTATTTAAATTAATTGGGAAATCATCTATGTAGGAAACTCCGTCTTCTTCCAATAATCTTACTAAAGATAATAGAGCCTCATTCTTTTTATCTTTATCTTTTATATCTAATTCATCTTTTAAAAGCTGTACAGTAAAACTAGGTTTATTCCCAGCTAAAAGCCTTCCATATCGATCTCTTATTTCTCCCCTAGGGGCAGAAACATATATTTCTTTTAATCTTTTATTATCTGCCATATCCCTATACTCATCACCCTTTACGATAGTTAAAGTGGCTAATCTAAAGGATAAAAGAAACATAAGAAAAATAACGATATACGTGACAATATTATATCTATTAAGTATCTTTTCCAACCAGTTCATTTGCTTCACCTCTACCTACTACCAAATCTTATTTTTGGTACAACAAAAATCTTCGAGAAAATTTTATATATAGGAATACATAAAATAATATTGTATATTATTTCTATAATCAATACATCTCTTGCAAAGTATAAAAAAGGAATTTCATGAGATAAGAAAAACATAAATATATAGTATGAGAAACTATAAAATATTGTTCCTAGAATAGAAAATAGTATAGGTATTAAAATATTATCCTTAGATAATTTATTTTGAACTAAACCTATTAGATAGCCCACAAAAAAATAGATAAATGAGCTTATACCTAAAACAGGACTAAATATAATATCCTGTATTATACCAATAATAAGTCCCACTACTCCTCCATAAATTCTTCCCTTATATAAGGCAATACAAATAATTATAAGAAGGGCTGTATTAGGTACAACCCCAAATATACTTATATATGGAAGTATTGAGCTTTGTAAAAAAAGATTTAACAAAGTTATTAAAGATAGTACTAAGACAATCATATTCATCCCTCAATTTTAATCAATTATAAAAACTTTATACAGCTTTTTAAAGTTCACAGCAGGTTTAACTGTTATCTTTTTCATCAGCTCTTCCTCGGCATCTATTACTTCATCTACCTCACCAATATATATATCCTTAGCAAAAGTTCCCCCAAGACCTGATGTAAACAATTTATCTCCTTTTATTACATCAGCCTTATTATCAAAAAAATATCCTGTAACCTGTCCATCTAGACTACCAGATATAACACCACTATCTTGAGTTCTTAAGTTTATAAAGGCAATGCTATTGGTTTCATCTACAATAGCAATTACCTTTGCCCAATTATCTCCAACATCTGCTATACGTCCTACAACTCCCTCAACTATGGTGTTCTGTTCAATTTCAATTCCTTGAACTACTGTACTGCCTTTTTTAATTCCATCTTTTATTCCTTTATCTATGGTAAATCTATCAAACCAATTACCTGGCTCCTTTCCTACTACTTGAGCAGAAGTTAATTTAAAGCTTGTCTTTTCTAAGATTTTAGCTTCATTTTTAAGATAATCAGTTTTTCCTATAATATTTAAATAGCTTCGGTTTTCTTCTTCTAGTTTAGCCACCTGTTTTTTTAAACCTTCATTTTCTTCTTTTAAATTACCAATATTTTTAACGCCCGCAAAAAAGCTAGAAATGTTTTTACCTATAGAGTTTGATACCTTCCCTATAGGTGTAAGAACATTACCTATTACCATCTCAATTTTACTTAAAGCCATTCTTTCAGTACTAGTAACTCCTATTAGAACAATTAGAATAATAGCAATTGCCGTTACAATTATTCTTTCTTTATTCCTATTGAAAAAGGACATAATATCACCACTAACCTATTCTTTTATTATTTGAAAGGGTTTTTTTAAGAACTTCTATACTGTCTAATGCTTTTCCTGTACCTATTGCAACACAATCCAATGGTTCTTCAGCAATATGCACTGGCATACCTGTCTCTTCCATAATCAATCTGTCTAGGCCTTCTAAAAGTGCTCCCCCACCTGTTAACATTATACCTAACTCCATTACATCTGAAGCCAACTCTGGCGGTGTCTTTTCTAATGTAGATTTTATCGCTTCTAAAATATTGTGAACAGGCTCTTTTAGAGCATTATATATTTCATCCGAACTTATGCTTATGGTCTTAGGCAGTCCAGAAATCATATCTCTACCTGTAATATCCATTGTAGTCATCTCAGAATTTGCATCTGCAGAACCTATATTTATCTTAACTTCTTCTGCTGTACGTTCTCCAATCATTAGACTATATTCTTTTTTTATAAAACTAACTATAGACTCATCTAATTCATCTCCACCTACTCTAATGGATTTAGATGTAACGATACCACCTAATGATATAATGGCAACTTCTGTAGTACCACCACCAATGTCTACTATCATAGAACCTGTTGGTTCTTGTACAGGTAATCCAGCACCTATGGCTGCTGCCATTGGTTCTTCAATTAAATAAGCATCCCTTGCTCCAGCATGGATTGCTGCTTCTTCAACAGCTCTCTTCTCAACTTCTGTAACACCACTAGGTACACATACTACAACTCTAGGCTGAAATAAATTTCTTTTTTTCGATGCCTTTCTTATAAAATATTTCAACATACTTTTCGTAACATCAAAATCAGCTATTACTCCATCTTTTAATGGTCGAATAGCTACAATATTTCCTGGTGTCCTTCCTATCATCTTTTTAGCTTCTTCACCTACTGCCAATACTTGTTTAGTATTAGTCTGTATTGCTACAACTGAAGGTTCTCTAGCTACAATTCCTCTACCCTTTATATAAACTAAAGTATTTGCTGTTCCTAAATCTATTCCCATATCCTTCACAAATCCACTAAATAATCCCATCTTTTTTTGCTCCTTCCTTAATCAAAACTTAAATTAGGTTCTTTTCTTTAAAGCTTATATATCTATTATCACCAATTATTATATGATCCAAGACTTTTATCCCAATTAAATTCCCGGCATCTATTAAACGATTTGTTATATTCATATCCTCATTACTCGGCGTAGGATCACCACTGGGGTGATTATGTATCAAAATCATAGCATTGGAATTTCTTTTTATTGCTGCTTTAAATACATCTCTAGGATGCACTATGGAAGCATTTAAAGTTCCTACTGAAATTTCTTCAGTTACTATTATTTGATTTTTGGTATCTAATAATACAATCCTAAAATGTTCTTTTTGTAAGTACCTCATCTCATCCATATATAGATTAGCAATAGTACTAGGTTCATTTATTCTAACTTTATTTAATGCTTCTTTATAGTTTAACCTTTTTCCTAATTCTATCGCCGCCAATATTTGAGCTGCCTTACATTCACCTACACCTTTGGTTTCCATCAATTCTTGTAATGTAGTATCTCTAAGGTATACTAACCCTCTATTATCTCTGCTTAAAATCTTTCTAGCTAGGTCTATTGCTGAGTCTTTTTTATTACCTGTTCTAATTATAATTGCTAGTAGTTCCTCATTGGATAATGCACTAGGTCCATGACTATAAAGTTTTTCTCTTGGCCTCTCTGTCATGGGAAGCTCCTTAATAGTATACTTTTTCTCAAAGCCTAGATTATTACTCATGAACTCACCTACTTATCTATAATATTTTTATATCAAAAAACTTATTTAATAAGTAGTCAAGCTTTCCAAGGGGTAAGCCTACTACATTAGAATAACATCCATCTATCTTTTCAACTAAAACTTCACCATAACCTTGAATTCCATATGCTCCTGCTTTATCCATAGGTTCTTTAGTCTCTATATATCTCTTTATTTGCCCATCTGATAAATGTCTAAATCTAACTAAAGTAGACTCGTAATCTATTATTTTTATATTAGTATTTGCTTTTATAATTGAAACACCAGTAATTACACAATGCTCTTTATTATTTAATAAAGATAAAATCCTAAAGGCATCTTCTTCATCCTTTGGTTTACCTAATATTATATCTCCTAGAACGACTATTGTATCGGCTCCTATAATAACTTCACCATTATTAAAATAATTACTTACCCAAGATGCTTTTTCAAAGGCTAAAGCCATTGCAACCTGTTTTGGTGATTCATTATATGCCTTCTTTTCTTCAATTTTAGCTTCGAAAATTATTGGATTTAATTTATACTTATTTAAAATTTCTTTTCTTCTAGGAGAAGAAGATGCTAATATTATTTTTTTCATATTGTCTCCTTAAATTATATAAAATATGATTTTAAGCTTTTTACTAAGTTTTTAGTTATAAAATTAGATGATAGCCCTACAAAATATCCTGTAAACAAACTCATTAATAAAAGAATCGGTAAGTAAGAATATATTCTAAGGTTAGACATCATTAATACAGCCGCACTAACTTGACCAATATTATGTGCCACTGCTCCCAAAACACTTACTCCTATAAGACTAAAAACTTTAGAAAAATATTTATATATAACATACATGGTAATAGAGGCTAAAATAGCACCTGATAGACTATATATAAGGCTTGATACGCTACCTGTCACAAGGATAAGTACTATACTTTTTAGTATGCCTACTATCAAGGATTCTTTAAATCCAAATATAACCAACGTAACTAAAATAACTACATTGGAAAGTCCTAGTCTAGCACCTGGTATAGTAACTGGCAGTGGTATTGCTGATTCTAAAACTGATAATGCAAGCCCTATTGATACTAATAAGGATAGAAATATCATTTTATTCAATTTCTTCATAACTTATATCATCCTTAATAACTTATATGATCTACTTCATTTATTTCCTGCGGCCCTTTTATTTCAATCACCAATCTATTTGGTAAGCATACTATTAACTCACCAGGGCTTGATATATATCCTTGATGCATATCTAGTTTATCAGGACAAGATGCATCTATTACTCTAACTTTCTCGTCTTCTATTTTCAATAAATTGTAACCAAATTCAGATTCAATCGGTATGGTTTTACCTATTATGTTTTTGTCGAATATTATCTTTTTATATTCTTCGCCATTTATCTGGATACTTATATACTTCTCCTTATATCCTGAGGCTTTATTTTTTATAAAACCTAAAGAGGTTATACTTATTAGTGTAATAACAATTATTAAAATTTTGTCTCCCTTTGTCATATAACCATCCTTTATAAAATCCTTAAGCTTAGTACATACATTACTAGTTTACCATTTATATTTTTTATTTACAAGTTACAATTTAATAAAATAAAGAGCCCAAAGGCTCTTTATTAGACTGCTACATTTTCAGTTTTTTTACCGTATATGGCTTTTGTAGGACATTTTTCAGCACATACCCCACAATTTATACATTTATCGTAGTTAATTTTTGCCAAATTGTTTTCGAAGCTAAATGCTTCTTCTGGACAATTTTTAACACATATTTGACACCCTATACATCCTGTACTACATTTTTGTCTTACTTCCTTACCTGAATCCTTGCTCTTACATTTTACAACGAATTCATTTTCATATGGAACTAATTCAATAATAGCCTTAGGACATACTTCAATACATTTCATACAAGCTGTACATTTGTCTTTGTCAATAAATGCTATTCCGTCAATTATTTCTATAGCTCCAAATTGACAAACATCTTCACAAGTTCCACATCCTAAACATCCAAAGGAACAAGCTTTACTTCCCCCTTGCAGTATATTAGCTGCTCTACAATCTTTTATACCTTCATATTTAAATTTTTCCTTTGCCTTATTACAATCTCCCTGACAAAGAACTGTAGCTACTTTCTTTTCCAGATTACCAGCATTAACTCCCATAATATCTGCTATTTGTTCAGCTACTGGTTTACCACCAACGTTACATGCACTAACAGATGCTTTGCCCGCTACTATAGCATTTGCTAAACCATCACAACCAGGAAATCCACAGGCACCACAGTTAGCTCCGGGAAGTGCTGTTCTCACTGCTTCCACCTTCGGATCAGTTTCTACTGCAAAGGCATTAGATGCTATGGCTAGAAGGATTGCAGAAACTAATCCCATTCCACCTAATACTAATATTGGATTTAATATATCTGTCATATTTTTTCCCTCCTAAACAAGTCCATTAAAACCTAAAAAGGCTATAGACATTAATCCTGCAGCTATTAAAGCTATAGGGAACCCCTTTAAAGCTTCTGGAATATCTGCTAATTCAAGTTTCTCTCTAACACCTGATATAAGAATTAAAGCTAGAGTAAATCCAACTGAAGCACCAATACCATTAAAAGTAGTTTGAAGTAAATCATATCCTTCTTTTATATTTAAAATTGCAACTCCTAATACCACACAGTTTGTAGTAATAAGTGGTAAGTAAACTCCTAATGCGTTATATAATGTAGGAGACATTTTTTTAAGAACAATTTCAACAAATTGAACTAGTGCTGCTATAACTAATATGAAAACAATTGTTTGTAAGTACTGTAGTCCCATAGTTACTAAAATATACTTCTGTATAAAAAAAGTAATTATAGATGATAATGTAACTACAAACGTTACAGCAATTCCCATTCCTGCTGCAGTTTCCATTTTATTTGATACTCCCAGAAATGGACAAATACCTAGGAATTGAGCAAATACATAGTTATTTACAAAAATTGTACTAATTAAGATTGCTGCAATACTCATTATTTTCCCTCCTTACTAGACTTCACTAGAAGCTTTTTTATTTCTAACTAAGTTGAAAACTCCTATTAATAATCCAAGAACAATAAATGCTCCTGGAGGTGCTACAAATATTCCTGCTGGTTGAAAATTTGGCCCAAATAATGATTTCCCTAAGAAAGTTCCTGCACCAAGAATTTCTCTTATACTTCCTAAAATAACAAGAGCAATAGTATAACCTAATCCTGCTCCAAGACCATCTACTATTGAAGGTATTACCTTATTTTTGAAGGCAAACGCCTCTGCACGAGCAAGTATTATACAGTTTACTACTATTAAAGGAAGAAATATTCCCAATGCTTGATAAATAGGTTGGGCATAAGCCTTCATAAACATTTCTATTATAGTAACAAAAGTTGCTATTACTACAACAAAAGCTGGAATACGAATTTTATCTGGAATTACATTTCTAAGTAAAGATATTACAAAGTTTGAACCTACTAATACTGCCACTACAGCTAATCCCATAGCCAAACTATTTGTAACATTAGTTGTAACAGCTAGTATCGAACACATACCTACTAGTTGTACAAATATAGGGTTTTCGTTAATAATACCATTTTTAAATATCTTAGATAATTTCATCTTTTCCACCTCCACTTACATTAGTTTGAAAGTTGTTCAATAAATATTTTTCTAGATTCATTTACACCAGCCATTACAGCTTTAGAAGTTACTGTAGCTCCGGAAATAGTGTCTACAGTTATTTCTTCAGATGCATTTTTACCTTCAAACCTACTTGTAAAATCTGGCTCAGTAGCCTTAGATCCTATACCTTTCGTTTCAGAATGTTCTACTAGTCTCATACCTAATAGATTCCCATCCATTGAAAATCCAGTTAATGTGATTAAATCTCCACCGAAGCCTTTAGATATGGTTTTTATGGCATATCCATTTAAACTTTCACCACTATATACTTCAAATATTTCTGTAACTGCTTCATTTGCTTCTTTTATTTCATTAAGTTCTCCTTCATCTAATGCTTTAAATTTTTGATCTTCTCCAAAAATTTCTTTTAAAGCATCTAAACTACCAGCCATTGCTATTTCTGCAATTTTATCTTTAGTTAAATTATTAGAAACAGCTAAAACTCCTGCTGATACTGCCGTAATAATAAATAAAATCAGTCCTAATTTTATAGTTTCTTTCATCTATTTCGCCCTCCCAAATATTTTTGGTGCGGTGAATTTCTCTATTAATGGACTTGCTACGTTCATTAATAGAATAGAGTATGAAACTCCTTCTGGGAACCCGCCCTTCACTCTAATAAGAGCTGTTAGAATTCCAGCACCTAAAGCAAATATTATTTGACCACGAGATGTAACAGGCGTTGTTGAATAATCTGTAGCCATAAAAAATGCTCCTAGAATTAATCCACCACCTAAAATATGATACATCAATTGATTCATTTCAACTCCTAAAATCAATAATAAAATAGCTGTGGTTCCTATATAGATAACTGGAGTCTTCCAATTTATAACTTTTCTAACTATTAAATAAAGTGCACCAATTAGTAATAGTAGTGCTGATGTTTCACCTATTGCTCCACCTCTATTTCCAATAAACATATTCATTATAGATGGTAGCTCTTGTACTGCTTGAGCCACTGTAGCTGAAGCTCCTGCATCTGCTCCACCGTATTTCATAATAGCAAGTGGTGTAGAACCGGTTACAGCATCTACTCCTGGCAATACAAAGTTTGACATTATATTTGGCCATGAAGCAAGCAATACTGCTCTAGCTGCCAATGCTGGGTTCATAAAGTTAGAACCAATTCCACCAAAACATTGTTTAACTATAATAATAGCAAACCCAGAACCAAATACTGGAATCCACCACGGTGCATTAGCTGGCAAATTAAATGCTATTAAAATACCTGTTATGATTGCACTATAATCATTAATGGTAACTTCTTTCTTAAATAACTTTTGTATTGCAGCCTCGAAAAATAAAGCTGATGCTATAGATAATAATATTAATTTTAGTGCATTAAGGCCAAAAAAGTAAACAGAACCTATTGCTGCTGGCACTAAAGCTATTATTACATCTAACATTATTCTTTTAACAGATTCATTGGACCTAATATGTGGTGAAGAAGATACTACTAACATATCAGGAACTGAACTTGTATTTGTAGGGTTTAACACTTTACCTTCCATCAAATTTCCTCCTAGCTCTATGATTTTTTCCTTTTAGCAAGAATTTCTCTTTTTGAAAATCTAATTGATTCTACTAATGGTCTCTTTGCTGGACATATAAAGGAACATGCTCCACACTCAACACAATCTAATGCCCCATACTTCTCTGAGCCTTCAAAGTCTTTCTTTAGAGCGTAAGCTGATATAAATAAAGGTTGTAATTTCACTGGACATACTTCTAGACATTTACCACATTTTATACATGGTGATACTTTTTCAGCTAAGGCTTCTTTTTCTGTAAGAATTAAAATTCCACCAGAGCCCTTAATCACTGGCACATCTACAGAATATTGACTTAAACCCATCATAGGGCCACCCATTATTACCTTACCAGGTGTTCCATTGAATCCACCACATTGTTCTATTACTTCTCCAAAAGGTGTTCCTATTTTAACTATAAGGTTTTTTGGCTTCTTTACTCCATTTCCTGTAATAGTAACAACTCTTTCATATAAAGGTTTTCCTTCCAATATTGCCTCCGCTATGGCTTTAGCAGTACTTACATTATTAACTACACAGTTAACATCCATAGGTAAGCCACCTGAAGGAACTACTCTTCCTGTAACAGCATTAATAAGTCTTTTTTCATCTCCTTGTGGATATTTAGGTTGTAGAGTTACAACTTTTATATTATCCTCAGGTTTAATTACTGACTTTAAGGCACTTACAGCATCCATTTTATTAGTTTCAACACCAATAAAGCCATTTTCTACATTTAATGCTTTCATTATTGCTTTCAAACCAAAAACTATCTTATCTGGCATTTCTAACATTAACCTATGATCTGAAGTTAAAAAAGGCTCACATTCTGCACCATTTATTATAACAGTATCAATTTTTTTATCTGATGGCGGTGATAATTTTACATGAGTGGGGAATCCTGCTCCTCCCATACCTGTTATTCCTGCTTCTTTGATTATTTCAATTATTTCTTTAGAAGAAAGTGTTTCTAAACTTCCCTTTGGTTTAGAATCTTCATATGCTTCATTGGTTCCATCTGACTCTATAACTACACAAGTTGAGTTAATTCCTGTTGGTGTAATTGTTTTTGTTATCTCCTTCACAGTTCCAGCTACACTTGAATGAATTGGTGCTGATACAAAGGCTTGAGATTCCCCAATTTTTTGTCCTACTTTAACACTATCCCCTACCTTAACTAAGGGTTCACAAGGTGCCCCTGTATGCTGATGTAATGGTATATACACTGTACTAGGTTCTTTTGCATACTCTAGAGCTTTTTTCTCTGTTAACTCTTTATTATGTGGTACATCTACCCCACCCTTAAAAGTGAGATTGTCAAGTTTCATTCTATTCCACCTCTCTATATAATATTTTGTTTTCTTAGTTAATTATATATTAATTCTATGGTCCACTTTTATATTATAACATTAAACCCTAGTGTTGTACACATTCGTAAACTGGTAAAGACCGTTAATTGTTTTTCAAACATTGTTAATATTTTTGTATTCTTTGCAAATAACTTGTTATAATTTTAATATCCAACAGGGAATTTTTTCATTTTATCCTCATTTGAATTAACTTGACTTTACAAATAATTCCAATTGATACACATTTTGCCATAAAAATTAAAAAATGGCCTTATATCTAAAGACCATTTCATAACATTATAGCTTATATCTATATTATACATATTTATATTTTCATAGCTTCATATCATTGTTTAACAATTATCAGTTTCTATAGTTTTACTTACTTGTTTGTCATTTTTTTAAACAAATATTAAAAAAACTTAATATTTGTTGTTTTTATCTATCATATTTTACTAGTGAATTTATATGATATCCTTCTATTTTTTCTCTTCCTTTTAAAAACTCCAATTCAATTAAAAACTCTAAGGCAACTACTTCTGCTCCTAAGGATTCTATTAGTTTTACTACAGATGATACTGTACCTCCTGTTGCTAATAAATCATCTACTATGGCAACCTTTTTGCCTTTTTCTATGGCATCAAGGTGAATTTCAAGTTTACTATTTCCATATTCTAATTCATATTCATAGCTAGCCGTTTCTCCAGGTAACTTTCCAGGTTTTCTAACTGGAATAAATCCAACCCCTAATGCATAGGCAACTGCTGCTCCAAGTAAGAATCCTCTTGCCTCTGGTCCAGCTATATAATCAATATTTTTTCCTTTTAAATCCTCTACAATTCTATCAACTGTTTCCTTAAATGCTTCTCCGTCCTTTGTCAATGTTGTTATATCTTTAAAGCTAATACCCTTCTCTGGAAAATCTTCTATTACTCTTATTTTAGATTTAAGATCCAACTAAACCCCTCCATATTTTATGAAATATCGTCACTATAATAGTTTACCATATTCAAAAAAATTTTCTATATAAATTTAATATTACTTGATTATGATTATTGTCAATCTTGCATATTACCTATCTGACTTTGAATAATACCTACTTAATTTTGTATGGTTCCTATTGGTTATAAAAAGAAATACTATTATAGCAGCTATAGCTATGGAAAATAACTTTATTTTACCTATATAGTTTCCCACACCCATTCCAAATAAATATAATCCCTTGGTAAACCTTCCCTTTGAAAACATTTCGAAGAAATAATAGAGAAAAGGAGCTAAAATACCAACAGATATTTCCCTAGTCATATATCCTAATATCATAGCAATTACTCCCAAGTACAATGTTGTTGCATAAGATCCAAATAAAATATTAGCTATATGAAAATCTATTCCAACAAATTTCAATGGAATAAATGAAATACCTAATACTAAAAATAATTGTATAGAAATAATAATAATTCTATATAAAATAGTTTTCCAGTAAGGATATACCTTTGAATAAACCATTTCTGATATTTCATATTCATCTTCAATCAATACAACTCTAACAAACATTACTATTCCAATGGGAGATATAAGCTGCTCCCCCATGAATATTAGACTATATTCTGATAAGTCATTTTTATTAATCATCAGATAAATAGCTCCTATATATGCCAATGCTAAAGCCATGGTATTAAATGAAATTATCTTTATATTACTGCAAAATATCTTTCTTTCTAGACTTATATCCACTACTCATCTCCCCTCGCTTTCTATCCCATAGCTTTATAGCTAAAAATAATAATACCAAAGAAAATATGGTAAATAAGATTCTATTTAAATATATTTCCTTCATAAAGGGTTGATATTCCGAGTGGGGAATAATTTTATTAAATCTTATAAAGTATTTTGTAGGCCGAATCCCTTGTGGAATCAAATTTTTCATGCTATAGAGCCAGTAAAAAAACTGAACTATAATAGATACTATTCCATTGTCAAATATAAGCTGAATTACATAACTTAGAGAAGTTACAAACATAATAGTAGGTATAATCCACACTATGGAATATTTAAAGAATCCTCCATAGGAAATAGGATCTCCTGTTAATTTTGAAAAACCATGAAATATCCAAGTCGCATGACCTGTCACTAAAAACAATATTAAACTTGCTATAGCTATATCTCCCAAATATTTTCCTAATACATATTTATAAGAAGAAACCCTAGTAGTGTATATAAGCTCATTACAATTATATCTCTTATCCTTAGTAAGACTAAATGCCGTTACAAATACAGTAAAAAAACTTATTGCAATTCCTATATAATCTGCAAAGAGCCTTCCATAGGCATTTGTCACCTTATCTTCTTTAAGTATGGAATTATAGATTTCTATATCTTCATCATAATACCTACTACGAATAACAGATGAAAAATTATTTTCATTGCTATATACTGTGTTGCCACCTAAAGCTCTATCTACCTTATCCATGAATACATCATATTCATCAATAGTTTGAAAGCTTATGTCCTCCATTTCTATTATCACTTCTTCTAGAAACTTTCTCTGTTCTTCATTTATCTTTTCATAAAACATATTTATTCCCTTGATCCTTAGAGTATCACCTGAGTTATAATCAGCCTTCATAGTATTATAAGCATATTCAATATGATCTTCTAACGTAACTCCTCTCACAGCTAAACCATCAGTTGTACTATATTTGAACCTAGGAGGCATAGGCTTTATACCATCTCTTTTTATATCTCCTATAAATTGAGTGTAATAAAACAGGAATATAGCTACTATTAGAATCAATATACTTAGACTTTTAATTTGCTCCTTTATTTGCTTTAAAAAGATTTTTCTAAGCATTTTTTCTATACCTCCTTTATAAACTTCATATATGCATCTTCTAAAGTTGGAGAAATATCATTAGCATTTAGAGACGGTTTCTCCCTTGATAATATCCTTAAAGAAATTTTATCCTCATCCGCTATAGATGAAATAACATTGTACTTGTCCATGTACTGTTCAGAATCTCCAAAGTTTACATTTAAATTCCACACATATCCTTCTGCTTCTTTTATTATCTCTTTTACTGTTCCACTATAAATAAGCTTTCCTTTATTTAGAATCGAAAGACTTTTACAGCTTAATTGAATATCTTCTACAATATGAGTTGATAATAATACAGTTTTTGTCTTTCCAAAGTTAGAAAGCATATTTCTAACCCTTATTCTTTCTTCTGGATCAAGACCTGCTGTAGGCTCATCTACAATTAATACTTCCGGATCTCCTACCATTGCTACAGCTATTCCTAACCTTCTCTTCATTCCCCCTGAAAGAGTCTTTGTCTTAGCTTTATATATATCTTGGAGATGTACCATTTCTAGTCTATCTAATATTTCCTTTTTATTTAACTTTATATTAGAAAGGGAAGCAAAATAATCTAAGGTTTCATATACTGTAAAATTTGGATAAAAGGAAAACTCCTGGGGAAGATACCCTATTATTTTTCTTATTTCCTCTTTATTATCCACTTTTATATTATCATAATAAATTTCTCCTGATGTCTTAGATAATAATGTTGATAAGATTCTAATTAAAGTTGTCTTCCCTGCTCCATTAGGCCCTAAAAGTCCGTGGATTCCCTCATTAAAGGTAAGATTTATTCTATCTAATATTTTATAAGCCCCATAATATTTTTCTAACTCTTTAATTTGAATTTTCATAATAAATCCTCCTTTTAGCTTCATTAAAACTCAAATAATCATAGGTTTCCGCACCTATCAAAAATGCTGATATACATATAATTAACCACTCCATACTGACCCCTAATATAAAATACAAAATTACACTTATAAAGGATAAACCCCCAAATATCAATAATGATAGCTTTATTTCTATTCTTCTCAGAAATTTCTTATTTTCTGTTATCTTCTCTAACTGATATTTATCATATTCCTGTACTCTTACTCTTCTCCATACTTCATTTAGATAATCTCTATTGTTCTCTTCAGGTCTCATAAAATTTACCTCCATCAACTTTATTTTTCAGCATATAAAGCCTTTAATTTTTTTCTTGCCCTAAAAATATTTATTTTCACCTTAGCTAAGCTTATACCTAATACTTCTGAGATTTCATTATAAGACATCTGCTGAAATGCATATAAATAAAGTATGCTCTTCTGACTTTCATCTAATTTATTAAAACTATCTATAAATTTATGTTCTTTTTCTCTGTTTACTATAATTTCTTCGGGAGAAATAGTGGAAGCAATCTGATAATCAGTATAGATATTTTTATCATTATCTCTAATATAGTCTACAGATTTATTGTGTACAATAGAGAACAAATAGGATTTCAATGTACTGTAATCTTTTAATCTTTCCCTATATACATAAAAAATAGCAAAACTATCTTGAACGACATCCTCTGCTGCATGATAATCTTTAAGTATACTTAATGCGAAATTTACAGCTTCTTTTCTATGCTTAAGTACAAATTCTTCAAAGGCACTTTCATCACCACTCTTTAATAGCTGCAACTGTTCTTCCACTCTTTCACCTCCATATTCTTTATATAGCCAATCATTATTTTATTCCTTTTCTCTTTTAAAACATGTATACATTAAAAGTATAATCCCTAAAAATATGAATACAAGTCTAGAATAAATAAAATCACTTGATAAATTAAATGATATAGTCTGGCTTGTTCTCCCAAAGAGTTCTGCAAAAGTTGACATTTCAAAGAAATGCTGTCCAAATATATCTAACCATAGTGGGAGAATACTTCTTGTATTTATACTTCCTAATAAAAATGCGATTGGAATCAGTCCATATAATAGTTTTGAGCTTGTTTTGCCCAAAACCATACCAACTCCTAATAAAAATATAAAAGTAGGAATAAGAAACCATATAATATATTTCCCAAAATTAATGAATTGACTAAAATCAAATAATATTTTGTAATATATAAAGCTCATGATAATTGGAACTAATACTGTCAATATAAAAGTAACCACTAATCCAACAATTTTCAACATATAATATTTACTCTGAGGTATTGGAGCCGAGAATAATATCTTTCTAGCCCTTAGTTCCTTTTCATTAAAAATGTTTGTCATCATAAATATCATTATGCTCATTACTAAAGGTGAAGTTAGCTGAACGAAAAATGTATAGGTCCATTCAGAGAATGGAGCTGTTCCATAGTATCCCCCTATTACTAATCTTGTTAGTGAATCATAAGTAAACGCCATCAATATAAGGATCATATATAAATATTTTTTTGATATGATTGTTCTTTTAATTTCGTATTTTAATAAATTAATATTATTCAAATTCCATCGCCTCCTCAGAAAGATTCATTTCTTTAAGAAATTCTTCATAGGTTAAATCCTTATATAAATAATTTTTATATACTTTTTCTATTCCTGTGAAAAATTCTTTTTCTCCTAATATTTCTTCTCCCTTTAACAATTTAATAGGCATTAAATAATATAATTCACTCTGAAGCTTTTCCATCTCTAAGGATTTTCTATATTTTTCATTTATTCTATCTAACATTTCACTGTTATTTAGATAATAGTAATTATTCAGTTCTCGTACACGATTTTCCCATCTGCTCAAAAATAAACTTGACTCCATATCCCCAAATTCACTTTGTATATATTTATAGGAAAAATATTGTGCAAGTCCCTCACTTGACCAAGGGCTATCTTCTACTACCTTAACACCTGTCCCCCACCATTGGTGTGCAATTTCATGTGCTATGAGACTTATATCACTCATAAAAACATCTATACCCATACCCCTATACTGATTATTTTCATCTTCTATTAGTGAATACATATTCTTGTCACGATTTAATACATTCTCAGAAATAGTTATAACATTTTCTGAGGAATGGCCTCCACGCTTATATAAGGCAACTTCTGCAATCTTTAGGGGATATATATCTGAATAATACTCTCCTATATTTTCAATATAATACTTCATCATATTTTTCATATGTTCTTCTATTTTCATATTTTGGACATATTCCTTATGTCTAGGGGAATAGTAAAATTCAATATTCATATTTTCAAAATTAACTTCGTGCTTCTCATACCTCCCTGCAAATGCCCCAATATCTGCAGTATGAGAATTATAATCAAATATCCACTTCTTCAATTGACCTTCTATCTCTGTACCTATAAGTCTTCCTGGAACCACCATCGTTAAATATTCTGATGCAGAATAATATCCACTGATATTTATGGAATCTCCTTCTTTAACTAAAGGTCTGAAAATCCAATTAGAATTCTCTAGTAAATAAATACTATCTTTAGAAATATATCCTGGCATACCTCTACCTACACCATTTTCATCAGTTTTTACTTTTCCACCATAAGAAATCATGATTTCTACTTCTTCTATATTTGGTATAGATACCTCAACTTCGCCTTTAGTTCGATTATATTCTATTTCTTCTCCATTAACATTTATATAATCTATACTTAGTCCTTCATTAGTATGAAACTTGATTGAATCAGAACCTTTATTTATAAAATCATATAAAACCCTTCCATACATTTCTCCTTTTTCATTATCAAACACAATTTCTGGTCTAAGACCAGTTAAATATATATTTTCATCAATATTATTTTCCATGTTTCTTATTAGCTCCGTTGTATAAGGCTCTTTTATATAGGTAAATCCACTTCCCAATACAGCAATTACAACTAATATTATCAATGCTCTGCTTTTTACATTGATAAAAAATGACTCTTTTAAATTGAATTCATATCTTCTTTTAAATAGCAATCCTACTCCAAATATTGAAATAGAGATAAATATCCACAGTAATCTATTATAAATAATGGTTTTACCTACAGGATGTATTCCTGCAAAATCTGAAATAATATCCAAATTAGTCTGAACCCATGTAAATAAATAGTTATTCGAAGTTAGGCTCTTAACAAATAATACCCCTAAAGCTATAAAGCTTATATCTAAACTATCTGTTAAAAGATATAACCCACTTACTATTAAGGTAGAAAATAAAAGTGATGGAAAAAATATAATCCAATAGTTAAATAGATAATAAAAAATATTAACTGGAATACTAAATACAAATTTTTGTACGGCAATAACAGCTATCATTCCAATTATAGTTGCTATAACTTCATAAAAAACTATGGCCAAAATACGAATTATCATTAATCTATGGTAGTCTATATTAGATCCTATAATTTCTTTACTTCTTTTTCTCTTATCTTTATCTAGTGTTAATACTGTAAACAATCCAAATAATAATGCAGATATTGAAGTTCCAAATTTTACAGCACCAAAGGCAATGGTTGAAGAAGACCTTCTTATATAAAACAAATCAAAGTCATTGGACATATTTAAGGAATTTATTCCAATAGTTACAGCAACACAGGATACCAATATCAAAAGCATTATCAACTTTGATTTAAACATCAATTTAATTTCATTCTTAAATAAATCCATATTATTCCTCCTCCAACATACAATATATGTAGGCATCTTCTAAGGAGGGAACTACTTTTTCAAAAGATAAAGGTAAAGATTTAGATACTACTCTATATTTAGTACCTGTGGGAGTTATAACTGTGGATGTAATCTTAAATTCTCCTTTTACCTCTCTTTCTAAAAATTTCTCTTTATTAGCACCTGTAATCTCTACAACTCCTACATGATCTATGGCTTTTCTAACTAACTCACTAGGCTCTCCAACAAATAGTATCTTACCTTTGTTTATAACAATGATTAGATTACATATAGACTCCACATCTTCAATAATATGAGTAGATAATATAACGATTTTATCAACGGAGTCTTCAGAGAAAAGATTCCTAAATTTAATTCTTTCTTCAGGGTCAAGTCCTACAGTTGGTTCATCAACTATAATCAATTCAGGATTGTTTAACATTGCCTGGGCAATTCCAACTCTTTGTTTTTGTCCTCCTGAAAGAGTCTTTATTTTAAGTTTTCTCTTTTCTTCAAGATTAGTCATTACTAAAACTCTTTTTATTTCATCTTTCTTATTTTCCTTTATTCTTTTTAGGGAAGCCATATAGTCTAAGTATTCTTCTACCCTCAACTCCTCATATAGCCCAAAATCTTGAGGTAAATATCCTAACCGTTCTTTTAAATATCTTTCTCTTTTATTGAGGGAAACTCCATCTATTAAAACTTCTCCCTCTGTAGCCTTAAGTTGTCCTACTAAAATTTTCATAAGAGTGCTCTTTCCAGCTCCATTTGGTCCTACCAGTCCAATCATTGCTGGAGTATTAAAAGCTAAATTAATATTATTTAAAGCCTTTACATTTTTATATTTTTTACTAAGAGTTTGTATTTTTATTTCCATTTTATCACCCTCCACTAGATATACGGAAAAAAGAAGAAAAAGTTACAAAAAAGTAAAAAAAGATTAATATATTTGAATAAAAATATATTAATCTTTTTTAATCTATTTATAAGTTCTATTTTTAGGAAAAAAGAAACATCCGAATTTTGTCTTGCCACTTACGATGTAATATACTCTTTATTTAGGCCTCTTAAGATCAGTAAGGATAAAACACCACAACTCAACAGACTAAACAGACTTATACCAAATTGAATCGGCGTTGTTTCATAATACCCCGACACACAAAATGCTGCTGTAATGGGATATACGGAACGCATCGTACTTTCCATTCCGGCAAAAAGACCGAGGAAAGAATAGATTTCAGCAAATATAAGAGCAAGCCAGTATCCCTTTTTTAGTCGGTACACAATAGCTATGATAGGAGACACAGCCAAAAACAGGGCGATTCCTTCTAAAATATATATCTTTGCAAAGCCAAGCACCATGGGAAAATCAAGTAGAGACATATGAAGTGCTGCCTCTACAGCAAATGTAATGACAAATACGAAAGCATATAGACCCACTGCAAAAATTGCAGTCATAATCAGCTTTGCCCCCATTAATTTTGAAATGCTAACGGGGATAAGGAAAAGAGATTTCATAGTATCGTCCTGATTCTCCCTGCAAATCATGTAACTGCCCATAAGGGCAATCATGGCAGGGAACACATACAAACTTCCCAAGGATTGCGTCGCAGTCATATACCATGTAATATTATCCACATACCGCTGTCCGTAATATTGAAACTGTCCCTGCATAAATACAATAAATGCTACCATAACGGCGGAAAAGACAGCAATCCATAAAATCTTTGAACGTTTCAGTTTTAATCGTTCTGCCCATAATAAAGTTTTCATTTTATCCACCTACTTTCGATTTCCTAAGGCAATTTTTGCCCATATTATTGAAGCGATTCCCCATATTCCGATGCACAAAAAGGATTTTCCTATGCTTATAGCCTCATTCAGGATAACTCCATCAATATTACGCATGATAATAGCTGTCGTGCTGGAAAGAGGATGAAGATACATTTTTACCATGAGCAAAACAAAACCAAAAAACGTATAAACGATTGTTACACATACAGGTAAAATATAACCTTTCTGCGAAGCAGCCACAGCAAGTATAGGTATAATTGCAAAAGGTATTAATAAACCGATCTCCAAGCATTTGATGAGCAAGAAAGAAACACTGTCCCTTGTAAGTACAATTATTCCCGGAATAACCCCTGCAAAAATGGAGCTGACGGCGGTAAACAACATGAAGCATATGGAATAGAGCAAGACCACCGCAAATTTACTGAAAATATATCCCATCCTGCTGACAGGAATAATCCATAGCTGTTTTAACATATCGTTTTGATTTTCATCGTACATCAGCATAGTACAGAGCATTCCAAGTACAAGGGGCAGGATAATCCACATGGTGTAGGAAAAGGCCGTCCACTTGTAAAATTGCATGGGGCTGATTTCTGACGTATTGGATGTGCCAAAATATAATATAGCCACAAGGGGCATAAATAAGGCACCTAAAAGCATGAGCCATATAAATTTTCTACGACGGAGCTTTAAAAACTCCGTTTGAACAAGATTAAGCAATACCTTCTCCTCCTGTAACTTTTTTGAAATAGTCCTCCAAAGTGTCTTTACATATCTGAGAACTTATGACGGAAATATTCTCCATCATCAGTGCTTTGTTAATTTCAGCCATGTCAAGAGTTGTATTATAAATCCGCAGTGTATGGTCATCCTGTACTGAGTATTCTTTGACACTAAACCTGCGTTCCAACACCAAAGTCGCCTTTGCCGTATCAGAAACTTGCAGTTGAATATACTTGCTGTTTTTCTTTTGAAGCTCTGCCAAGCTATTTTCTTCCAGTAAAACACCATTATGAATAATACCAATGTCATCCGCTAACAAGGATATTTCAGAAAGAATATGGCTGGAGATCAGAATTGTTTTTCCACGATCCACACATAAATCCCGAATGAAATTTCTGACCTCTGCAATGCCGATAGGATCAAGTCCATTTGTCGGTTCGTCCAGTATAAGAAGTTCTGGGTCATGCAGTATGGCATTGGCAATTCCAAGACGCTGCTTCATACCAAGGGAATATTTGCTAAATACTTTTTTGTCCTTATAAAGCAGACCCACAACCTCAAGTGCTTCTTTTACCGCATTGGGCTTTGTAGTTCCTCGCAGTTTTGCGAAGATTTCAAGGTTTTCCGTTCCTGTTAAATTGGGATAAAATCCAGGTGTTTCAATAATTGCCCCAATGCGGGGATAAATTCTCTTTTCACTATCTTTAATGTTTTGACCGAAAACATAGGCTTTACCTGAAGTAACGGAAGTAAGTCCCAAAATCATTTTCATGATAGTAGTCTTACCAACACCATTACGACCCAGCAATCCATAAATACGGCCTTTCTGCACATGAAGATTTACTTCGTTCACGGCAGTTTGTTCCCCATATACCTTTGTCAACTGCTGAGTTTCAATTATAAGATTATCCATTTTTCACTTCCTCTCCTCTCTTAACTATTTTCTAGTATAACTCATAAACCTTGCCAAAACCTTGCCGTTATCTTGCTTATTTCTTGTTTTGAAAAAATAAAGCTCCGTAACATTACGGAGCTTTCGGAAATACTATGGTGAATATCGTACCGCCATGGGGTGAATTTTCTGTGCAAATTATGCCACCATGTGCGATGACAAGTTCCTGAACAATGGATAACCCAAGACCATTTCCACTGACACTGCGGGATTCATCACTTTGATACAGCCGTTTAAAAATATGGGGCAGATCCTTCTCAGGTATCCCCTTACCATTATCTGCTACAATAATCTTCGCCTGTGTTTCATTCTCTGATATGTGGATAAATACTTGGCTGCCTTCACTGTGTATAATAGCATTTTGAAAAAGATTATTGAGTATACGCATATAGGCATTTCGATCCAACCGAATGATGTATTCCCTATCTGGAATATCAATTTCATAGACAAACTGTTTATCCTCGAACACTGGTATCCAATGGGCTATAATATCACGAGAAAGTTCATTCAAATCACAGATTTCAAACTGGAATATTTGCTCTTTGGCATCCAATTTTACCCACTCAAACAAAGATTCTACAAAGTATCTTAAGTGATGAGCTTTGTCTAAAGCCACGCTAATATATTCATCTTTTTCTTCCCCCGTTACAATCTTTTCCTGTATTGCCTCCAAGTATCCCACTAAAGAAGTCAAAGGTGTATTGACATCATGAGAGAGGCTTGTCATAAGGAGTTTATAGGCTTGCTCGGATTGCTTGAACCGTATAAGCTGTGCCTGATTGTTCGTGGCAATTTCATTGATACTATAACAAATCGT
This sequence comes from Tissierella sp. MB52-C2, assembly GCF_030931715.1. Classification (NCBI taxonomy): domain Bacteria; kingdom Bacillati; phylum Bacillota; class Tissierellia; order Tissierellales; family Tissierellaceae; genus Tissierella; species Tissierella sp. MB52-C2. Next base: position 2,297,607 of record NZ_CP133261.1, read on the forward strand.
TTTTGTCATGTCACTTTTTCTTGTGAGAATACGACGATTCAAATTTCCATTTTTAATATCTTCCAAGGCATCTTTGATAATGGAAAGCTGCTCCTTTACACGACAGAGCTTCCCTGCAAGAAAAACAATCACACAAATACATAGAAGAGTTGAGAAAAAGAAAATCAGTGTCCAATTCATAAGCTATGCCTCCCTATTAAAACGATAGCCGACACCATGCACCGTCAGTATGTAAAAAGGATGCTTCGCATCCGGCTCAATCTTTTTCCGCAGTTTGCTGATAAAGGACATAATGTTGTTATCGTCAAAAGCATAATCCTCCTTCCAAACTTGTGTGTAAATTTGTTTTTTCGTAAATACACGCCCTTTATTGGAAGCTAGAAATACCAGCAAATCAAATTCCTTCCCTGTTAGATCAATGGATTCACCGTTGATGCAGACAATCCGATTTTCCTTATTAATCACCATATTTTTAAAGGTAAGAGTATCAACGGGCATAGATTGATTAAATGTTGTATAGCGTCGTATCAAAGATTCCATTCGTGCCATCAACTCGTTTATACTGAAAGGCTTTGTCAAATAATCATCCGCACCAAGACGCAATCCCGTTACTTTATCGATTTCATTGCCTTTTGCAGTCAACATAAGTACAGGAACCATACTGCTTTTTCGAATTTCAGACAACACCTCAAAACCATTCATACCGGGCAGCATAACATCTAGAATCACAAGACAGTATTCATCATTTTGTTCCTGCAATTTTGTCAGTCCAATTCTGCCTGTATAGGCAACATCGGCTTCCAATTCTTCCTGGGTAACACATTTTTTGATTAATGCACATAGCTCCATATCATCATCTATGATTAAAACTCTATTTGACATAACTTTCTCCTATATCTATCTTCTTTTTTCTTGCATCAGTAGATTTTCCCTATACTTAGGAATCCTCCAAGTATGTACTTATATAATTAATTAATTGTTTGTATTTCTCCATTGATGTATATCTTTATTACAGTATATATGCAAAAATAAATAAAAACAAGTTTTGTTCTGATTAGATTTCTCTGGTTATGACAGCCATTGTCAGTTCGTTCTCAATTCTATGCCCATACTGAAAAATTGGTAAAAAGGTGAACTGACACAGGATGCTCTTGCAAACATATGAGAAACACCCTACTTTCATATAAGAAAGTAGGGTGTCCATATAAAAAATATATGTTAAAATAGATGTAGGTAAAATTATGCTCCTTTTGTTGCGTGTAAATTTCTTTTTAGTTTTTCAATTGTTGGTGTTCTCTCACCAGATTTTAAGATTAACTTGTCAAATTCATGCTGTAGCAGAATCATTTCTGGTCTTGCTGTAACACAGTGCTTTGCCATCACTGTTTCAGCAAGTGTTGTTCTCATAAACAAGCAGAATATAACGGTTAGCATTGGTGTTGGAAGATTGAGCCAGCCTAGCTTTTTAGGCGTAGGGTCAATGCCGTTTTTACGAAGAACTTGAAATCCTTCTTTAACTCCATTTACCATATCTTTAACATCTTCATAGGAACGACCTAACTCGAAGTTATTGCATTCGTAACCATATAAAGCATTTCCGATACTAGTTACTAAGGCAACATGAGTTTTTTGCCATGCATCCATATCAGAACAAAAAACAGATGGAATTTTAGCGTGGTTAAATATCTCTATTAGTGTTTTAACACGCTCTGTTTTCATACCATTATATTCCCCAAATGTTGTTGTTTGAAAAAATCTTTGAAGTCCTTTACCAACAAAGTAATTAACCTCTCCGTTATTGCGTTCGCCTCCTGCAGAGGGAAAACCAATCATAAGGCGGTCTTTACCAACGGCATCCACCCATTTATCGTAGCCACCAGCTGTATTTACTACAAAAACAATGTTTTTTGAACGATTTTTAGCTAATACAGGAAGAATTTCATCAACTTGATTACGTTGCATTGCCACTATAATATAGTCGTATTCCATATTGGGTAACAATGTATCGATTACATGGACAGAAACACATTCTCTTTTTCTTGTTTTTGGATTTGTAAGAATAATGCCATTCTTTTTAATTTCTTTAAATCGTTTTCCCCTTGCAAGAACTGTAACGTTGTTTTTTGAAAAAGCAAGCTTTCCTGCAAAAATGCTTCCAATAACCCCTGTCCCATATATAAGTATATTCAACCCTTCTCCCCCTTGTACAAAATATAAATTTCCTGTAGCTTTATTTTAATTCGCCTACAGGATCAAATGATGATAATCTTTATGATGCTCTATTCATATAGCTTACCCATGTGGAGTATTCGTGCAGTGCTGTTGTTTCTACAAAACAAAACAATTAAACAATCGCTTTATCGTTGTGTGTTTAGTATATTCATTTATCAGTACGATGTCAACAGATATAATAAAAGAAAACCAATAGGGCTAAAACTTTACCCATTTGGAACAGAAGGTAAAGCAATCCATATAATCGGAAGCATATCTGAAATTGTCAAGATACCTCTATCTCCAAGTACACGGTATACTTCTCTAAAGAAATCTACTCTTGAATCAAAGTGAAATGCACAATCTAATGATAACACCTTTGAAAAAGTATTATTGAAGAAATCAAGTTTACAAGCATCTCAAACAGTAAACTCAATTTTAGATGATATTTTTTTACTTGATTATGTGTAATTTGCCCATTAAACATAAAGTAAAGCAGTATATAAAAAAGCTACATCTTCATTGGTTTATTACCAAGGAAAATGTAGCTTATAACTTGCGAGCTATGTCAATTTCCGATATCATCCTATTTTGAGATATGGATTTGAACTATCATCTCTGGAGATTATGCTCATCATCTTACCTAATTATCATGCCGCATCATTGAATCTTTCTGTTCTTTAGATTTTCGACAATATTCCTGACTCCGGTTACTATAAATGTAACAAAGCCACTGAAGATGAAAAAGAAACCTATTGGCAGCAAGAAGAAATTTTCGTGCAGAAAACCTTCAGCATCAATGTATTCCACAGAATTTGCTTTAATCAAAATGCAGGCCACACCGATACACAGCAGTACAGCGCCAAAAATGATTGAAATCAAATTCATTTTTGCTCTTCTTGTTTCGCTTCCATCTTTTATCAACTTTTCAGTCATATTATTCATATTTTCGCCTCCTAAAATTAATTGGTCGAGCGAAAGGTTAAATGTCATGGATATATCTACAACCATTTCTAAATCTGGCAGATTTTTGTTGTTTTCCCAATTTGAAATTGTTTGTCTGGATACGTTCAGCTTAGAAGCTACCTGTTCTTGCGTTAGTCCTCTGTCTGTCCGAATTTTTCTCAACTGCTCTCCAAAATCCATTATATTAAGCCTCCGTTTCATTTTTATTATAGTTGCCATGCTACCAATTATCAAGCAAGTATCTCTTGCACTGCCGCATTTTAGCGCCCGAATGACGGTCATTGCACCTTTGCACTTAATATGTAAAGTGTGACCCATAAGAATCGGCTTAATACCATTTGCTCCAAGTTGTATTTGGCAGGATTATTTAAATAATATTTTTTTAAGTCTATCACAGATAATACTAAAAGTCATGTATGAGTTCAGATCCTCATACATGACTTTTATATGGTGCGAGTAGTGGGAGTTGAACCCACACATCATTTCTGACACATGCCCCTCAAACATGCCTGTCTGCCAATTCCAGCATACTCGCATTATATTGATATTAATATAGTTTACTATATTTTCAACTTTTTTTCAATACATTATTACTGGAATTCTTTTGGTATATAAGATTTTTCTATACCTTTATAAGGATTAAATAATCCTGGAGATAAGTCTCCCATTATTTTACTATCTATTAATAAAGCTTTATTTCTGAAGAACAAACTTACATATGGCAGATCTGTAGTAATTAATTCCTGTAATTCATCATATGCTTCTAACTTTTTTTCTCTAGTTCCAACTGCGAAAACGTTCTGAAGAAGATTGTCCATATTTTCCCTAGAATATCTAATAAAATTTGTATTATGAGATATTCTTGAGCTATGGAAAGCAAAGGATAAGTCAGGAATTACAGATAATTGCCACCCAAGAAGCGCTATATCATAGTCTCCTGATGCCAAATGCTTATTTACTACTTCCCACTGTTTATCTATATCATCCATAGTAACACTATCACTCTTATTATTTTCAGGATATATGTTAACCAATATCCCAATTTTCCTCAAATCATCCTTTATCATTTCCGCAGTTTTTAGCCTTGTAATATTATAGGTATTAGTTAAAATTCTAAGGGATATTTTATTTCCATTTTCATCTTCTATAATCCCATCATTATTCATATCTTTGAATCCTATTTTGTTTAGTTCTGCTTTAGCTAAGTCTATATTATAGCCAAATTTATTTGCATTATCAGATAAAAGCCAAGAATCAGGATGAATTGGTACATCCACTTGTGTTCCATGTCCTAAATATACTTTCTGAATAATAGCTTGTCTATCTATGCCATATGCTATGGCTCTTCTCAAGGCTTCACCTTTTTCTCCTGAAAATATTTCTTTTCCAAAGTTGAATCCTAGGAACTCATAATTAGAAGAAACAAATTCTAGTATTTTTATTCGGCTATTTTGGGCATATTTATCCCAGTCAACATCTACAGTGGTAGCCATGTTGATTTGTCCAGTTTCAAATGCAGTTAATATATCTTCTTCACTTTCAAATACTCTTCCCAGTATTTCATCAATATAAGGTCTATCATTCCAATATTCATCGTTGGCTGTCAATTTTATTTGCTTCATCTTTTCATAGGAATCAAATTTAAATGGTCCAGTACCTATTGGCTTATAGTCATTTACTTGTAATGCTTTAATATATCTACTATTACCTGACGAATTGAAAATATGTTTAGGTATTATAGGAAATGTTAAGACTTCCAGATTATTGCTAAAAGATTTATTAAATGTAATGTTTAAACTATCTGAACTAGTAATATTTACATTTAAGATACTTTTTATATCACCTTGACCATATGCTCCTAAAGAATTTGAAAACATCTGTTTATATGTACTATCTGAACTAGCATATTTAATAGTATCTATAGTAAAAGCCACGTCTTCAGCACTAAATTTTTGCCCATCATGCCAAAAAACATTGTTTCTCAATTGAATTTCAACAGTTCTTCCATCATCCTTTATATTATAGGATTCAGCCAATTGATTTGTTATATTTAGATTATTATCAAATTCAAATAAACCTTCAAATATAAGTTTGCTAAAAAAATGATAGTTACTATTTTCGGTCAATAGGGGATTTAAAGTGTTAAAATTAGTCAAGGGTAATATGACTTGTCCACCTGGAACAGGGGTATAGTCCATAGAACTTCCCCCTTCTTCAGTTAAATCTAAATCTTTAGTATTTCCTAAAACCATTTTTTCTCTATCGCAACCTACGATTATAGTAGTTATTAATATCACAAGAAATAAAGATACATATTTTCTATACTTCATTTGCCCACCTCATTATATGTTTCTCACTAGTTCCTTTATAACTCTTTTTATATTATGCAGTAGATTAATATATAAAGAATCTTTCTCCGTAGGATTCATTATATATTCCTTATATACTGAGCTATATACTTTATAATTATCCTTTATTCTCACTAAATAATCTCTTGTTTCTTTAAATGGAATGACTGACAGTTCGACTCCATCTTTACAATATTCATCATTATCTAACCATTTGTTTACATTTCCACTTCCTGCATTATAGGCAGCTAAAACTAAATCTAAATTTTGATTAAACTCCGTGAAAAGATTATTAAGATACCATGTACCTATTCTAATATTTATTTCAGGATCAAATAGCATTTTTTCATTATAGTTTTCTATTCCTAGAACCTCACTGGCCCATTGTCCAGTTTGTGGGGCTATTTGCATCAGTCCCTTTGCTTCTTTGCTGGATACAGCATTTTTATCGTATTTACTTTCTACATTGATAATTGAAGCCACTAAATACGGATCTAAATTATATTCATTAGAATATTTTACTATAGCACTTTTATACCCTATTGGATATTTAGTAGTTAAGACCACAAGACTACCAATAATTATCAGAATAATAATAGTAAAAAATATAATAGTTTTTTTAATTAGTTTTTTCATTTTAAACAACAAAGAACCCCTCCAAGATTAGATTAATTTCCTTAGTAATTTATCTATCTGTTCTTCTAAAAGTCTCACATCTCCACTATTATCAATTGTCTTGGAAGATTTTGCTTTTTTTATTTCTATATCCATTTGTGATTCTATTTTTCTCAATGCTTCCTCTTTTGTAATCCTATCTCTTTTCATAAGTCTTTCTAGCTGAGTAGCTTTATCAAGATATACTACCCATATCTCATCAAATTTAATGTCATATTCCTTCCATAATCTATATTGTTCAAATAACAAAGGAATATCTAAAAATATAATAGAATTATCTTTACTAAACTCATCTATATTATCTTTAATTTCTTGAAAAATATAAGGATGAGTTATATTTTCCAGCCTTTCTCTAGCCAACTTATCTTTGAATATAATATTTCCCAGTTCTTTTCTATTTATAGATTTATTCTCTAGTAATATTTCTTCTCCAAACTCTTTAATTATTTTTATATATGCTGGTTTATTTATTTTCACAACTTCTCTGGCGACTTTATCTGCATCAATTAATGGATAACCTTTTTCTTTTATTATATTAGATATAGTAGATTTACCAGTGGATATTCCACCCGTTAATCCTATTAATATACAATTATTTTGTATCATACCAGCTATCACCTGTTTCTAAATCGACTATAAGAGGTACATCAAGACTTACACAACTTTCCATTATACCCTTCAGTAATTCCTTTACTTGTTCTGTTTCTTCTTTATCTGCTTCAATTATAAGCTCATCGTGAATCTGTAATATTAATCTTGATTTTAGATTTCTCTTTTTTAATTCACCATAGACTTTAACCATTGCCACTTTTATTATATCGGCAGCTGAACCTTGAATTGGAGTATTCATAGCTATACGCTCTCCAAAAGATTTGATATTGAAGTTTTTAGCTTTAAGCTCCGGGATATATCTTCTTCTATGGAGAATAGTTTCTACATAGCCATTTTCTTTGCCTGACTCAACTATATCTTCCATGTATTTCTTTACCATCTCATAATTTCTTAAATAATTATCGATATATTCCTTTGCTTCTTTTCTTGAAATATTTAAGTCTCTAGATAATCCAAAATCAGAAATTCCATATATTATTCCAAAGTTTACAGCCTTTGCATCACTTCTCATGGAAGATGTAATTTCATCCTTAGGTACATTAAATACTTCTGAAGCTGTTTTCGTATGAATGTCTTCATTAGTATTAAATGCTTCAATTAATTTAGGGTCTTTAGATATATGAGCTAATACCCTTAATTCAATTTGAGAATAATCTGCATCTACTAAAATATAATCCTTGTTCTCTACAACAAAAGCCTTTCTTATTTTTCTTCCATCATCAGTTCTTATAGGTATATTTTGTAGATTTGGTTCTGTACTGCTTATTCTTCCTGTTGTGGTTATTGTCTGATTAAAACTTGAATGGATTCTATCTGTATCTTTATTTAAAAGATTTAATAATCCATCTATATAGGTTGATTTTAATTTTACGATTTGTCTATATCTTAAAATCTTATTGATTATAGGATGTTGATCCTTTAATTTATCTAAAACTTCTGCATCTGTAGAATATCCTGTTTTAGTCTTCTTAATAATTGGTAAAGATAATTTATCAAATAAAATTTCTCCTAATTGTTTAGGTGAATTAATATTAAACTCTATATCTGCTAATTCATATATTTCACTGGTTAATGAATTAATCTCCCCATTGTATTCTTCTCCAAGTTTAATTAATTCTTTCTTATCTATTTTAAATCCATAGTATTCCATACTACCTAATACTTCAACTAAAGGTAATTCAACATTATAGTAAAGTTCTAGCATTTCCTGTTCTTCAATTATATTTTTCATACTATTTTCTACATTAAATACTGTATCCAATATAAAAGCTAAATAGTCGCATATTTCTTCCTTGCTTAACATATCGAAACTTTTCTTAGATTTTCCTTTACCTAGTAATGCTTCTTCATCCTTACCATAGTATCCTAAGTATTCTTTACTTATATTATTTATAGAATAAGAATTTTGAGATGGATTGATTAAATATGCACCTATCATAGAATCAAATACAATATTTTCTACCTCAATCCCTAATCTTTTTAAGATGACTATATCAGATTTTAAATCATAACCTATTTTTTCGATTGTTTTGTCTTCAAATATAGGCTTAAAGATATTGATAAACTCTTCTTGTTCTTTATCTAGATAAATAATATTAGTTGGTGAATTTTCTGTTTTAATACCCATAGCGATTATTTCATCTTCAATATAATTACTATTGGATATAATAAATTTAAATCCAACCTTATTTTCTTTTTTTATTCTATTAATTAGTTCTTCATAATCCGAATAATCTATTATATTATATACACAAGGAGAATATTTCTCTTCCTCCTGCAAATCTTCACCTGCTATCTTGCTAATTAAACTATTAAATTCAAGTTCCTCATAATGCTTTCTTAGGGCTTCCCAATTTGGCTCCTTTACCTTTAATTCTTCAATATTAATTTCCATAGGTACTGAAGTCATAATTTCCCCAAGTTTTCTACTTAAAAAAGCGAGATCCTTATTTTCAGTTAAGTTTTCTTTTAGTTTTTTTCCACTAATATTATCTATATTTTCATATACGCTTTCAATTGTACCATATTCTCTTAATAATTTTAGTCCTGTTTTCTCACCAATTCCTGGTACTCCTGGAATATTATCGGACTGATCCCCCATTAATCCCTTTAAATCAATAAGCTGTTCTGGAGTAATTCCATAGACTTCTATTATCTTATTTCTATTAAATTCCTCTATTTCTGTAATGCCTTTTCTAGTAATTAAAACTCTAGTATTATCTGTAGCTAACTGAAGGTAATCTTTATCTCCAGTTACTAAAGTAACATCCATTGAATTTTCCTCACCAAGTTTTGCCAATGTACCTGCTATGTCATCAGCCTCAAATCCTGAAAGCTCTAAATATTTAATATTCATGGCATCAAGTATTTCTCTGATAATAGGAAACTGTTGTACCAATTCCGAAGGTGTAGCCTGTCTATGACCCTTATACTGTTCATATTGTTCATGTCTAAAGGTAGGGCCTTTTTTGTCAAAGACTACACATATGTAGTCAGGATTAATTTCCTCTTCTACTTTATATAACATTGTTAAAAATCCATAAACCCCATTTGTATACAAGTTATTTTTATTGGACAATAAAGGCAAAGCATAAAATGCTCTATGTATTAAAGCACTTCCATCTATAATCATCAATTTTTTCTTATCCATTAGATCACTCCATTCTTTACTACATACTTTCTAGTATACCTCAAAACATAATTTCAGTAAACAAAAGGTAAAATAAAATATTGATTATTTTTTCATTTTATGCTATTATAATTTCATGATATATTTGCCGGTGTGATGGAATTGGCAGACGTAGTGGACTCAAAATCCACCGGTGGCAACACCGTGCCGGTTCGAATCCGGCCACCGGCATTGTAATTGATAAGTGAGTTTGGAAGGTTTTCTTCTAGGCTCATTTTTTATGTGATTTTGTATGCCTAAGATTATGAAACCTTACTAGCTCCAAATCCTTGTTATATAAAATGTCTTTAAATCTTTGACTTATATAGTCTGGTCTAACTGGTATCCCATTATCCCAAGTTGAGCTAGTAAGAAAACTAAATATTACTAGTCAATCACTATTACAATATGGACTTGGTAAAAGAACACCAGATATTGATACGATAAATAAACTTGCATTACATCCATAAAGAATGAAAAGAAGAATTTAATTAGGGAGCTAAAGAGGAAATGAGGTAGAAAGCCTAATAAGGAATTTTAATAATATCAGATATATGCCCTCTATTTCTATTCATTTCATCACCATTCCCCTTATTTAGACTACATTACATATGTCCTTATAAATTTTGTTAGTGTAAACCTATCTATATAATTAATAAATTTATACTCTGTATTACCAAGGATTTCATGTTTTTTTGCATAAAAAACAATGTTCTCCTTTTTTTGGTATAATTGAGCCTGCAAACAAACAAATACCCCAAAAGAAAAGTGTGTCATTGTGAACTCAGTTATATCATATTTAGTTTTATATCATCAATTTCTAATTTCAACTATTGGTGAATTAGTTATGTCTATTGTTAAAAATATTCCTTTAAATACTGATTGTAGGATTAATTAGCAAATATTTCAAATTCTGTTGCTATTATTAACAACTCTTTAAATATTCTAGAACGATTTCTACACGTTCTTGCACAGTATGGTTTCCTTCAATTCTTAATACTGGGCATTCCAAGTCCGCCATCCAATATTCATGTAGTGCCTTACTTCTTACGTTCATTTCCCCTGTATCATATAAAGAAGCCCATTCTAAAAATGTTTTTGATTGTTCATACAAAATGCCATTAGGTAATATCTTTTCACCATACCTTTCGTATTCTCTTTCCTTAAGTCTTTGTAATCTAACTTCACTTGGTACTGAAAGGAAAATAACCAAATCAAATAAAGGCTTTAATTTATCTCCCCAACCACAAACTGCACCAGTAAGAATCCATTGTTCATACAGTTTTAAATCATTTAATAACAGTTGGATCCTCAATTGTGGCTCTCGATGATATGTAAATTTCTCTAACCAAAAATAATCATCTCCGTCAAAAACATGATATGGAATATATAAAGAAAGTTCTTTCCCAAGGGTCGAAGCTCCCGAGCCTGAGGCGCCAAATATATGAATTCGCTTTTTCATTCTTTCCTCCTCATTTTCATCCAACCAAATAATTCGATTGGATAGGGTAGTCTTTATTATCTTTGCAATGATTTCATCTAACCTCTATATTCCCGAACCAAAGTTAGACAATATTTACTAATAACAGTTTCTCCCTCTATTCATCACTACATTCAATATTTCTTACCATATATACCATTCTACATAACTCTCAAAATTCCTCCTTTTTCTAGCTAATATTTACAAAATAAAAAAGACAAGTAAATCTAATTACTTATCTCGTAATAATACCTCTATTATATTCTCACTAGCGTGCTAAATAAAATGTCCTACGCAGCTTGATTTAGACCCTATATTTTACAATTTGTCTGTGGGTTAAGTTGTCTGCATAATATAGAAGCAATCTTCAGCGCTGTACTTCGGAAAGCCTATCCATAGCCGCATATAGTAGTTTTAAGTAAGCTTTTCAATGTTTTAAATTAGATAATAGTATTTATTCGGTGTCCCTGGATAAATACTTTATATATGACATAATAAAACATAGCTTTCTTCCTTACGTGCTGCCATGTTTTGAAAAATAACAAATTATAGATTTCGCTATTTCAATTTTTAAAAGTTAATGGCGGTCTTAACGTTTTGTTGGATAAGGTTAGCGTAAGTTATAGTATCGATGACAAAACTTCAGTAAATTTTGACGCTTCAGACCATTGGGGAAAATGACATGAGTTTTCAAACCAAACAAATTTTTTGGGAGTAAGAATTGTGTCAAGATAAGATTTTGCTACTTGAGATGAAACGTGATAATCATATTTACCTTCTATAAAAACAATTGGTACAGAAAATGATGTATCAGGCTCAAAATTTACTGCCATAAGTTCTTGCCAAAGTCTTTTTATGGATTGCATTGAACCTTTTTGTCTGTTAATCAAATCTATAAGCGAATATTCCTTCGAAAAAATAAAAGGCTTAACAAGCTTATAGTAGTTCTTTTCACCATATAAAGAACCACCATACTTCACAACTTGTCGGGTAACAAAAAGCAAATCTTCAAACCAATGTTCAGATGAATACGTACAGTCTATATTCTTTAATTTACCCAGAGTCTTTATATTATTTCTCTCAACACATTTATCAATTGCGTATTCATAAGCTATACGCGATGATTTTTCCATATTAACTACTTGACCGCAACCTATATATGTATGTATCAATTCAGGATATAGTTGAACAAATTTTAGACCAATTACACTTCCCCAAGAATGGCCAAGCAAATATACCTTATCTTGTTTATATTTATGCAAGAGAAATTCGACTATTTTGTGAATATCTTCAATAAAAAGTTGGATGTTTATGTCATCATCTTTTGAAAAACGGTAAAATGATTTCCCAGATCCACGCTGTTCCCAAACAGCTACTGTATAATAGTTCTCTAAAGAAGAATTGAATTTTTTAACCAAAGGTAATGCAGCATCGCCTGGTCCCCCATGCAAATACAATAAAACAGGTAATCGTATGTCACGTGAACAAACAGATAAAAACTGTTTCTTTCCATTGATTTCTATATAATCGGAAAAATCATTAATGCTAACCAATTGCTATCCCTCCTCTTTCACTGACAATATAAACCCCTTAAAAGAGTCTAAGATAATATGTTTAGCTTCTTCAATTTTTAATGAATCTATATTCGTAGCAATTACAGAAGCTATTCCATGGGATAACAACCACATTTTTTGATATACTCCTTGAGCTTCTTTACTATCTATTTGAAAATCCTTGGATACTTCATTTAGTATTTTTTTTATATCATCATCTGATAACATATCGCGAATCGTATTATCTGTAATCAAATTACTCATAAAAAGAACCTTGAATAGATTAGATTCATCTTTTGCAAAACTAATATATCGCATAGCAATTCCTAAATACGCAGGATAAATGTCATATGATTTGTGCAAGTACTCACTACAATACTTATTAATATATGAAATTGTATCTGTTTTTAATTCTTCCATATTTTCATAGATACGGAAGAGCGGTTTTGTTGAGCAACCCAATATTTGTGCCAAATTTCTTGCATTTAAGCTTTCTATACCATCTTTGTGTATCAATTGCAGTGCGGCAAACAAGACCTCATCTCTATTTACAATAGTTTTAGGTGGCATAAATTTTCTCCTTTCCATAGGTAACATACGTTGCGTAACATCCGTTTCTATTTTATCATTGAATGTTTGAACTGTCAATCACAATCAGCATTTTACCAATGAAATGTCTATTTTTAATATTCCACTAAATGGTAAGCACTTGCATATTTTCGAGATTTTCCCCTGCGCGAAAACTCAAAAATTGCTTGTGGGAGAGTGCCTTCCCCAAACCCTGTAACACCGGTCCAATTTAGCCCAATGAGTAAGACAATCATCAAATATCAATATATGCAAAATCACCCATCAATACTGATAGGTGATTTTGTGTGGGATAAAATTCCAGTACCTCTGCCTATATATCAACTGCTGGTGACTCAGTGATTGGTACTTCGATAATTGGTGATTCAATGATTGGCTCTAATATTGGCTCAGTTATTTCATCCTCTAATGTTGATTCATAGTCGCTATTTGGTATTAATCTAGCTGTAACATTTATAGTTTTTCCTGGTATGACTGTAACATTACCTGAAACAGTATTGTGTTCATGCCCTGATATCGAGATGGTTTGTACTCCTTCTTGTACATTATTTAATATGAAATATCCATAATCATCTGTATATGCATAAAGTGAGGTGCCATCAATATCTACCCTTGCATCTGAAACAGCTGCTCCTGTATTATAGTCTATTACTCTACCTGCTATTGTACCAGTTTGTACTGTTGCTGTATTTAGCACCATTGTACCATTGGCTGTTATTTCTTGATTCGCATTTATAGTTATATTATCTGATATAGGATTATATCCTGCAGCTGTTACTGTTACTGTATAAGACCCAGCAGGTATATTTGTTATAGTGTAATGGCCAGTGCTATTAGTTGTAGTATATAAGGATGTATTTTCTATTGTTATGCTCGCATCTGAAACAGCTTCTCCTGTATTATTGTTTATTATCCTACCTGTTAATGTGCTGGTTTTTATTGGTTGCAATGACTGTGATCTTGATACACTTTCTACTGCTCTAAGTGCATTCACTAGACCATATCCGTATCCCATATTAGGTGATGTTCGATATGTGGTATCTGTTAAAGGCGTAGCAGTGTTTTTAATTGTATTTTCTACTTGTATTACTGAAAGATTTGGATTTGCTTCTAACATCAATGCTGCCACTCCTGCAATATTAGGAGCTGCCATTGATGTACCACTCCAACCACTTTCATACCCATTAATTACTGATGAACGTATATTTACTCCTGGTGCTGATATATCCGGTTTTGGTATACTATTATCATAAGGTGAAGGTCCAAGCTTAGAAAAACTTCCCCTTCTGTTGGATGAATCTGTAGCTGCTACTGCAAAGCTTTCTGGATATGATGATGGTAAAGATATTGATCCTGGCCATGGAGCTGGTTCTCCCCTCAGTTGGTTTCCAGCAGCAAATACTGGAACAATTCCTGCCGCTCTCCATGCTCTTACTACTCCTCTAAACCAGTCATTGATTCCAGTACCGCCACCCCAGGAATTATTAATTATATCTGGTGCATTTGCAGCATTTCCACCTGGTTTAAGCATCCATTGTCCTGCTGATATTAATTGGTTTGCAGATCCTCCATTTGGTCCCAATCCTTTTGCAACTATAAATTTAGCTCCAGGTGCAACACCTATTGCGTTTTTACCTGATGGCTCCTGTCCTAATATAGTACCCATTACATGAGTACCATGTGGTAATTGTGAATCATCATATGGAGTTGTTCTTCCAGCATATGCATCATACCAGTTCCCATTATGATTTACTGCTCCAGTTGCTGGATTATACCCTCTGTATTTATTTTTCAAGGCTGGATGATTCCATGTTACCCCTGAATCAATCATACCTATTACAACTCCTGTACCATCAATCCCGTATGTGCTCCACACTTTATCAGCATTTACTATTTTTATATTCCACTCAATATCTGATGGTAATACAGCTTTAGGGGTAATATCACTTGCTCTCATGGTTTCTTGCATTTCTTCTCCAATAACTTCAAATTTACCTTCCTCAACTTCAATTTCTTCTGCTATATCTGTTTCTTCTTCTACTATCTCAATTATACCTTCAGGATCTCTAGTATAATCATTTAGGTATATCTTTTCATTAAAATAAACCTTTTCTACATCATTCATAAGTGCTATTTTATTAACTACATCCTGTGTAGCTTTTATATATATCATGTTGACTATATAATAGGACTCATATTCTTCTATATTACCATTTTTAGTTTCAGTTTCAATATATTGTAACAATCTATATTGTGTTCTTTCAACAATGCTTTCTAACTCATCAATGACTGCTTCTCTAGTCAATAATTTCATTTCGTCATTGTCAAGCTCTAAAGAATTTAACTGTAATCTTTCATCATTAGCTATTCTTTCTACATCAGCTTGTTCTCTTAATTTAACTAAAACTTCAACCTTATCTTCCCCAGAATCAAACCTATCAAATACTTCACTTGATATCTTATCCTTTAACAATTCTTGATTACTTTGATTTGTATCTAGGTTTTCAGCAAAGGATACAAATGAACTAAGCGTCAAAAGCATTGCTATCATCATAGATACAAAAGATTTACTTTTTCTTGATTTAAAAAAGGTTATCAATTTATATTCCCCCTAGTTTTTAAGATTTTAACTAAGAAACATCATAGAAGATTTAAGTTAATCAAATTACACCCCCTTTGGTTATGATAACGGTTCCCTCCTTTCTATTCCTTTTCCTAATCTGGTGGCTGGACTGTCATTGTATTTCACTTTAGACTCTAGGACTTTGCGTCTCAGCCTTCCAGGTTATTTGCTAATATTATTTACTCTATATTCTTATGTCAGATTACTGTGAATATTCTTTAAAGTATATCATATCTTCTAGAATATATAGATATGTTAATTAAAATCCTGTGATAAATTTAGTACATTTTATTTTAAATAATTAATTAAATAATAGTGCACTTCTCCTTTGTAAGGCAGATTCAAATATTAAATATGCTTCTATAAAAAATAAAGCAATTCCCTAGGTATTAATGTTGCATTAAAGAAGTAATTGCAAGTTGACATGGAAAAATTTATGTAATGAAAAAAAACCTTGCATTAAATTGTTTTTAACCAGAAAACAATGAAATGAGGTTCTTTTTTATGGATCAATATAATAATAAAACAGTTTTTAGTAAATTAATAGAAGTAATTATATGTAAACTTCTAATAAGTAAAAGTAACATGAACTTAATAGTCTTATTTTATTCCAACAGCATATTTATTTATTAATTAGCACATCCTATTATTCAGGAGGTGCTAATTTTGTCTGATATAAAAGATCTAATGAAAAATATAGACGAATTAAAGAAAAACTTAAACATTTTACTTGATAAGAAGGACTTTAATTTACAAGATGAAGAAATAATAAAAGCTAGTCAAGAATTAGATATTGCTATAAATAAGTATAATGAATTAATTATTAAGAATGTCAAAAAATAAAAAAACTAGAGATTTCTCCTAGTCACTTCTTCTATATCATTAAAATAGCTAATATAGATACTATTATGAATTAATTCTACATCAGTCAAATAATATTTGACTGAATGTTTACTTTACTATAATTTATGGTATAATATAAATAAGGTAATCGGATTCACATAAATGCGATTGCCACAAAAGAGACTATTTAATAACAATCACTCTGTAGGGCAATACAGGGTGATTATTTTTTTCCTTTATTATTATCCTTTGTAAGTATAACAACTAAGGAGATTAGTGATATAATAAGCATACCAAACGACATCATTAAAGAAATTGCTTGAAATATACTCTATCTGTCAACTACTTCTTTAATAACCTTCCTAGGTCCTAAGTGTTGCCTTCACCATGTTCTTATTAAGTAATATTCCTATTCCTTCCTCAATAGATCTAGCAACTATATCTGCTTTAGATAACAGTTTTCCACAAGCACCTTCTCCTTCTACTATTGCAATAGATAATATAGCCTCTTCAAACATTAAAATATCATTATATCCATTGCCTAGACATATGGTCTTATCGCCACCAAGATTTCTCACTATCTCTTTTTTTGACGTACCTACATTTTCTTTTGGAAAAGTTAGAACTTCAGCATCAATATGAATACATTCCTTTGCCACAGTTCCATAAGTATCAGCTGTTAATATATAGACCTTCGCATATTTTGCTAATTCATTTATTAACTCCTTCACTCCATCGATTAACTTTCCATTTACTGCAATTGTACCATTATAATCAAATACAATATTTTCAACTACTATATTATCTCTACCAGGTATTTCATATGATATCATTTATATTCCTCCTACTAAATCTATCCATATATTCCATCTAGATATTCTTTTGTTCGTTTATCCTTTGGATTGTAGAATATTTCATTTGTATGTCCATATTCTATAAGCTCTCCATCTAAAATAAATGCAACATAATCTGCTACTCTTTTTGCTTGAGATAAATTATGGGTTACTATTATTATTGTATACTCCTTAGAAAGCTCCAGTAACATTTCTTCAATAATTGCAGTATTTTTTATATCTAATGCTGAACAAGGCTCATCTAATAGTAATACTTCAGGTTCTACAGTCAAAGCTCTTGCTATGGAAAGTCTTTGTTGTTGTCCTCCTGATAATTTCATGGCTGACATATTTAATTCATTACTTACTTCTTCAAAAAGTCCTACCTTTTTTAAATTGCTTTCTACTAAGCTTCTTAATTTTTGTTTATCTCGTATTCCATAATATATAGGTGCATAAGTCATATTTTTATATATGGATAGGGGAAATGGTGTAGGTTTTTGAAATACCATACCTATCATTTTTCTTATTTCATCTTTATCATAATCTTTAATGTCCTTATCCTTGAAAATGATCTCTCCATTATATTTTCCATCATATTCCTCTAACATTAAATTAAGTGTTGTAAGAAATGTAGATTTTCCACATCCTGATGGCCCTATAATTGCCGTAATCTTATTTTTAATAAAGGGCATTGATAAATTTTTTAGTATTAACTTATTTCCATAACTTACATTTAAATTATTTACCTTTATTATTTCCATCTATTATCTATGCTCCTTTCTTCCTCTGCCTATAATCAATGATAGAATATTTATTAATAGTAATATTATAATAAGTACTGCAGCAGTTCCATAGGCGTTCTGAAGGGATATCCCCTCCCCTGTTAATATATAAAGATGAAATGGAAGAGCCATAACAGGTGAAAATATTGATTGAGGTATTGGTGCGAAAATCACAACCCCTGTTAATATTATTGGTGCTGTAGCTCCCATGGCAAATCCTCCTGCTAGAAGGATTGCCGAAATAATATCAGCTTTGCATATTGGTAAGATTAATCTGACAATAGTATAAAACTTTGAAATTCCTAAGGCATAGGAAGAATTGATTATACTAGGATTAACTTCATTTAATATCTTTTCTATCCTAACTTCAATATATGGAAATATCATAATTCCTAATGTTATGGCTGCGGTTAAAAGAGATCTATTAATTCTAAAGTATAGGATCAATAGAGTATATCCAAACATTCCTAATACTACAGAAGGTACACCAGCCATACACTGTATTATTAAATAAATCATCTCCCTTACCCTGCTAAGGCTACAGTAAAATACTGTATAAATAGCCGTTGAAATAGCTAAAATTGATGCAAAAACACATGATAAAGCCATCAATAATAAACTACCAATAATAGCAGGAAATATTCCACCTTCTACTCCTAATGGTATACCCTTTGGATTGCCAAAAATAAACTCTAAGTCTATAGAGCCCAATCCTTTCATTAAAATATATCCAAAAATAAATGCTATAATTGTAACTACCATTATGGCGCTGGCTATAATCCATAATTTAAATATCTTATCTTTAATTTTTTCCTTCATATATTTCAACCTTTATATCAATTTTCTTTTTATTATATATAAAATAACGTTAATAATTAACAAAATCATCATAAGTACAAATCCTGAAGCATAAAGACCATGATAATGGAGACTCCCTACTTCCGCCATTCCCATTTCAAGAGCAATTAATGAAGGTATCGTTTGACATTTGCCTAGCAATTTAGGCATTATAGGTGCATTACCTATTACCATCATTACAGCCATAGTCTCTCCCATACCTCTGCCTAATGCTAATACTATAGAAGCTAAAATACTCCTTTTACTATTAGGTAAAACTATATTTCGAATCATATAACCTTTAGAGACTCCTAAAGCATTTGAATATGCTGAATATTCGTTATACACCTTTTCCATAGATTCTTCACATGTGGAAATAATAAATGGCAGCATCATAATGGAAAGAACTATTCCTCCTGCTAATACTGACTCACCTGTAGGAAATTCAAACTTTATTTCTAAAAATTTTACAAGTACTAATAAACCAATAAATCCATAAATCACAGATGGTATGCCTGCTAATACATCTACTATACTTCTAATTATTCTTTTAACCTTTCCATTTGTATAACTAGATAAAACAATAGCATTACCTATACCAATAGGCAATGCTATAATAATTCCTATAATTGATACATATATAGTACCTAGTATTATAGGGAATATAGCCAATTTGTCAGCAGGTCCTAATGGATTCCACCTTTTGCCAAAGATAAAGTTAGTTATAGATACTTCTTTAAAAAATACTGTACTCTCCTTTAAAATAAAAAATATAATAAAAGAGAGTATTAATACAGAAAATAAAGTTAAAAAGCTTACTATTCCTTTAAAAATACTATTTTCTAATCTTTTCACTTAACCACCTCAAAAAATAGGGGCTTTATGGCCCCTAATTCTAGTTTGCTGGTACAAATCCCATTTTTTCAATAATTTGTGAACCTTCATCTGATAAAACAAAGTCCATAAATGCTTGCTGTTCTTGTGTTAACTCTCCTTTTTTTATTGCAATAAGAGGTCTTGATACCTTATATGATCCATTAACTATATTTTCTTCTGTTGGTTCTACTCCATCTACTTTCAAAGGTATAAGTTTTCCTTGATTTTGATTTACCATACCATATGAGGCATAACCAATAGCGTCTTTATTTTCAATAATTTTTGTAACTAAGGCACCCATTGATGGAGATTGAATAGCATCTTCTCTTACTTGTACATCTCCCATTATGCTTTTTTGAAATACTTCATGGGCTCCACCACCTAAGTCTCTAATAACAACTACAATTTCTTTATGCTCAAGGCTTTCATCTAAATCATCCCAATACTTGTATTCTCCTGAGAATATCTTCATGATTTCTTCAGTACTTAAACTATCCTTTAGTTTTACTAATGGATTTTCTGGATTTATAGAAATTGTTAAGGCATCTATACCTAAGACAAACTCCTTCATATCTCCTATCTTTTCTTTTTCCTCACTCTTTACTTCCCTAGCTAACATACCAAAATCACTAATTTCTTCTATTACTGATTTAGCTCCAGCACCTGAACCACCAGCCGATACATATATAGATATGTTTTCTTCTGGAAAGCTAGAATCTACATTGTTCCATGTAGTATTTGATTCAATAAAATCTGTTGCTATAGCTGATATTACAGGTGCCAAAGTAGATGAACCGTTAAAGGTCATTTGTGCTTTAAATGTACTATCCTCTAATGTTGAACTAACTCCACTATCTCCACATCCAACTAGAGATACAAAGAGCAGTATTGTAATTAATAAAAATGCAATTTTCTTTTTCATAATACCCTCCTATGATTGTTATATTAATAATTTCCTTAATAAAGTTTATATCTCAGAGAGGGTATTGTCCAATTAATTCCATCTATGAGGTGATTTACCATTATAGATAAATTTGATAACATCTTAACATATTATATAACCTTACTGATTTACCATACTTCTTGCAACACTATTCCATCCAAATATACCCCCTGTATGAATGAATAATATGTTTTTATGTTTATCAAATGTTCCCTTCTTCACCTCTTCTACTAGACCATACATTGCTTTTCCAGTATATACAGGGTCTAAGATTATACCTTCTAATTTTGCCAATTTATGAATAAATTCTATTTCATTTTCCTTACTTAAGGCATATCCATTTCCAATATATCCATCTAAAATATCTATGTCTTTTTTATCTATATGAATTTCCTCTCCCGTATATATGGATATTCCTTTAAATAACTTTAGTACTATATCCTTAAAGTATTCAGCATCATCACAAATATTTATTCCATAAACTCTTGCATCATTATCCTTTATATAATTAGCATAGTATAATCCTGCATAAGTACCACCTGAACCTATGGTAGTTACAATAGCATCAAACTTTATGTCTAGTTCCTTTTCCTGCTGCAATATTTCTTCCATAGCTTCACAATACCCTAAAGATCCTACTCCGTTAGAAGCTCCCATAGGAATTATATATGGCTTATATCCTTCTTTTATTAGGTCCTCTTTTATATTTTCCATAATATTTTCTACATTAGAATTAAATTCTTCTGGAGCGACTAATTTAATTTTGGCTCCCAACATTTTATCTAAAAAATAATTTCCTTCAACTTCACCATTTTCATTACCTCTTAGAGCAAGGTATACCTCCATACCTAATTTCCTAGCTACCGCTGCCGTTGCTCTAGCATGATTTGATTGTATACCACCACAAGTAATTAAGTAATTGCAGCCATTATTTATTGCTTCTTTAACTGCATATTCTAATTTTCTAATTTTATTTCCAGATATTTCAGTTCCTGTTTGATCATCTCTTTTTATATAAATTTCCTTGCCTAACTCCTCACTTAGTCGCCCTAATTTCTCAATTTTAGTTGGTAAATTTGCAAAACTAATCTTTTCCGGTAATCTCATTAAAATCCCTCCAATATATACTATAAAGTAAAAGTCTTTCCAATATTATAGTATCAGATGGTACTAATCCTTTCAATTAAAAAACTGTCTAAGAATGATCCAAGACAGTTTTTTATCTTAATTATTTTACTAGGGTAAAGTCAAATTCTTTTACACCTTCTATTGCATTTACTACATTTTCATATCCTAGACCTTCTAATTCTTGTGCAACCTCTGCACTTTTAGTACCAGTATTACAGTATAATGCTATAGTTTTGTCTTTAGGTAATTTATCAAGATTTGATTCTATAGCATCAAATGGAATATTAATAGCTCCTTCAATCATTCCTTCTTCCCCTACTTGTTTTTCTGGCCTAACGTCTACTAATACTATATCTTTATCTTCATCTATAAGATTTTGGAAAGCTGCCCCTCTTATATCATCATAATGAACTAAATCATATTCAAACTCTTTTACTCCTGCTCCATTAGTTACATTTGTAAATCCATTCTTAACTAAGATTTCTGCAACATCTCCACTTTTTTTACCTGAATTACAATAAGTTATTATTGGAAATTCTTTTAAATCTTCAATTTCAGCAATTCTATCTTCGAAACCATCTACATTCATGTTTATAGCATTTGGAATATGTCCTGCTTTGTATTCTTCAGGAGAACGTACATCTATGATTAGAACCTTGTCTTTATCTTTTCCTGAATTTTGCTTTACAAGTTCTTCCCCTGTCATAGATTTTATTAATCCAGAGTCCGAGCTGGTTGGATTTTTTCCACAGGCAACAGTTAATATCATAGCTAATGTCATTATTGCAATTAATGTAATAAATTTAAATCTTTTGTTATTCATCTATTTTCCTCCTATTTCAAATTAATATTAATTTAACCTTATTAAGTGTAACATCCTTAATTTCTCACTTCAATACATATAAACAATTTTTATTTATTAAATCTAACTATAGATTTACTTAATTGAATAAAAACATAGACTTTTCTAGATTTTAATTATATATTATTTATATGACAATTTTTAACAAACAATATTTAGTATTATAATTTATATTATATATTCACTAAAGAATTTAATATTAAATATTTCTTTTTACAATAAATTTAAGAGGTGATTTTTTTGTTTAAGAAATTTACTAAACCTCCATGTGAAGAAGCTTCATGCATAGTTAGGTATGTTGAAGATTCACTAAATGGAATAGTTGTAGATAAACCCAATGTTAAGTATCCTATTCATATTCAAGTATTCGAACACTTCCAAAAATTACTTGATAATGAGAATAATATGGCAGATTCCACTAAAGAAATACTTCATATACTTACTTCCTTAAGTAGCTTTGATGTGGGTATGACTCATATTTCAAATCAATTAACAGGATTTGCACATGAAATGGCAATTTTAAGTGAGTCTAATTTGGCAATGGTAGAAGAAACAACTGCTAGTATGAGCCAAGTAAATGAATCTATTATAAGCACTTCTGAGACTTTAGACAATTTATCTGCTGAATCTGAATCTTTAGCATCTAAAAATGATCATAGCATGAGTATCCTTAAAGAAGTTCAGGTTTTAAAAGATAATGTTATAAACGATACTGGAGTTATGAGTGACAAAATACATCAATTAGTTAATCTAGCCACGGAAGTAGGTAAAATAGTAGATAGTGTACAATCTATAGCTGAACAGACCAATTTATTAGCATTAAATGCAGCTATAGAGGCTGCTAGAGCTGGTGAGCATGGAAGAGGCTTTGCAGTTGTAGCCGATGAAATTAGAAAGTTAGCTGATAATACGAAGGAAGAACTTGATGGGATGAGGGATTTTGTAAATAATATACACGAAGCTACTTATGAAGGAAATGAGAGTCTAACTCGTACCTTAAAATCTACAGAAGAAATGAGTAGTAAAATAGAACTTGTCTACGATACCGTTAGTGCCAATGTAGACATGCTAAAAACTGTGACAATAGATGTTGATAATATTCATGAATCTATGGAAAGCGTAAAATTTGCAGCAGACGAGATTAATCAAGCAATGGAAGCCTCTACTGCTGACTCTGAAAAGCTTACTCATATGACCCACAGTATTCACAATGATGCCATGGAAACTGTAAATTTTGCAGGACAACTTTCACAAATCGATGACCAGCTTTCTACCATTGTGTCTACAATGTTTCAGGGGTTAAAGGGTGGAGCCCATGGACTTACAAATAAGGAGATACAGGACATTATAAAAAATGCTAAGGTTGCCCATTTAAAGTGGATGGAAGGTCTTAACAAAATCGTAACAGAGATGCGTATATATCCTTTACAAACTAACTCAAAGAAATGTGCCTTTGGACATTTCTATCATTCAATTGAAATAGATCATTCTGAAATTAAGAATGAATGGGAAACAATAGATAGCATCCACCATAACTTTCATAGTATGGGGGATAAGGTAATTGCTGCTGTAAAGGGAAATGATGAAACAAAAGCAAAAAAGTTATATCTTGAGGCAGAGGATCTTTCAGATCAAATGATAAACTTATTAAACCAAATTGATTATAAAATAACTGAATTAAACAAGATAAATTCATCTATATTTTAAAATAAGAAATCCGAATATATATTCGGATTTCTTATTTTAATATCTTAGAACTGCTACTATGCTTTTTCCATCAGGTACTTTATCTTCATCTAATATATATACAGTCCCACCTCTTGATATAGTTAATGTTGCCACTCGCTCCATTAAATCTTCATTTTCTGTTCTTTGTTCTTCATGGAACTCTATTTTATTAGTTTCTGGATCAAAACTTCCCCATCGACTTACTCCCTTAGCAATAAATAGAGTTTCTACTTGACCATTATAAGCTTGAAACAATATTTTCTTTAGTGAATTAGAAAAAAGATTGTTTTTTTGACCTGAATACTGTCTGTATTTATCTTCTGCTAATTCTTGTATCTTTAAAAATTTAGGCTCTATAATACTCCAAGCCATTTTTTGCAAATCATCTCCGTACAATATCTCAGGATTACCTTTTATAAATTCATCTACTATATTTGGATAGTTACTTATTTCCTTATATATAGGAATCAGATACTCTACTCCTGCTAATATTAAAGGTATCTCATCTCCTTTATATAATTTATTTAAAGATTCGTCTATTGCTCTGAAATATCTAATAAGCTCATTTCTTTCAAAGTCATTTTCGTTTCCCTGTCCTTGGGTTACACTATTATATACTAATTCATTGGTGCCACCTTTGGGGTTTGCAGTTTTAATCGTTAAGTTAGTTCTCGGATCATTATCCACTTGCATATCATGAATACTCCTTGGTGCTTCTTCCATCCTAATTTCTTTAACCATTTGTCTTGAAGCTTTAAATAATCGCATTTCATTTTTACTTAAAGCTAATATCAGATATTGTCCGTCTCCTGTAAAAAGAGGAAATAATGGCTTTGTATAAAATTTATTGGATACTATTGTCTGTTCTTCTACTTCAAATGGAAGATGATAATAATTCATATTTTCTGAAGTTAAGAATATAGCTAAACCCTCAGTTTGATTTTGCCAAAAGACTGTTTCATCTATTAAATTACTTGCAGACGTTAAAATATGTTTAACTTCAGATTTATCTAGTCCCATCTTAAATAATTTATCTTCTGCTTCTCTTATTCTTTGCTTTAGTCGTATTGGGTTTTGCTTAATATCTGCTCCCATACGAAAAGTAGGAAAATACATTGATACACATAACTCTTCTTCTTTATTTATTAAATCTTCTAATTTTTTTCTAGTTAGTATATTCATTGCAACCTCCCATGAAAAATTATTTGGTTTTAAAAAATTATTATCATTTTTAATTTGCCCATTATATCGTTCATTATGTTATGGTTTCTTTAGGTTAAAAGTTTATATATTGAAAAACCTCCAAATGTATGTTAGCCATTTGGAGGTTTTTGGAATTTTTTTACAATTTAAACATTAGCTAAATGACAAGAGACTTAATGGTCATTTAGATTCTGAAGTATTGATTCATTTGACCTACATATATCCATATATTCAGTACAGCAAATATAACTTTCCTAGTGATTATAAAAAACCTTAATTTTTTTAAAACATTTAAGGTTTTTTAATTTTATTGAAACAGTAATTCTATAAATTCTTCTTCAGTAATATTACCAAAATATTTTTGTAAAGGCTCACTTTCTATGGCCTTTGTTACTTCTTTTTTATCGTATCTTACTCCGTTTAATTTGTCCTGAAGTAAACTTACATCTTCTACCCCGAAGAAATCACCATATATCTTTGTATCTGCTATTAATCCATTTATTACATTAAATCTAATATCAATACTTCCAAAGGGGAATCTTTTATAATTCTTGTAATTTGATTTTGGTGATTCTCCATAGTTCCATTCCCAAGTAGAATATTTTTCTTCAAACATTTTTTGGATGTTATCTAGATCTTCTTGAGTTAGTTTATATTCTTCTGGTTCTAATCCTTCCATTTCAAATATGTTCTTTAGTAATATTTCTTTAAATTTAGCCATATCTATATCTTCTTCTAAATAAGATTTTATATTTGTAACTCTACTTTTTACTGATTTTACTCCCTTAGATTCAATTTTATCCTGTTTTACATTTAAAGCTTTTGATAATACGTCTAGCTCTGTATCAAACAATAGTGTCCCATGGTTTAAAACTCTCTTTTTCCATACTGATTGAGCAATACCTGAGAATTTTTTTCCATCTATGGTCATATCGTTTCTACCAGATAATTCGCATTTAATACCTAGTTTTTCTAAGGATTTAACTATTGGTATATTATATTTTTTAAAATCAATTTTTTCAGGACCAGCAGACATACTAATTATACTAAAATTAAGGTTACCAAGGTCATGGTATACTGCTCCACCACCAGTTACTCTTCTAACTACCCTTATTCCATTTTCCTCTATATAATCTTGGTTTACTTCTTCAATTGTATTTTGATTTTTTCCTACAATAATGGCAGGACCATTTATCCAAAGTATTACATAATCTTCCTTTAAATCTAAGCTTTTAAAACAATATTCCTCAAAAGCTAAATTGTATCGTGGGTCATTTGAATTGTTTACTAAGTATTTCATATATTCCTCCTATTGTTCATAATTTTCATTTTCCTATAATAATGTTTAATTCCATCAATGTATGTTGCAACTCTATTAATTGATTTTTAATTTCATCATAATTAGCAGCCAATACCTTATCGTCTACTAACCTTCCTGATTTATCTATTAGTGCCTCAAATTGATTATATGCTGTTTTAAACTCATTTTCAATATCTTCTTTTAGCATAATAGGGGTTAACTTTTCTTTTTTAGTTAGTTCTACATCATCCTTAGCTATATTGAAGCTATCTCCAATATTAGGAATTATAGTTTCAACTCTGTATAAATGTGTAATAAGAGTTGAAAGTTGTGTAGCTGCTTCTTCCTCACCATGAACAATAAATATCTTCTTAGGTTTAATTTGAAAATTATTTAGCCAATCAAGTAATGCCTTTTGGTCTGCGTGACCTGAAAATCCTTCTAAGTCATAAATTTCAGCCTTGACATCGATTTCCTCTCCAAGTATTTTTACTTTTTTCTTACCATCTAGAAGTATTCTTCCTAGGGTTCCCTGAGCTTGATATCCAACAAAGACTAAGCTATTTCTATTGTCCCACAGATTATGTTTTAAATGATGTCTTATTCTTCCTGCTGTAGCCATTCCACTTGATGATATTATAACCTTTGGAAATTCAAATTTGTTTAATGCCATAGACTCTTCTTGAGTTTTTACATATCTCAAATTTTTAAATTCAAAAGGATTATCTCCACGTAATATAAGTTCTCTTGCTTCTTCATTAAAGCTGCTTGAGTTTCTCTTAAAAGCTTCAGTAGCTTCCACTGCCATTGGGCTATCAATGTAAATAGGAATTTTCATATATTCTTCTACATCAGAATTATATTCATAATATTTATTTAGTTGATATATTAACTCTTGAGTCCTCCCTACTGCAAAGGATGGAATAATGACAGTACCACCTCTTAATACAGTTTTATTGATGATATCTATTAGATTTTGAGTACTTTCACTATAGCTATCGTGAACTTTATTTCCATAGGTAGACTCTATAATTAAATAGTCTGCCTCATCTATATAATCAGGATTATTAATAATAGGCCTATTTGGCATCCCTAAATCTCCAGAGAAAACTATCTTTTCTTCATCCTTGCTTTCCTTTATCCATAATTCTAATATGGCAGATCCTAATATATGTCCAGCATCCTTGAATCTAATTTGAATACTATCATTGATTTTTATTCTTTGGTCTATGAAATAAGGCTCAAAATACTTTAAACTATTTTCTGCATCTCTCATGGTATATAAAGGTTCAATAGTTTTTTTTCCTGCTCTTTGTCTCTTTCTATTTTCCCATTCTATATCTGATTCCTGTATCTTTGCACTATCTTTTAACATTATCTTACATAAGTCATAGGTTGCATTTGTAGTAATTATTCTACCCCTAAAGCCTTCTTTTACTAACTTGGGAATTCTTCCACTATGATCTATATGGGCATGAGTTAAAATTAGAAAATCTATATCATTTGGATTATATGGAAAATTATCATAGTTTAATCTTTCCATTTCTTCGTTTCCTTGAAACATTCCACAGTCAACTAATATATTGTATTTTTCAGTTTTTACGAGGTAATTAGAACCTGTAACCATTTTTGCCGCACCAAAGAATTGAATATCCATATTTATACCTCCAATTTCATGGTCTTAGAAACTATATAAATCTGCTATCTCCTTTAATATATTCATCTATTCTCATATTTGATATTACTGCATTCCTAAGAGCATTTATTTCTTTCAAATCACCAAAGAGAATTACTCCAACTATCTTTTTATCTTTAGTGAATATCTTATGGTGTATATCCATTTCTTCATCTTTATATTCATATGTTTTATCAAAATCATTTATAATCCCTGCGGAGAAAAGCTTAATATCTCCTATCTGTAAAGTAGTGAATATTTTTGGTTGATTATATTTTAAATCTTTTCCTGTCATATTTGCACCTGCTATTTTTCCTTGTTCATTTCCAGCAGTCCATAATCCAAGTACCATACCATCTATTTCAACTACATCTCCTGCGGCATAAATATTTTCTATATTAGTCTTTAAATCCTTCCCTACCTTTATGCCTTTATCATATTCTATATTAGTATCATTAACTATATCTAGATTTGGTCTAATTCCTGAAGACACTAGAATAGCATGAGACTCAATTTTCCTTCCATCCTTTAACCTTATTCCACTAACCTTTTCTTCACCAAGGATTTCTTCCGCCTGTGAATCAAGATATAGTTTAAAACCATTATCTAACAATTTCTTCTTTAATTTATCTGCTATTTCTTTGTCTAATTGCCTAGGCAATAAATATGGAGCAAATTCAATTATATTTACTTCTTTCCCTAATTGTTTTAATGACCAAGCTGCTTCAAGACCTAGAAGTCCACCACCTATTACTGATACATCCTTCAAAGGCTTTAAATATTCTTTCATTTCATGTAAGTCCCTTAGTGTTCTTAAGGCAAATATACCTTCTTTATACTTTCCATTTATAGGTGGTACGAAAGGTCTACTACCTGTTGCTATAAGTAGTTTATCATATCCTATCTCCTGACCATCATCTAATCTTATTTTATTATTATTTATATCTATGTTTTCTACGATTTTACTGAGAATAACTTCTATATCTTTTTCCTTATACCAAGTCTCTTTGCTAACTAGCAATTCTTCATCAGCAAAATCCTTTGATATATATTCTGTTAACTTTACTCTATAATAAGTATTTATCCCTTCACTACTAACCATTGTAATAGTACTATCTAAATCATTATTTCTTATTTCTTTTGCAGCTGCAAGTCCTGCTATTCCATTACCTATAATCAAATATTTAACATTTCTCATTACTTCCACTCCTTTTTATAAGCTACCTTCGTATTTATTACCCAACTTATAAAAAAATAAGCATAAAAAAACCTGTTAGAATATTCTAACAGGTTTTTTACTTATGTAAGCCTGGCAACTTCCTACTCTCCCAGGTCGTTTCCAACCAAGTACCATCGGCGTTAAGATGCTTAACTTCTGTGTTCGGTATGGGTACAGGTGTGTCCATCTTGCTATCGTCACCAGACGAAAACTATCAATTGCAATATTTTAGGTCAAGTCCTCGACTTATTAGTATCTCTTAGCTTAAAGTATTACTACTCTTACACCTGAGACCTATCTACCAAGTGGTCTTCTTGGAGTCTTAACTTTTAAAGTGGGAAATCTTATCTTGAGGGGGGCTTCGTGCTTAGATGCCTTCAGCACTTATCCCTTCCAGACATAGCTACTCAGCTGTGCCATTGGCATGACAACTGATACACCAGCGGTCTGTCCATCCCGGTCCTCTCGTACTAAGGACAGCTCCTCTCAAATTTCCTACGCCCACGACGGATAGGGACCGAACTGTCTCACGACGTTCTGAACCCAGCTCGCGTGCCTCTTTAATGGGCGAACAGCCCAACCCTTGGGACCTACTCCAGCCCCAGGATGAGACGAGCCGACATCGAGGTGCCAAACCTCCCCGTCGATGTGGACTCTTGGGGGAGATAAGCCTGTTATCCCCGGGGTAGCTTTTATCCGTTGAGCGATGGCCCTTCCACTCGGAACCACCGGATCACTAAGTCCAACTTTCGTTTCTGCTCCACTTGTTGGTGTCGCAGTTAAGCTCCCTTTGCCTTTACACTCTTCGCACGATTTCCGACCGTGCTGAGGGAACCTTTGAGCGCCTCCGTTACTCTTTAGGAGGCGACCGCCCCAGTCAAACTGCCCAACTGACAGTGTCCCTATACCAGTTTCATGGTATCAGGTTAGAATTTCAGCATTACAAGAGTGGTATCCCAAGGTTGACTCCACCAAAGCTGGCGCCCTGGCTTCAAAGTCTCCCACCTATCCTGTACATGCAATGCCGAAATCCAATGTCAGCCTGCAGTAAAGCTCCACGGGGTCTTTCCGTCCTGTCGCGGGTAATACGCATCTTCACGTATACTACAATTTCACCGGATCCATTGTTGAGACAGTGCCCAAATCGTTACACCTTTCGTGCGGGTCGGAACTTACCCGACAAGGAATTTCGCTACCTTAGGACCGTTATAGTTACGGCCGCCGTTTACTGGGGCTTAAGTTCTAGCCTTCGCTTACGCTAAGCCTTCCCCTTAACCTTCCAGCACCGGGCAGGTGTCAGCACCTATACTTCGTCTTTCGACTTAGCAGATACTTGTGTTTTTGGTAAACAGTCGCTTGGGCCTATTCACTGCGGCCAGGTTTCCCTGGCACCCCTTCTCCCTAAGTTACGGGGCTATTTTGCCGAGTTCCTTAACAATGGTTCTTCCGCTCGTCTTAGGATTCTCTCCTCGCCTACCTGTGTCGGTTTGCGGTACGGGTAGTTACTTGCTCGATAGAAGCTTTTCTTGGCAGTGTGGAGTCAGCTACTTCTCTACTTGTTTTTCGATCCCCATCACATTTCAGAATTATGAGTACGGATTTGCCTATACTCACTTCCTTTATGCTTAGACGTGCTCAACCAACGGCACGCTTAGCCTATCCTCCTGCGTCACTCCATTTCTCAAACGCTTATAACTAGTACAGGAATTTCAACCTGTTGTCCATCGCCTACGCTTTTCAGCCTTGGCTTAGGTCCCGACTTACCCTGAGTGGACGAACCTTCCTCAGGAAACCTTAGGCTTTCGACGGGTGAGATTCTCACTCACCTTTCGCTACTTATGCCAGCATTCTCTCTTGTGTGCAGTCCAGCACTCCTTACGGTATACCTTCTACCCACACACAATGCTCCTCTACCGATTCTTACGAATCCCACAGCTTCGGTACCAGATTTAAGCCCCGGAAATCTTCGGCGCAAGGTCTCTCGACCAGTGAGCTATTACGCACTCTTTAAATGTATGGCTGCTTCTAAGCCAACATCCTGGTTGTCTGTGAAACCTCACATCCTTTACCACTTAATCTGGATTTAGGGACCTTAGCTGGTGATCTGGGCTCTTTCCCTTTCGACTATGAAGCTTATCCCACATAGTCTGACTCCCAAGGTTATGAGTATGGCATTCGGAGTTTGATAGGTTTTGGTAACGCTATGCGCCCCTAGACCATTCAGTGCTCTACCTCCATATCACTTTTCCTTGAGGCTAGCCCTAAAGCTATTTCGAGGAGAACCAGCTATCTCCGAGTTCGATTGGCTTTTCACCCCTATCCACAGGTCATCCCATAGCTTTTAAACGCTAACGGGTTCGAGCCTCCATTGAATTTTACTTCAACTTCACTCTGCCCATGGATAGGTCACCCGGTTTCGGGTCTATGGCAGGGAACTTAGTCGCCCTATTAAGACTTGGTTTCCCTACGGCTCCTGACCTTAAGTCATTAACCTTGCTCACTACCATAACTCGCTGGCCCGTTCTACAAAAAGTACGTGGTTACACGAATAATGTGCTTCCACTGCTTGTAGGCGTAGGGTTTCAGATTCTATTTCACTCCCCTTCCGGGGTTCTTTTCACCTTTCCCTCACGGTACTATTTCTCTATCGGTCACCAAGGAGTATTTAGCCTTGGGAGGTGGTCCTCCCTACTTCCCACAGGATTTCACGTGTCCCGTGGTACTCTGGATACCAGCTGGTAAACTCTTCTTTCATATACCGGACTATCACCGTCTATGGTGGGATTTTCCAATCCTCTTCTATTAGATTCATTATTCCATTATGCTGGTCCTTAACCCCAGATAAATCTGGTTTGGGCTCTTTCCCGTTCGCTCGCCGCTACTTAGGAAATCGATTTTTCTTTCTTCTCCTCAGGGTACTTAGATGTTTCAGTTCCCCTGGTCTTCCTTCATACACCTATGTATTCAGTATATGATACTTGAGGGTTGCTCAAGTAGGTTTCCCCATTCGGAAATCTCCGGATCACAGTCTATTTGCGACTCCCCGAAGCATATCGGTGCTTATCCCGTCCTTCATCGGCTCTTGGTGCCAAGGCATTCGCCCTACGCCCTTAATAACTTGACCTAAATTACTTATTCATATTGCAATTTGTAGTTTTCAATGTTCAGTGTGAACTAGATTAAACAAGTGTGAGTCCTTTTGAACTCCTTAGAAAGGAGGTGATCCAGCCGCACCTTCCGATACGGCTACCTTGTTACGACTTCACCCTAGTTATTGACCCTACCTTCGACAGCTGCCTCCTTACGGTTAGCTCACTGGCTTCGGGTATTGCCAACTCCCATGGTGTGACGGGCGGTGTGTACAAGACCCGGGAACGCATTCACCGCGACATTCTGATTCACGATTACTAGCAACTCCGACTTCATGCAGGCGAGTTGCAGCCTGCAATCCGAACTGGGATCGGCTTTAAGAGATTTGCATCTTATCGCTAAGTAGCTGCTCGTTGTACCGACCATTGTAGCACGTGTGTAGCCCAGGACATAAAGGGCATGATGATTTGACGTCATCCCCACCTTCCTCCGATTTGTCATCGGCAGTCCCTCTAGAGTGCTCAACTTAATGGTAGCAACTAAAGGCAAGGGTTGCGCTCGTTGCGGGACTTAACCCAACATCTCACGACACGAGCTGACGACAACCATGCACCACCTGTGTCCCCTGTACCCGAAGGTAAAGATCTATCTCTAGACCAGTCAGGGGCATGTCAAGCCCTGGTAAGGTTCTTCGCGTTGCTTCGAATTAAACCACATGCTCCGCTGCTTGTGCGGGTCCCCGTCAATTCCTTTGAGTTTCATACTTGCGTACGTACTCCCCAGGCGGAGTGCTTAATGCGTTAGCTGCGGCACCGAGGTTTGACCCCCAACACCTAGCACTCATCGTTTACGGCGTGGACTACCAGGGTATCTAATCCTGTTCGCTCCCCACGCTTTCGTGCATCAGCGTCAGTATAAGTCCAGAAAGTCGCCTTCGCCACTGGTATTCCTCCTAATATCTACGCATTTCACCGCTACACTAGGAATTCCACTTTCCTCTCCTTAACTCAAGCCTTCCAGTTTCAAATGCTTACCACGGTTGAGCCGTGATCTTTCACATCTGACTTAAAAGGCCGCCTACGCACCCTTTACGCCCAATAAATCCGGACAACGCTTGCCCCCTACGTATTACCGCGGCTGCTGGCACGTAGTTAGCCGGGGCTTCCTCCTTGGGTACCGTCATTATCGTCCCCAAGGACAGAACTTTACGACCCGAAGGCCTTCATCGTTCACGCGGCGTCGCTGCATCAGAGTTTCCTCCATTGTGCAATATTCCCCACTGCTGCCTCCCGTAGGAGTCTGGACCGTGTCTCAGTTCCAGTGTGGCCGTTCACCCTCTCAGGCCGGCTACCCATCGTAGTCTTGGTGAGCCATTACCTCACCAACTAACTAATGGGACGCGAGACCATCTTTCACCGCTTTACGCTTTGACTATTCCTTCATGTGAAGAATTAGTATCATAAGGTATTAATCCCAGTTTCCCGAGGCTATCCCTTTGTGAAAGGCAGGTTTCTCACGCGTTACTCACCCGTCCGCCGCTAAGATAATCAAAGTTTCATTCCGAAGAAATCAACTTTGAAAACTTCGCTCGACTTGCATGTGTTAGGCACGCCGCCAGCGTTCGTCCTGAGCCAGGATCAAACTCTCATTTAAAAGTTTGATTCAGCTCAATTTGCTGACTGTTGTTTCATGTGTTACTTTTTATAATTCAAAGTTTCTCACACTGTTTAGTTTTCTAGGTTCTCGTTTCCTCTCTCGAGGGAACTTACTTATAATAACATTTTTGTTTCTTTCTGTCAATGGTTTTTATAAGTTTTTTATTTTTTAATAAAAACTTAATTTGCCACTAACTCCAGCCATTTTTGACTGGATATTTAGTATAACATGTTTTTTTATGATTTGCAAATACTTTTTATAAAATATTATTCTTTTATTATATTATCATATTTTATCATGGCTAAAGGAGAAAGATTAACATTTGTTATTCTCTCTTGTGTACAGATTCCATTATATGGATGATAAAGAGGTATACATGGTACATCTTCTGATATTATTCTCTGTATCTCTTTATAAATTTCCACTCTTCTTATAGGATTAGATGTTTGCTTTGCTATTTTTAACAATCTCATAAGTTCTTCGCTTTCATATCCACTAAGATTAGAAGCACTATTAGTTGCAAATAATGGCTCTATAAAAGATGATGGTTCAATTGCATCTGCATACCAACCATATAGGTATACATCATATCCTTTATATATATCAGAAGAATTCGCATGTTCCTTATCTGATACTTGATGATATTTACATGTAATTCCGATGGCTTCTAGATCTTCTTCTATAAACCTTAAAGCACCATGAATATTTTGTCCACAGAGTATATTAAGTGGTTTACTTAAATCCACGTTTTCACTTTTTAGAATTTGCTTTGCCTTTTCTGGATTATAATTATATCCGTTTATATGGTCAGATGGCACTAGTTTAGATGGAATCATACATTTGGCTTCTGATGCAAAGCCCCCTGTCATTTCATCTACTATTTTCTTCTTATTTATTGCATAGTGAATGGCTTCCCTTACTTTCTTACTTGTATACTGAGAATCTGTGTTTTTTATTTTAAATCCTAGATAAAATGTAGCTAGTAGTTCCTCAGTTTTAAGACTTTCATAGTGTTTAGTCTCTTTTATCTGATCTAATTCTCGTTTACCTTGTACTACATAAAAATCATATTTATCATTTATAAAGTTTCCAAGAGCATTTTTATCTCCACTTACTATTTCTACAATATCACAGTATGGTTTTCCTCCTATATATTCTTTGAAGGCTACCAATCTATATAAATCATTATCAATGCTCTCTAATATATAGGGTCCACATCCAACGAGATTACCCTTTTCTAATTCCATAGGGTCCATTACTGCACAACATATTTGAGATAAAAACATTAAAAAACCACTAAAAGGTGCAGACAACTTAATAGATAATTGGTTCTCCCCTATTACTCTAATCCCACTTACTTCATTGGAAATACCCTCCATATATTCCTTTGCACCATCTATATAATCTATAAACCAAGTATTAGGAGATCTCAGCTTTGGTGAAAGTACTCTTTCCAAACAATATTTTATATCTTCAGCACGAATTATTTTTCCGTTATGAAATTTTGCATTATTTCTAAGGTTAAATATCCAAGTAAGATTATCATCTTCTACATACCAACTTTTAGCCAATGATGGTAATACATCTCCTGTATCACTAGTAGTTAATAATCCTGTATGTATATTCATAAGAAATCTCATGTTTTCCATACTATTTACCATAGCTGGATCTAGTGTAAAAATAGGCTCAGAAAAATTACTCCTTATTGTAACTATCTCTCTTTCTGAACTAATTGTTTCATCTACTAATTCTTTTGTAACTCCATTTAATAAATTAACAACTTGTCCTAGTGCAACTAAGGCTGACTTTGTAAACTGTGTATTCAATAATGCACTTTCTACCATAGACATTGCTTTATCTGAGACATTGGACATTTCATCTGTTGAAGCTACTATGGACTCAAGGCTGTCAGTTTGAATGGCTATTGCATTATTTATTTCATTCATAGTCTCTATCATAGTTTGAATAGCTTTTTCTATCCTACTAAAAGATATATTTGATTCTTCTGCAATACT
Source organism: Tissierella sp. MB52-C2 (assembly GCF_030931715.1). Classification (NCBI taxonomy): domain Bacteria; kingdom Bacillati; phylum Bacillota; class Tissierellia; order Tissierellales; family Tissierellaceae; genus Tissierella; species Tissierella sp. MB52-C2. The sequence continues at coordinate 2,334,324 of NZ_CP133261.1, forward strand.
TGAACCTTCTTTAATTTTTTCATTACTTTTTTCAATAGCTTCAATTGTGGTATTAACACTTTTATTAATATTATTAATTATATTGGAGATATCATTTGCCGATGTTGTACTTCTTTCAGCCAATAGTTTAACTTCATTTGCTACTACAGCAAATCCTCTTCCAGCTTCTCCCGCTCTTGCCGCTTCTATGGCTGCATTTAAAGACAATAGCTCAGTTTGATCTGCGATACTTTTTATTACATCCAGTATATTATCTATTTGAGCTGTAGCCGTTTTAAGTTCATGAGTTTCTGCCATTACTGATGAAATTGATTCCTCAATTTCATTCATAGAATCAATAGTATTATATACTGCCTTACTGCCCTCTTCTATTATTCCTAAAGTTTCTCTAGCTGTTTCATAAGATGTATTTGAGCTTGCACTAAGTTCCTCTGCCATAGCTGAATAATTTCCTATTTCATTTACTACTTCAGAAATAGCCTTTACTTGTTCCTCTACCCTATTGGATATAACTTCAATTATATTTATTAAGCTTTCAGCTTGATTATTAGAATCCTTTATCCTAACGTTTAAATTGTACAATAAATTTTCTTCATTCTTCTTAATTAAAGCCCGTTTATTCATTTCCTTTTGTGATTGTTCCTTAACTACTGTTGGTTCTTCTTTACTCTCTAGTTCTTCAGTTTTTCTTCTCCATAGTTTGATCATATCCACCTCCGTAAAATAAGACATCCTATGTAACATATTGTAACATATTGTCTATTTACGGCAACATGTTTGAGTGTTTTTTTATAAATCGGACTTATTTACTATAGGAAATGCCCTAAAAATAAGCATTTCCTATATATTAATTAAGTTCCACAAAAGGTTTTATAGGTATTGTCTATTGCCTTAGGTAGTCTAGAATATACTTCCTGTTCATTAGAATATTCATAGGGTTGTAAAAGAACCTTTAAAAACTTTTTCATCACCTCATAATCTCCTTCTTCTGCTGCCGCGAGAGCTTCTTCAACACGATGATTTCTTGGAATTATGGAAGGATTAGAGTTTTTCATTAGAGAATATACCTGTTCTTTAGATTCCTCTTGTCTCTTTAATCTATCTTGCCATTTAGCTTTCCATTTGGAAAATTCTTCAGTTTTAAACAAATCCATATCTTCTAGGCAATCTAGAGTCAATCCTCTGAAAGTATTTGTATAATCAGCCTTATTCTTTTCCATCATATTTAAAAGTTCTTCAATAATATCCTTATCTTCTAATTTCTCATTACACATCCCAAGCTTACTTCTCATTCCTTTAATCCACTCATTATAGTATAAACTACTAAACTCTGATATTGCTTCTTGAGCTAAATCAACAGCTTTATTTTGATCTTTATGAAGTAAAGGAAGTAGCGTTTCTGCAAATCTTGCTAGATTCCAAGCTCCAATATTAGGCTGATTTCCATAAGCATATCTCCCATGAATATCTATGGAACTAAATACAGTAGATGGACTATAAATATCCATAAAAGCACAAGGACCATAATCAATAGTCTCTCCACTTATTGTCATATTGTCAGTATTCATAACACCATGAATAAAACCTACTAATTGCCATTTCGCAATAAGAGATGCTTGACGCCTTATTACTTCTTGAAGTAATGAAAGATAAGGTTCTTCTTCATCCTTAATATATGGAAAATGACGTTCTATTGTATAATCAGCTAATATCTTAAGATCTTCTTTTGTTCCCCATCTCATGGCATATTCAAAGGTGCCTACTCTTATATGGCTACTTGCAACACGAGTAAGTATTGCTCCTTGTAATTTAGTCTCACGAACTATTTCTTCGCCTGTTAAAGTCACCCCTAGACTACGGGTGGTGGGAATTCCAAGATTATACATTGCCTCACTTATAATATATTCCCTAAGCATAGGTTGTATTGCTGCCTTACCATCTCCACCACGAGAATATGGAGTTCTGCCTGACCCCTTTAATTGAATATCGTATCGTTGTCCTAATGGTGTAATTTGTTCACCAAGAAGTAAAGCTCGCCCATCTCCAAGCATAGTAAAATGTCCAAATTGATGTCCTCCATATGCCTGTGCAATAGGTGTACTTCCCTTTGGAACCTTGTTTCCTACTAATATATCTCTTCCCTCATTACCTTGCAATTCTCCAATATCCAACCCTAATGTCCTTGCTAAATTATAGTTAAGGATAACTAATTTAGGTGATGGTACAGAATTTGGGGTAATGTTTGAGAAAAATATCTCTGGCAGCCTAGCATAGCTATTATCTAATTTCCAACTATCCTTTATTAGTTTGTTTTTCTTAGTCATAATAACTCCTTTTCATTTTATACTTAATAAGTCTAATATACCCCTTTAGTTTCTACCTTTGCTCATTTATTATACAATTCTATAAAAAAACTCCAGAGAGATTCTGGAGTAAATATTTCGATTTGATTTTTCATGTTCTAATGCCAATACCATCTATTATATAGACTTTATATTCTAGAGACTTTTCAGGTATGAATAAAGGCTGTCCAATAGATAACAATTGAACAGCCTTCCTATATTCTTGCCTGAAAGTATTTTTCTCCCATTTTCATAGATTTAATCTTATATAAAGCTTTTTAATTTATATACAAATCTATTTATCTAGAAATCTTTCTTTTATGATTCCATCATTTGAATCCATAAAGTTTAAATATTCTTCTTTTGTCATAGCTGGAACAAAATCTTTAAGGATGTTTTTAGCCTCTTTTGCATCATTAAATAATAAATCTACTACTGATAAAGCCAATGACTTAGCAGGCTCTAAATAGATATACTCCTCATCAATTATACAATAATCCTTAGAATGAAGCTCTCCTTTTATTCCACCAAACATAGGATGCAGCGTCGGCATAATATGTGATACATCTCCTAAATCAAAGGATCCTGTAAAATCTCCACCTTTTATTATTTCATCTTCTTTTATTCCAAGATATAATAGATTCTTTAGAAGTATATCTTCCATCTTTTCATGTTTTAAAATTGGCAAATATCCCGGTATCTCTTTAATCTCAATATCTGCACCTACAGCCATAGCTCCGGCAATTAATGATCTATTAACCTTCTTGTTAGCATCTACCATGGCTTGTACAGTCCTTGCCCTTGTATATGATTCCATCTTAACATCAGCAGGTATTACATTTACAATATCTCCACCTTTAGTTATAATTGGATGAATTCTTACCTTATCACTATCTTCAAAGGTTTCTTTCTGGGCATTGATATTGTTCATAGCCAATAGTGCTGCATTAAGTGCATTTACTCCTTTATGAGGAGCATTTCCAGCATGAGCTTCTCTACCTATAAATCTAATATCTTTTCCAATGAATCCATTAGATACAGGTCCTACTAATACCTTTTTATCCCCTGTGTCTAAAGCATGGAACATAAGGGAAATATCTACATCATCAAAAGTTCCATTTCTTATTAATTCTTGCTTTCCTCCGAAATATTTAATGATTCCTTTTTCCTTAAGTTTACTTCTATAATCTAATTCTATAAATTCTTCAGCAGGCGTTGCAATAAAATCAATCTTTCCATCTAATTCCTCATATACACCTGATTTTATAAGGCCAATTGCTACAGCTAACATTCCTGCAATTTGTATATTGTGACCACAGGTGTGAGTCGCTCCTGAATCTAGTGCATCTTTATGATTGCCACAAACTATACCGTCTAACTCTCCCAAAACTGCAACTTTAGGTCCTGTTTTGTCTTTATTTATTTCAGCCTTGCAGCCTGTATATGCAATATTTTCAACTACGTCAATATTTAATTCTTTTTTAAAAAAGTCTTTTACAAGCTTAGTAGTTTCAAATTCTTTAAATCCAAGTTCTGGATTATTATAAATCATTCTGCCGATTTCAAGTATCAAATCTTTGTTATCATCAATTGCTGAGATTACTCTAGATTTAATTTTTTCCTTTTCAATGCCCATTATTATTCATCCTTCTTTATATATCTTATAATGGCTTCTGTGGTTTTAAATAATTCATCAATCTCTAAATACTCATCAACTGTATGAACTTTATTCATTCCAACGCCAATAATAATTGAATTAAATCCCTGTTCAGCAAATATATTGCTATCTGAACCTCCTCCAATTACTTTAAGTTCAGAATCTACTCCCATTTCTTCATAAACTCTAACAAATTCTTTTGCAAATTTTAAGTCATCCTTTGGCTTTAGTACTGGGTAATCACATTTGTAATTAATTTCATAGCTACCACCAAATTTTTCAACTGTTTTATCACATATATTTTTATATGATTCAAGAATCTCTAATATTTTTTCTTCAGAATGACTTCTTACTTCGCCAGTCATTGTACATATATCTGGAACTACATTTGAAGGAAACTTAGAATCTATTGTGGAAACATTTGATGTTGTTAAATCATCTATTCTACCTGTATTCATATGCGTTAAAGTGTGTGCTGCCATGGCAATAGCATTTATTCCCTTTTCAGGTTCTATTCCAGCATGGGCATTTCTACCTTTAAATCTAATCTCAAAATCATACTTACTTGGAGCAGAATGTGCAATAATACCAGCATCCCCTGAATTATCTACTACAATCATATTTTTTGCAGGCATCATATACTTTGGCACCTTGTCCCAATCAAAATATTTTGCACCAAGCATACCAATCTCTTCACAAGGGGTTAAGACTACATAAATATCTTTATGTGATATTTTTTCTTCTTTAATAGTTCTTATAACCTCTAGAATACTTGCGATTCCACCCTTATCATCCCCACCTAATGTAGTAGTTCCATTGGTTTTAATAATATTACCTTCTATTATTGGCTCTACATTTAAATTAGGCTCTATTACGTCCATATGGGCAGCAAGTGTTACTCCTTCCCCTTCTATATCTCCAGGAATTTTGGCTATAATTGAAGGAGAGTCACCACCATATTGTAAATATCCTTCATCTAGGTATATATCTGCACCTAGACTTTCTAATGAATTAACCATATGTTTTGCAAATTCTCCTTCTTTTTTTGAAGGTGAATGAATCTTTAACATTTCTATAAAACTATTTATTAATCTTTCTTTATTCAAGTCTATTACCTCCCTTTTTCTAGTGAGTGAATAACTATCTATTTTCCATCTATCTGCTTACTTAATTGTTTCTTAGCAAATGCAATAGTTGCAAATACTGATACTAAAGTAACGATAAATGAAGGCTGACCTGGAATAAAAGCTACAACTTTTGTCATTATATAAGCAACAGCAATAGCAAAGATACCTGCCTTTGGTGATTTTATTGCAAATTGAGCAAATACTCCACCAAATAATGCTGGGATAATAAGAGATAGCATTGTTGTAAATGATTGCGGTAATGCAGACAATACACTTTGTCCAGCAAATACAGCTAATAATAAAAATATAATTCCAACCCATATAGAAACGCCTATTCCTATTGTTCCCATAATAGCTCCTTCATCAGTACCAGATTTATATCCTGAACCTTCTAAAGCTGATACTGCTGCTGGTATTCTCGCATTTACTAAGTTTCCTGATAAAAATCCCATATAAAGTCCAGCTCTTCCCACTATAGGAAAGTAACTAATAGGTTCACTGAAATAAAAAGCTCCTGAAACTGAAATCTGAGAAATTGCTCCTGCAATAATTGCTCCAAGTCCTGGATTAAATCCAAATCCCCAAGTCATAACTGCTGGTGGAAGTATAGATACTATCAATCCAAGGATCATTGTAAATCTACCTATTTTTGTAACATCCTTAATATATTCATCATAGACATTCATTTATATTCCTCCAATACTTAAATAGTTATAGTTCCAATAATTGCTCCTCCAAACATGGCAATTGTTAGAGCCCATTCTTTTAACCAAGTAAATTTCTTTTCTCCCAATTTCAAGCAAATAATCATAATGATTAAGCCTGCCACAGCTGAAACTGTTACATCTGGATTTGTTCTAAATTTTATATAATTTCCAACATTAAAATATGCAAAAGAACCAAGCATAGCACCTATACTAACTGCTGGTAATAATGCTTTTCTTCCACTTGTCAACAAATTATTTACCTTATCCATTCTATGGGCAAATAAATATACAAATATAATCCATCCAATTGAACCCAAAGCCATTGTCCATAAAGCATTCGTAAATACTACTGGAGTCATATTTGTGGAAAGTTCTGACCCTAGTGCTTGCGCTCCAAAGTTTGCGGCCATAGCCTCAAAGTTAGAACCACCTATTACACTTAATCTAAAAGCAGATATGGGAGAACCCATAGTAACTAATAATGCCAATAAACTTCCTACTACTCCAAGTGCTGGTCCAATACTACTAATTGCACTGGTTTTGATACCTTTTTTCATTCTAGAGTAGTCCATTCCCATGTCTACCCCTGCCTTAATTGATTTTTTGATTATCAATATAGACTGAATTAGTACAACTGATATTCCTATTATGGATACAAGCCATATAATAGGATGATTTGCATAAACCATATGATTCATATTTACTCCTCCTTTTGTCTTTTAAGTCCGTGTCCTAAATACGTCCTTAATTACCTAGATTATATTATAAGCTTAAATGGTTGTCAATATTTTATCTAATTATTATTGAGATAATTTCATCTTTATCTTACGGCGAGGTCTTCCAGGTCCTAAGGAATTCTCTAAGTTTGATTCCTCACCATATCCAGTATCTATGATTTTTTTCAAAATTCTATTTGCACTCCGTTCACTTATGGAAAGAATTTCTGATAGCTCTTGACTAGTAAATTCATCTCTTCCTAGTTTATTAATTACACCATTTATCTTTTCAATATACTGAGAACTAATGCCAATTCTTTTAGATAATTGTATAGTTTTTTCATCTGATAGATTCTTATATTTAATTTGACCTTTGTTCATAATTGGTCCTATTACATTTTGTCCATCATAAAAATAAACATTACATTGTTTTTCAGAAATACTTTTTCTTAAGGCATTTCTGGCATTTGTTTCAGACTGATAGAGAGTTAATCCTTCTCCAATTCCTACACCAATTATAATATTACTAAGTTTACAATTATTTATTATTCTAGATAAGGAGTTTATATTTTCCGAACTCAATAATGCTCCCTTATTAGATATAATAAGATATTCATTTGGTCCTATGACCTGCATCATACCTTCTATCTCCTTAGAATAGATAAGTATTTCTTCCTGCAAAAATTTATTTTCTTCTCCAACTACTTGAATAATTTGTATTTGAATCACACGCTCATGAATATTTTTAAATCTAATGCTGTTTTCTAATTGGATAAATCTATTTTTGATATCAATATTTGTTGCTTGTATTCTATAAACAGGAATATCTTGAGTTTTAAAATAATTATATATATATCCGAAAGATGTAAAGATACAGTCTATCTCCTTGTTTTCATACTTTTCTAGATAGTATTTTATATAATCTTCTTCACTTTTATCAGGTAAATACCTTTGAATATCATAGTCTTTAACCTCTATATTAAACTCATTAAATACATCGATTAAATCCTTTTCCTTAATTATATCCAAGGCTATCTTTAGATCTTTCGTATCTCCAAAATCACTACGGAATTCATATAGTGCTTTAATAATACCTATTATACCTCTTTCTGTATACACAACTGGTTGTTCAAATTTTATCTTTGAAGATAGTTCAGAATAAACACCTATTCCAGTTAGAAAAATACCATCTATTGTAAAATCTATGTTTCTTGCCATATCAATAAGTTTTTTTATCTCATCTTCTGCATATTTAACAAACTCTATATTTCTATGTTCTTTAGAAAGAACCCCATATATCTTTTCAACTGAATCTGAAGCCCCCATTATAGCAACTTTCATTATTTTTCTCCTCTTAAATTAATTTATTTATCGTAAGCAAATAAAGTCTATTACTTCTTAGCTCAATTTAACAATAAGTATAATGCCTTTTTATACAAATCATTCTAACATAAGTATAATAAAAGTACTAGTTATAGAAAAACAAGTTAAGAAAATTTTCTTAACTTGTTTTTAAAATCCATCTATTTTTTACCTCTATATATTAATAATTACTATTTACCTGTTACAGTATTATTTATTCATATAGGCCTCTATTTCCTCTACACTTTTTATAATATATTTAGACAAATTTTCACATCCATCTTCTGTAATTAATAAATCATCCTCTATTCTTATTCCGATTCCCTCTTCTTCAATATAGAGGCCTGGTTCATTGGTTATAACCATACCTGGTTTAAGTTCAACGTTATATTCTCCTACATCATGTGTATCTAGCCCTAGATAATGTGAAACGCCATGGTAATAGTATTTTGAGAGTTCTTCATCTTCCTTTATTAATCCCAACTCCTTACATCCTTCAGCTAACACCTGTTTAGCAATTTCATTTAATTCTTTATAAGGAAGTCCTGGTTTTACTGCCTCTTCAACTGCTTTTTGTGCTTTTAGGACAATATTATAAATCTGTTTTTGTCTTTCTGTAAACTTGCCATTTATAGGGAATGTACGGCTTATATCCCCATTATAATATTTATATTGAGCTCCCAAATCAAAAAGAACTAAGTCTCCATCTTCTGATTTAGAATTATTATCTACATAGTGTAATATTGTAGCATTCTCACCACTTGCAGCTATTGTTGGGAAAGCTCTATTTGTTATTCCATTTTTCTTCAAAGTAAAATCAAAGTATGCTTCAATTTCATATTCCATCATATTTGGTTTAATATTGTCTAGCATATTCATTATGCCTTCATTAGTTATTTCTATTGCTTTTCTAATTAGCTCTATTTCTTCTTCTGATTTTATCATTCTCAATGCTGCAATATCATAATAAATATTTTTTATTTGCATATATGGATATTTTTCAATAGCCATTTTAGCGAAAGCTTGTGATTCAGTTATTGATGTACTGATTTCCTGTCTTTCTAAGTCTAAATATATCTTTTCTATTTTATTTCTACTTAATATAGAGCTAAAAGTTCCTTCAAATTTATCTAGATAATCAATATCCTCTATTCCTGATTCTTCCATTGATTCTTCCTCAGTAATCGTAGCCCCTACCCATTTTGCCATAACTGGATCTGGCCTTTCTATAAATAGCTTTTCTGAAACCTTTCCATCAATTTTACTCATTAGAAATATAATTTTATTTCTATCAATACCAGCCAAATAGTAGAAATTTCTATTTGGTATGAATTGATATAATTCATCAGCAGACTTATATGGTGCTGTGCCTGAAAATAATAGCAATATACTATTGTCATCTAAATTTTTCTCTAATGCTTTTCTGTTTCTTGTGAAGAATTCTTTATTCATAATTCGCCCCCTAAATTTATTATACTTCTTTAGTCTTTATCTTAAAAATAAAATAATAATATTTAAAAATGATTACTAATACTATAAACAATTTTAAATAAATATTATCTATAATTATTAGTGGAAAAGCTAGCATAAAATCTGATATAAACATTAACCTTATTTTTCTCTTTAATGTCATTGATTTATCATTAATATAATCTTCGGCATAATCCCTATATATCTTAGTATTTCTAAACCATATATCAAACTTCTCCGATCCCCTTACGAAAAACATAGATGCCAGTATTAAAAATGGTGTTGTGGGAAGTACTGGCACTACTATTCCTACTATGCCAATTCCCATTGCTATTATTCCTAGAATAATAAATAGTAATTTATATATCTTCAAATCTATCCTCTCTTTATGTATTTATTATTGTATATAATTATACCCAATTAAGCATAAAAAAGCACTAATTCCTAAGATATTATTATACAATATCCTAGGAATCAGTGTTGAAAATTCTTATTGTTTATTCTCCTGAAGTTATTTCAGTCCAAATTCTATCGTATTCAGTTATAATATCTGATGGATCATGGAATATTTCTGTATTTTCTATTTCCTCATCAGCTGGATATGCTGCTTTTGAATTTTTTATATCTTCTGGTAACATTTCTACTGCTTCAGGTATTGGCGTGGAATATCCTATATAGTCAGTATTTCTTGCTGCTATATCTGGTCTAGCCATAAAGTTTATAAACTTTTCTGCCCCTTCTTTATTTTTAGCAGACTTTGGAACTACCATACTATCGAACCAAAGATTTGTTCCTTCCTTAGGTATTACATATTCTAAATCTGGATTATCTCTTATCATAGCTACAGCATCTCCAGACCATACTACTGCAAGAGCTGCCTCTCCACTGACCATAGTGCCCTTTACTTCATCCCCTAGATATGCATATACAAGTGGTTTTTGTATTAGAAGCTGTTTTTTCGCCTCTTCTAATTCTGCTACATTTCTTGTATTCATAGAATATCCTAATTTCTTTAGTGCTACAGCCAGAGTGTCTCTTTGACTGTTCAACATTATTATTTCATCTTTATATTTTTCATTCCATAGTATATCCCAACTATCTACTACATCATTTACTTTAGTTTTATTATAGATTATACCTACTGTACCCCACATATATGGCACAGAATAATCATTACTTGGATCAAAATCTAAATTAAAAAACTTTTCGTCTATATTTTTTAAATTTGGTATATTGTCTTTATTTAATTTAACCAATAAATCTTCTCTTACCATTCTTTCAATCATATAATCAGATGGAAATATTACATCATAACTAGATCCGCCTTGCTTAAGCTTTATATACATATCTTCATTAGTTTCAAACATACTGTAATTTACTTTAATATTATATTCTTCTTCAAAATCCTTTAAAACAGACTTATCTATATAATCTCCCCAATTATATACATTGATAGTTTCTTTCTTTTCTCCACATCCTACAGTCATAATTGCAATAATCAAAGATAATACTAATAAAGAAATCCTTCTTTTTGCTTTCAAATTAGACACCTCTTTCCATTTCATTTTTTTCTGTTCTTTTATTTATTATTAATAATAATAAAATCAAACTTACAAACATTAATGTGGATAATGCATTGATTACAGGGTTTATCCCACGTCTAGACATTGAGAATATTTCTATACTAAGGTTAGATACATTGTTTCCAGTGTTGAAAAATGAAATAACAAAATCATCAATGGACAATGTAAATGCCATAAGACAACCTGTAATAATTCCTGGCATTATCTCTGGTATAATTACTTTTCTTAAGGCATAGAAAGGAGTTGCTCCAAGATCCATAGCTGCCTCTGCCAAATGTTTATTCATCTGTTTTAATTTAGGCAATACTGACAATATTACATAAGGTGTACAGAATACTATATGAGATAAAAGCATGGTAGCTAGACCAAATTCCATCTTTAAAAATCTAAATAGTGCCATAAGAGATACTGCCGTAACTATATCTGGATTTAATACTGGCAAGTAGTTTAAATTTAAGGTTATCTTCTTGCTTAGTCCAGGCATATTATATATTCCTATGGCAGCAAAGGTCCCTAGAATTGTAGAGATAATTGCTGAAAGTACTGCAACTAATAATGTATAATATAATGCCTTTAAAATTTCTGCATCTTTGAACAATTCTACATACCATTTAAATGTAAACCCAGCCCATACACCCCTTGACTTTGAGTTGTTAAAGGAGAATACTATAAGTACTATAATAGGAGCATATAGAAATAGAAATATTAAAAACGTATATAATCTTTTAAGTCCTCTACTTACCATAAGCCTCCTCCTCCTCCTTCTTTCTCTTTATCAAATCTAGATGTAAGTGCCATTGTAATCAAAATAAATATCATTAGGATTATTGACATAGATGATCCAAAATGCCAATCTCCAGTCCACCTAAATTGTTGTTCTACTAAATTACCAATCAAATTATACTTATTTCCACCTAATAATGCCGATATAACGAAAGTACTTACTGCTGGTATAAATACCATGGTTATGCCTGTAATAATTCCTGGCATACTAAGTGGAAGCACTACCTTACTAAATACCTCCAATTTACTAGCTCCTAAATCCTCCGCTGCCTCTATTAAGCTTTTTTCTATTTTAATCAATACAGTATAAATAGGTAAAACCATAAAAGGTAAGAAGTTATATACCATCCCAAGTAAAACTGCCTTGTCATTATACATTAATTCTAATGGTTTAAATCCTATTTTAGTAATTACAAAGTTTATAAACCCATTTCTACCTAGAAGAGTAAGCCAAGCATAGGTTCTCAATAAAAAGTTCATCCACATAGGTATAACCAACATTAAAACCATCATATTTCTTTTTCTTGTCTTTGCTTTTGAAATAATATAGGCCATAGGATAACCTAGTATTAGGCAGATAATAGTTGAAACAAATGCTAAATTTACAGACCTTCCTAAAACTCTTAAATACATTGGGGTAAAAAATCTTTTGAAATTATCTATGCTAAATTGGAATGTAGCAAAGTTTTGACTGTCTCCTGTAGTAAAGGCAAAATACAATATAAGGAAAAGTGGAATTACGATAAATATTGCCATCCAAAGAATATAAGGATAGGCTGCTTTTTTCATCTTCATTCTTCTCTCACCTTCTTCATTATATGGATATTTTCAGGTGAAACTACCATTCCTATTTCAGTTCCTACTGGCTTCATTATAGTTGAATGTATCATCCATTCAAATTCTTTAGATTCTACTATCATCTCATAATGAACTCCCTTAAATGTAACAGATTTAACTATTCCGTTTAATTGTCCATCTTCTATTGATACTATTTCAATATCCTCTGGTCGAATAACTACTTCTATATCTTCATTCTTGCTAAAATCTTTATCTACACATTTGAAATTTTTTCCTGAAAACTCAACTAAATAATCTTCGTGCATGATTCCATTTATTATATTACTTTCTCCTATAAATTCTGCAACAAAGGCATTTTTAGGTTCATTATATATATCTACAGGACTTCCTATTTGTTGAATTCTACCTTTATCCATTACAACTATGGTGTCTGACATAGTCAATGCTTCTTCTTGGTCATGGGTTACATAGATAAAAGTTATTCCTACTCTTTTTTGCATATTTTTTAACTCGATTTGCATATCTTTTCTAAGTTTTAAATCCAATGCTCCCAGTGGTTCGTCTAATAAAAGCACCTTTGGTTCATTGACCAATGCTCTAGCTATTGCTATTCTTTGCTGCTGCCCACCACTTAGGGACTCAATACTTCTATTTTCAAAGCCTTGCAGATTCACAAGTCTTAGCATCTCTTTAACCTTAGTATCTATTTCACCTTTGGATAATTTTTTTATCTTCAGTCCAAAGGCTATATTGTCATATACGTCTAAATGTGGAAAAAGAGCATATTTTTGAAATACAGTATTGATTTGCCTTTTATAAGGCGGAATACTTGTTATATCCTTTTCCTCAAATAATACGTTTCCTTCTGTCGGCTCTTCAAATCCACCTATTATTCTAAGAGTTGTTGTCTTTCCACATCCACTTGGTCCTAATAGAGTTAAAAATTCATTTTCTTGTATATATAAATTTATATTATTTAAAACTTTGACTCCATTGTATTCTTTCGAAATGTTTTTTAATTCTATAGTATGCATTTTCGTCCCCCCATTATCTTTAAAAATTCGGTGGTGTACTCACCCAAATAACTGAGGCTTTTGTTTTGCCTTCGTTCGCTATATAATGATTGGAATTAGCCTTATAATAAAAGCTTTCTCCTTTTCTTACTCTGTATTTTTTACTTCCTATATATAAAGAAATACTTCCACTTATTACATATCCAAATTCTTCTCCTTCATGGGGAGAATCCTCCTTAGATCTTCCGCCAGGTTGTAATTCTATCAATATAGGCTCCATTTTATTCTTCTGTGCATTTGGAATTACCCAATTTAAAGTATATTTTAATTCTTCATTTTCTGTTTCAAAGGCATCATCCTTTGAGAATACTATTTTTTCTTCTACATTTTCATTGAAAAATTCCTGCAGATTTGTTCCTAGACCTTCTAGTATATCTACTAATGTTGTTATTGAAGGAGATGTTAAGTCCCTTTCTAATTGAGATATAAATCCTTTAGTCAACTCAGACCGATCTGCTAACTCTTCTTGAGTAAGGGAATTCTGAATTCTTAGTCTCCTAATCTTTTCACCAATCTTCATAATGCACCTCCTAAAAAACTAGTTATATATTAAATAATTAGTTTATAATTACTAAACTTTTTTAGCAACTATCCCATTATAGTAAAATATTAGTATAAAAGTCAATACTTTTTTTAAATTTTTTTTATAACTTTAACCATGTAGATTACTTATTCATATCATATCCATTATATTACAGGTTTAATATATTAAAATTCAAATGTACTTTAACTGTTAATTTGTTTTTCAAGCAAAAATAAAAGGAATTGGCCCATTTTATCCAATTCCTTCTTTATATCCTTATATTTATTTTACCATTTTCCTCCTGCTCCTCCCCCTCCTGAACGTCCACCACCGCCAGAGGATTTTCTGCCTGAGGAGCCACCATATCCACCGCCTCTTCCTCCACCACCACGAAGAAAAGTATATGTTATAAACCCTCCAAAGAATTTAAAATCTATAAATAGAAATATAATTATTCCTATAATTATTAAAATTCTCATAAAAGATGGAACATATCTATCTATTTGATCTGGATCATCTATCTCATTTGTTTTATCTAAACTTATATTATATTCATCTTCTATACCATTTAATATTTGATTAAACCCTGCCAATACTCCCTTAGAATATTCACCTTCTGCAAAATATGGTTGTATATAATTACCTATTATTCTCTTTACCTTACTATCTGGAAATTGCCCTTCTAATCCATATCCTACTTCGATCCATAGTTCTCTTTCTTCAGGTACTATTAGTAATAACATTCCATTATCATATTTACTACCTATTTTCCATTTTTCAAAGAGAGCTGTAGCATAAAAATTTATATCCATATTATCTAGAGAATTTATTGCAGCCACTACTATTTGAGCACCAGTTTCACTATATATCTCTTTATTAATATCTATGATATAGTCCTCTACATCTCTATCAATTATATTAGCTTCATCATAGACATAGAAATCATAATTAGGTTCTGGAAACTTATAGTCAACACAATATGCAGATGTTGATAAAAGTATTATGATGCAAAGAATAACAAAAGAAAACTTATTCTTGGTCATTTAAAGCACCACCTAAAAATTTACTTTTGGTACTTCTGTGTCCTGTTCATTTATCTCAAAGTATTGTCTTTTATCGAATCCCAATATTTTTGCCATCACATTGGTAGGAAATCTTCTAATCTTTGTATTATAGGTTCTTACTAAATCATTATATCTCATTCTTTCTGTAGATATTCTATTTTCTGTACCTGATAATTCTACCTGAAAGTCTTGAAAGTTTTGATTTGCTTTTAGATCTGGATAATTTTCCACTATTATATTTAAACTTTTTACTGCATTTGTTAATCCTTCATCTGCTACAGCATATTCCTGTGGAGTTCTAGCATTTGTATACATAGATCTCGCTGCTGCAATACTATCTATTACTTCTTTTTCATGACTGGCATACCCCTTTACTGTTTCCAATAAATTAGGTATTAAATCCGCCCTACGTTTTAATTGATTTTCCACCTGTGCCCATGCTGCATCTACATTTTCATCTAATGTAGAAAGACTATTGTATGAGCCTATAAATGGAATGGCCAATAATATAATAACTCCAATAACAATTAATATAATAACTCCAATAACAATTGATAAGGATTTTCCCTTCATATCTTTCACCTCTAACTATTCTATTATAATCAACTCCATATTTTCTATTGCCTTATCCACCAATGTTTCTACATCTAAAGCTTCTTCTGATTTCAATATATCTTCTATTTTAGGTTTTGTAACAGGATGTTTAGGTAAAAATACTGTACAACAATCTTCAAAAGGTAAAATAGAAGTCTCAAAAGTTTCTATATCTCTTGCTATATCTATTATATCCACCTTATCAAGTCCTATTAGTGGTCTAAGAACTGGAATATCTACTGATTTATTTGTTACACTGATACCTTCTATTGTCTGGCTGGCTACCTGACCTAAACTTTCACCTGTAATAAGTGCATTTATTCCTTCTCTTTCTGCAATACGACCTGCTATTTTCATCATAAATCTTCTTGAAAGTATAGTCATTTCATTTTCTTTACACTTGCTATTGATTTCTTTTTGGATTTCTAAAAGATTTATACTATACATCTTTATTCTACCTACATATCTAGACAGTATTCTAGCTAAATCCTTTACTTTTTCTTCTGCCCTTTCACTAGTAAAAGGATAGGAGTGATAATGAACTGCAGATATTTCTAATCCTCTTTTAGCCATTAAAAAACCTGCCACAGGACTATCTATCCCACCTGATAAAAGTAATAGTCCTTTTCCATTGGTACCTAAAGGAAGACCACCATAACCCTTAATTTTATCTGTATATATATATGCGTTTTGCTTTATATCTATATATAAAAATGTATCTGGATTATGTACATCTACTTTCAGTTCATTAAAGTTTTGAAGAATCAAACCTCCTATTTGCCTAGATAACTCTGGGGATTTAATTGGAAAGTTTTTATCTGCTCTATTGGTATCTACCTTAAAAGTATTAATTTTTTCCTTGTCAATCTTTTCCCTAATTGCTACTATGGAGGCATCTTTTATTTTTTCCTCGTTTTTTTCTATTCTAATACATGGACTTATATATACAAGACCAAATACTTTTTTTAATCTATTTATCATTTGAGGAAAGTTATGTTCTTCTGCTTCTATATATATTTTTCCCTGTTCTTTATATATTTTCTCAAAACCAATATCTTTTATTACCCTTCGCATATTTTTAATCAATTGATCTTCAAAATATTTTCTATTTAGTCCTTTTAAAGCAATTTCTCCTAGACTTACTGATAGTACCTTTTCCACTTAATCACCTCATAGTTATTTGCCTAATATCTGCTACAGATTCTTTTAACACCTTTACTGTATAATCTAAATCTTCCTTCGTAATCTCATAAGAAAAACAGAATCTTATGCTTCCTTCTATTTCTTCATTTTTAAGCCCTATACTTTTTAAAACATGGCTCTTTTCAGTACCCTTAGATGAGCAAGCTGATGTAGTAGAAACATAAATTTCCTTATCCTCTAAATAATGAAGAAGTACTTCTCCTCTTACATGATTAAAAGATATATTTATGATGTATGGGGAAGAATTCTCATCTAAAGATGTATTAAATCTTATATAAGGTATTTCTTCCTCTATTTTTTGAGCAAAATATTCTTTTAATTCTCTTATATTCTCAATCTCAATTTTATGATTTTCACTCATTATTTTTACAGCTTCGCCAAATCCAATAATCCCTGTTAAGTTTTCAGTTCCTGATCTTAAACCCTTTTCTTGATTTCCACCGAAAATTAAAGGGTTAAGTATAAGTTTTTTATCTATAAATAATCCACCTATTCCTTTTGGACCATATACTTTGTGGCCACTAAAGGAATAACAATCTATTTCCCATTTTTTCAAGGCTAATTCTACTTTACCAAACCCTTGAATTCCATCTACATGAAATAGTGTGTTTGGATTTACTTTCTTTATAATATCTTTTATTTTAAATATAGGTTGAATAGAGCCAATTTCATTGTTCACGTGCATAATAGATACTAGAATAGTATCATTTCTGATGCTATTCTCTAATTCCTTTAATGATATATACCCCTGGTTATCTACATTTAAATAGGTAATATCAAATCCCTGCTGTTCATAATTCTTCATTATATTTAATACAGAAGGATGTTCTATTTTTGTAGTTATTATATGCTTTCCTCTTTTTCCAAATTTGCTTATTATACTTTGAATCGCTATATTATTACTTTCTGTTCCACCAGAAGTAAAATATATTTCATTAATGTTTACATTCAGAGCATTGGCTATATGCTCCCTTGCTATTTTTATCTTTTGTTCAGATTTCATGCCAAGTCTATGAAGTGATGATGGATTTCCAAAGTCTTCAATCATACTTTTTTGCATAATATCTACTACTTCTTTTCTTGGCTTTGTTGTAGCACAATTGTCTAAGTAAATCAAATATAATACACCTCTTCTATTAGTATCCTAATTCTTCATCTACTAAGTAAATATGAACATTTGTAGTATTTGGCTTCTTATGAATTATTGTCTCCACTTTACAAATTCTATCTGGTGATACACAATCACTACATTTTCCTGTATGAGTACAAGGAGTACTTAAGTTTAATCTTTTTGCATTTAGCGGAGCTGCTATATTTCTAATTCTATCTATTGCTTCATTGTAATCATTACATATTTTATTCTTCCCAACAACAATATAAACATCCTTATGTCCAAAAAACATAGATGCAACTCTATTTCCGTTTCCATCCATATTTATAAGTTTACCATCTAATGTTAAAGCATTAGTACTTGTAATGTAGGTATCTGATGTCATAGCTTTCTGAATAGGGTTTTCAACATCTTTTCTCCAATGCCAATATACTTCATTTCCTCTTTCTCTTAATGCTTCATATACTCCCATATCTTGTATAGTTATAGAACCCCCTACACCTACCGTATCTTCTTTTTTAATATCTAATAATAATTCTTCTTTCACTTTTATTTTATCCTCAAAGGTTTTCACTATAAAGCCATTTTTTGTTAATACCTTTTCTAATTCAATAAATTTGTTATTCATATTTACTAACCTCCTATTATTCCTACTATCCACTATATTTATTATACAAGATTTGTATATTATATTAAAGGAAAATAATCGAAATCTCAGTTTTAGCCATCTATCTTTCATTATGTGAACACTTTGTCGAATAAAAAGTTTTTTCATAAAAACTCTTGCATAATTTGTCGAGCTTTGTTATAATTAAATTGTGGTTATCCCCCTGGTAACCTCAAATAAGATCTCTATTCCCAATACCCCTTTTGAACGGTTTATTTACATCCAAAATGGGTGAAGACTCCTAGTGGAGTCTTTTTTTTTATGTTTTTTAAATGCTATAAATATGTTATATTATATTTATAATTGTCAATATAATTAATTGGAGGTATTAATATGTCTAATAAAAATAAAGTTGCCATTATCTTTACTGGCGGTACTATTTCTATGAAAATCGATCCTCGTATTCATGCAGCAATTCCAGCATTAACATCAGAAGAAATTATTGGTATGGTCACTAATATAGAAAACTTTTCTGATATTGAAGTAATAAATTATGCCAATATTCCTAGTCCACATATTACTCCTTCTATGATGATGGAAATAGCTAATTTGGTGAAGGAAGTAATAAAAAGAGAAGATATTACTAGTGTTATTGTAACTCATGGAACAGATACCTTAGAAGAAACTGCATATCTTTTAGATTTAATAATTAAAACTCACAAGCCTATAGTTGTAGTAGGAGCCATGAGAAATAGTTCTGAACTTGGATATGATGGTTCTAGCAATCTTTCTGCTGCCCTATGCACCGCTATTTCAAGCCGAGCTAAAAATAAAGGTGTTTTAGTTGTTATGAATAATGAGGTAAATGCTGCTAGTGAAGTAACAAAGACTAATACTTTATCTTTAGATACATTTAAGTCTCCGGAATTTGGACCTTTAGGAATTGTAGATAATGATGAAGTTATATTCTATAGAGATATTATATCTCATCAATTTATTGATACCAATATTATAAAAGAGAAAGTAGGTCTTATTAAGTCTGTACCAGGTATGGAATCTGATATATTAGACTTTTACATAGATAATAAATATAGTGGTTTAGTTATAGAAGCCTTAGGTAGAGGAAACTTACCCCCAGCTATGATTCCTGGTATAAAAAGAGCCATTAGTCAAAACATTCCTGTAGTTCTAGTTTCAAGATGTCCTACAGGTAGAGTTTTTGACTCCTATGGTTACGAAGGTGGTGGAAAACACCTACGTGAATTAGGTGTCATCTTTGGAGGTAATTTACCTGGACAGAAAGTAAGAATTAAGCTTATGTTAGCCCTAGGATTAACTAGCATTATGTCTGAAATCAAAGAAATTATTGAACAAAACTGATTTTTATAATTATCAAGAAAAAGGCCTATGGCCTTTTTCTTATACTTTCATATCTACCCCTAGTTCTATTGACTAAGAAATCTTCAATTTTTACTATACTTTCTTCTAATTCTTTAACTCTATCTTCTAATCTCTCTATAGTATCTTTTAAATCCTCGGAAAAATATTGTTTATCTTTTTTTTTATTGGAACTTCTAATACCTTTTCTAAAGGACCAAATCCGATAAATCTCACTTCAGGATATACACTACCAAAGGAATATTTAAGTATAATATCATCTCTAGGATTTATATTTATATATTTGTATCTAACAAAATCTATTTCCCTAGATTCATTCCACTCATATATACTATCCCAACTTTCCCCTCGATCTTCACTATATCTACTTACTACTTTGTTTAATTCTACCCATGTAATCCAAAGTTTATCTTCATAGAATATAAGATTCGGATAGGAAGGACTTCCTTCATTGGATATATATTCCGATCTATGTTTTATATATTGTCTATGCTCTTTATCATATAGTATTTTATTATATCTTATAACTAAATTCCCATCTATAAATTCACAGTAAGTCAAATGGATGGTATCATTATCTTTTATCATATCTAAGAAAATCTTATCAGTCTCTGTACTCACTATATTAAACTTATCCCCCCATTCTAAGTTTTTAATTCCAAATCTTCTTAAGTTTATTTCCTTATCATTACTATAATATGATATTAAAACATCCTCTTCTATTTTTATTATTCTAATGGGATTTAAAACTTTCTCTCTACTTATTTCATCTACTCCATATGTACTCCACTTAGTACCATCATAATAATGATGATTTATTCTATATTTGTTTTCTTTATCTTGTATTTCAATTACATAAAATATGTGGATTATCTTTCCTTCTACTATAATGTTTAGATCAAATACCTCACTTATTGGTTCAGCAGTAAGTTTTACTTCTTCTTTCTTTTTGTTTTTTAATATATTTAAAATAAGATGTCCTTCTGTATTTTGATATAGGATATAAATATTATTTGATCCATCTATTCCCATGTCATATTCTTCTAATATATCTTTAGCGATAATCTCCCTACTATCAAAGCTTGTTTCGCTTACTACCTCTTCCAATAAAATATTGTTCTTAGATTTTCTAACTAGAATCATATTATTTGAAGCCATTTCTGCAATAGTCCATTTATCAGTAAAAAAAGCCATCAAAACACCACCCTTTTATTTTATATTCTATAATTCTCTATCTACTAATAAATATTATGTCTATATACGTTATATTACAGTTTTTATTTGTAACACAATATTAATAGATAGAATATATTATGATTGAGTAGTAAAATTATATTATTAAAAAGGAGGAAATAGAATGAATCCTAAAATATTACCAGAAGACCTTACCGAAAAAAGTATTAGTGATAGATGCTGTGTTGGAAATACAGGCTGTGAATGGGATGGTACTTTAAGAAGAGTAGTTACTGAACCTATATATGTACAAAAAGTTTATGATGCGACCCTTGTAAATCTACAAGCTTTAACTACTGTTAACAACGTTAGATTTACACCAAATTTACCTGTGGGTTCAAGAATAATAAGAGTTATTGATATTAGATGTAGGAAGTTTTTTAACCCTGGAAACATAAATGATCCTCGTAATTTAGTTGTAGATCCTGAGACAGTCCTTTCAGGTGGGGAATTTGTTAGAGATGAGAAAGGAAACTTTGTAGAGGTAGTAGGTCCAGATGGACTAAGAAGTGAAAAGATAATATTTGCTGATACTACTGAATGTGATGAAAGAGGAAAAGGTACACCAGTATTCGGCACACAAAGAATTTTCCTAAGAGGAAATGTTTTAATTGAAATTGATGTATTGGTTCTAAGTGCTAATGGAAGAAGAAGTACAGTTACGTTAACTGCTAATGTTCCTATTGCTCCAGCTAATGCACCTATAATACTAACCAACTTCTTTGAATTATGTATACCTTCAGTATTTAATTCAGCATTCTTCCCAAGATTTGCTGAGTTCTGTAACGTATCATGTGAAACAAGATTAGCTACAAATAGCATTACTAGAGATATTCATATCTGCCCACAAACTGGTGAAGTAAGAATAGATTTAATCATTGCGATTTGTATAACTTGTGAAAAGAAAATAATAGTTCCTGTTCAATTATGCGTTCTTTCAACAGGATTTGTAGAATTATCACCAGAAACATCACCAATCTGTTCAACATTCCCGACTCTATTCCCTAAACAAATTGATAGCAATAGTATAGGTGATGAGACCGATCCGCCTTGCCCTCCTCATCGCCGCACTAGCTATAAAGATTTAGAGGAAGAAGAATTCTATGATGAAGATATAACAGAATAAAATATAAAGGTGTCAGTACTGACACCTTTATATTTTTATCCTATTTATCATCTAATAAATTATCGATGAAATATAGTATATAATCTACTGTAAAATTAATCTCCTCTTTAGGAACTACACGTATATCTAAAGAATATCTAATATAGTCATTAAATTCTTCAATTCCTGCAAATGGAAGTTCTATAAGAGATAATAACTTTCTCATTCTTATTTTTCTTTCTACGTTTGTCATTTTTCCTAAAGACCTATTCATATATTGAACTAAGGAATCAACTATTTGTTCTAAATAATCCTCTGCTACTATTTCCTCATCTTCTGAAAATAATACTTTATGATCTGTTAGTTTGAAATCATTATAGTAGGTTAATACTTTTTTAGTATATAATAAATCTCTGTTTAGTCCGTCATAATCAAATGATTCTCTGCCTATTGCCTCTGTATTTAAGATATTAAATTCTTCCAAGTCTCCTAGGATTTCCTTTTCTATTTTCTTAATTTCCTTTCCGATACTTTTTTCTACAGTTCCAATATCTTTCTTACTTTCATTTATAATACTTTTCATCCAATCCACATATATATCTTCTATTTCTTTTTCAATTTCCATATTTGTAATTAAATTTATAACTATAATTAGATTACTAATAAGTCCTAATTTCAAAATGAAGTTAAAGATTTTATCAGTTTGCTTATTTAAAGAAACTATTTGTTCCGCGATTTTGTCAATTTCTTCTAAGTCTTTATTAGATAAATCTATATGCCTTAATTTTTGAACTTCCCTAAAGTAATAATCAAATTTAGTACCATAGCCATTTCTTAAAGAGCTATCAAATTGTTTCTTATATTCATTTATTTGATTTTCTGCTTCTATCTTTTTAGATAGTTTGAAGTTTCTCATCATAGTGTTTTGAAGTATATTAAAATACTTATCTTTTGTTAGCCTCATTGGTAAAACTGAAATCACATTGGAAATAATATTAATATATTTAAAGTAATTTTGCTTCTGATTATTTAATAAGTTATTAACTCCATTTATTACTTCTTCTACAGCTACATTTTCATAAGGCATATTTTCATAATCTTTTTTAGTTATAATTTTAGTTCCATAGTAATCCACTAGTTCCCTAACATAAGAGAGTTCTATACTATACCCATCTATGATGGAAGACAACTCATATAATTCCTGTCTAATATTTATAACTTCTTCCAATCTATTTTTTTTCTTTTCTTCATCATTATAATATATGGAATCTTCAACTAAATTTATAAGCCTATTTACATAGCTTTCCAATGAATTTATTTCAATATTAAATTCTAATTCACTTTCATCTAAATCATCTTTTAATATTCTCTTTAGCATTATAATTCCATTAAAAACATTTAAGTAACTAGACCTTTTAATTAAATTTAATTGTTTTGTATTTAAGTATATAATTTTTTCTTTTAGTTCATTATCTTCCATAAGAGATATGCTTTTTTCAAGTTCTGTCATATTACCTTCTCCTTTCAGTCCTTTGCCAATATATATAAATTTTGATTTTATACCTATTAAAATGTATAATAATATTATAACATATCAAGGACTTAGGGTGAATTTTTTATGGAAACTATAACTAATATAATTGATCATACTTTAAATATGGAGAAATACTCTAGAAATCACAAAGTATGTTTTATGGATATTGAAACCACGGGATTAAATAGAAATAATAGTGTTATCTATTTAATTGGTCTTCTATACTTTAATGAAGATATTAAAAGCTGGATGTTAATCCAGTACTTTGCTAACAGCCTAAATAAGGAACTAGATGTTTTAAATAAATTCATAGATGATCTATCTATTTTTGATAAAATAATCACCTTCAATGGTGATTCCTTTGACATCCCTTTTATAGAACATAGGCTAAGAAAATATAATATTAACTATGTATTTGATAAAGAAAAATCCTTTGACCTTTATCAAATCATTAAGAAAAATAGGTATTATTTAAACCTACCTAATCTTAAGCTAAAAACCATTGAACGTAGTCTAGGCTTTATTAGAGAAGATAAATATACTGGTGGAGATTGTATTAAATTCTACTATGATTATATAAAATCGAAAGATGTCTTATTAAAGGAAGATATATTAAAGCATAACTATGATGATCTAGTTCATATGCTAGATATAATTGTCATATTGGATATATTAGATGAAAAGAAGAGTCTGTATATTGATTTAATAGGTAAGAGTACAAAGCTTACAATTGAAAGTATAAACAAATCTGGAGATATTTTAAATATAAGTGGAATCTTAGATACTAAATTAAAAAATAATATAAAATATTATGGAGAAGGTTATAGTATTATAACTGAGGGATTTAATAAGTTTAATCTTTCCATAGAATTTAAGGAAGGATTTATCTCCAAAGAACAAAAATGTATTTATATAGATACTAATTATATATATGATCTGCAAAATCTTAGAGATTTAACAGAGTATAAACTTCCACCTCATATAATTATATTGACAATAGAAAAAGAGTATTGTATTGATAATATAAAAAATCTCATTAAGGAAATATTTAAAAATATATTATAAACACAATAAAAAACAGACCTCATGGTCTGTTTTTTCATGGTGGGCCTTCAGGGACTCGAACCCCGGACCTACCGGTTATGAGCCGGGCGCTCTAACCGACTGAGCTAAAGGCCCATAGTATATAAATTATTATAAACTATGGTGGACCTAGGTGGACTCGAACCACCGACCTCACGCTTATCAGGCGTGCGCTCTAACCACCTGAGCTACAGGTCCAAACACTTCTTAGGTCATAAAAATGGTGGGCACAACAGGGCTCGAACCTGTGACCCCCTGCTTGTAAGGCAGGTGCTCTCCCAACTGAGCTATGCGCCCATATTATTTTAATATAATTTTACTTGATTTTTTTTGGTAATGTGGCAGGGGTGGCAGGATTTGAACCCACGACATTCGGTTTTGGAGACCGACGTTCTGCCACTGAACTACACCCCTAAGTTTTTATAATTCCAATGGTAGATAAATCATTGGTGGGCCTTCAGGGACTCGAACCCCGGACCTACCGGTTATGAGCCGGGCGCTCTAACCGACTGAGCTAAAGGCCCCAAAAACAAACATGGTGCCCGGAGCCGGAATCGAACCAGCGACACGTAGATTTTCAGTCTACTGCTCTACCGACTGAGCTATCCGGGCACGTAATAATTTAGTTTCTAAGAATTTTTATGTAATAAATGGTGGGCCTTCAGGGACTCGAACCCCGGACCTACCGGTTATGAGCCGGGCGCTCTAACCGACTGAGCTAAAGGCCCCTACCATACTTGGCGGAGAAGGAGGGATTTGAACCCTCGCGCCCCGTGAAGGACCTACTCCCTTAGCAGGGGAGCCTCTTCAGCCACTTGAGTACTTCTCCATATTCATTCTTATGGAACATAATTTAATTTGGCGGAGAGGGTGGGATTCGAACCCACGTGGGCTTGCACCCTAACGGTTTTCAAGACCGCCCCGTTATGACCGCTTCGGTACCTCTCCATCTGGTGATCCATCCGCGACTCGAACGCGGGACACCCTGATTAAAAGTCAGGTGCTCTACCGACTGAGCTAATGGATCATGATTATTAATTTTAATGGCTGGGGTGACAGGACTCGAACCTGTGGAATGCTAGAGTCAAAGTCTAGTGCCTTACCGACTTGGCTACACCCCATCATCTGGCGCGCCTAGGAGGATTCGAACCCCCGGCACACGGATTAGAAGTCCGTTGCTCTATCCTACTGAGCTATAGGCGCAAGATTTATTTAGTAAATCATGGAGCGGGTGAAGGGAATCGAACCCTCGCAACCAGCTTGGAAGGCTGGGGCTCTACCACTGAGCTACACCCGCATATTTATTTTTAATCGTAACCTACACTTCCATAGAATTAGGTTATAATGGTGGAGGAGACTGGATTCGAACCAGTGAAAGCTTAGCTAACGGATTTACAGTCCGTCCCCTTTAGCCACTTGGGTACTCCTCCCTAAGTTAATTCATAATGGAGCTGGCGAGAGGAATTGAACCCCCAACCTACTGATTACAAGTCAGTTGCTCTGCCGATTGAGCTACGCCAGCAAACATATCATTTCGCAGTCTCGCAACTCAAATCTATTTACTCGTTACACTCGTATAGATTTGGTGCTCGTTGCGTTTGACCTACATCAATTCGCTACGCTTATTGTGTTAGGTCATAATGGCGACCTGGAAGGGACTCGAACCCTCGACCTCCAGCGTGACAGGCTGGCATTCTAACCAACTGAACTACCAGGCCATTATTTTTCTAAATTAAGTCATTATATGGTGGGCACAACAGGGCTCGAACCTGTGACCCCCTGCTTGTAAGGCAGGTGCTCTCCCAACTGAGCTATGCGCCCATATTATTTTTGACCTAATTAGGTTATAATGGTGACCCCACCGGGATTCGAACCCGGGTTACCGCCGTGAAAGGGCGATGTCTTAACCGCTTGACCATGGGGCCTTATTTAATTTCTTTGGTAGCGGCGAACGGATTTGAACCGCTGACACTGCGGGTATGAACCGCATGCTCTAGCCAACTGAGCTACGCCGCCAAACTATTGATTATCATATGGTTGTACCTTAAGAATTATGGTTGCGGGAGCCGGATTTGAACCGACGACCTCCGGGTTATGAGCCCGACGAGCTGCCAAACTGCTCCATCCCGCGGCATTATTTTATAGTTCTGTTTTTCTCCATACCTATGACTTACCTATAATTTTCTACATTCATTGGATCAAGTCATTATGTAATGGTGCCGGAGACCGGAATCGAACCGGTACGATCGGTGAGGATCGCAGGATTTTAAGTCCTGTGCGTCTGCCTGTTCCGCCACTCCGGCGTTTTATGTTTCTAATGGCTCTTGGGGTGGGACTCGAACCCACAACCTACCGGTTAACAGCCGGTTGCTCCGCCATTGAGCTACCCAAGATCAGCCTGGCAACTTCCTACTCTCCCAGGTCGTTTCCAACCAAGTACCATCGGCGTTAAGATGCTTAACTTCTGTGTTCGGTATGGGTACAGGTGTGTCCATCTTGCTATCGTCACCAGACGAAAACTATCAATTGCAATATTTTAGGTCAAGTCCTCGACTTATTAGTATCTCTTAGCTTAAAGTATTACTACTCTTACACCTGAGACCTATCTACCAAGTGGTCTTCTTGGAGTCTTAACTTTTAAAGTGGGAAATCTTATCTTGAGGGGGGCTTCGTGCTTAGATGCCTTCAGCACTTATCCCTTCCAGACATAGCTACTCAGCCGTGCCATTGGCATGACAACTGATACACCAGCGGTCTGTCCATCCCGGTCCTCTCGTACTAAGGACAGCTCCTCTCAAATTTCCTACGCCCACGACGGATAGGGACCGAACTGTCTCACGACGTTCTGAACCCAGCTCGCGTGCCTCTTTAATGGGCGAACAGCCCAACCCTTGGGACCTACTCCAGCCCCAGGATGAGACGAGCCGACATCGAGGTGCCAAACCTCCCCGTCGATGTGGACTCTTGGGGAGATAAGCCTGTTATCCCCGGGGTAGCTTTTATCCGTTGAGCGATGGCCCTTCCACTCGGAACCACCGGATCACTAAGTCCAACTTTCGTTTCTGCTCCACTTGTTGGTGTCGCAGTTAAGCTCCCTTTTGCCTTTACACTCTTCGCACGATTTCCGACCGTGCTGAGGGAACCTTTGAGCGCCTCCGTTACTCTTTAGGAGGCGACCGCCCCAGTCAAACTGCCCAACTGACAGTGTCCCTATACCAGTTTCATGGTATCAGGTTAGAATTTCAGCATTACAAGAGTGGTATCCCAAGGTTGACTCCACCAAAGCTGGCGCCCTGGCTTCAAAGTCTCCCACCTATCCTGTACATGCAATGCCGAAATCCAATGTCAGCCTGCAGTAAAGCTCCACGGGGTCTTTCCGTCCTGTCGCGGGTAATACGCATCTTCACGTATACTACAATTTCACCGGATCCATTGTTGAGACAGTGCCCAAATCGTTACACCTTTCGTGCGGGTCGGAACTTACCCGACAAGGAATTTCGCTACCTTAGGACCGTTATAGTTACGGCCGCCGTTTACTGGGGCTTAAGTTCTAGCCTTCGCTTACGCTAAGCCTTCCCCTTAACCTTCCAGCACCGGGCAGGTGTCAGCACCTATACTTCGTCTTTCGACTTAGCAGATACTTGTGTTTTTGGTAAACAGTCGCTTGGGCCTATTCACTGCGGCCAGGTTTCCTGGCACCCCTTCTCCCTAAGTTACGGGGCTATTTTGCCGAGTTCCTTAACAATGGTTCTTCCGCTCGTCTTAGGATTCTCTCCTCGCCTACCTGTGTCGGTTTGCGGTACGGGTAGTTACTTGCTCGATAGAAGCTTTTCTTGGCAGTGTGGAGTCAGCTACTTCTCTACTTGTTTTTCGATCCCCATCACATTTCAGAATTATGAGTACGGATTTGCCTATACTCACTTCCTTTATGCTTAGACGTGCTCAACCAACGGCACGCTTAGCCTATCCTCCTGCGTCACTCCATTTCTCAAACGCTTATAACTAGTACAGGAATTTCAACCTGTTGTCCATCGCCTACGCTTTTCAGCCTTGGCTTAGGTCCCGACTTACCCTGAGTGGACGAACCTTCCTCAGGAAACCTTAGGCTTTCGACGGGTGAGATTCTCACTCACCTTTCGCTACTTATGCCAGCATTCTCTCTTGTGTGCAGTCCAGCACTCCTTACGGTATACCTTCTATCCACACACAATGCTCCTCTACCGATTCTTACGAATCCCACAGCTTCGGTACCAGATTTAAGCCCCGGAAATCTTCGGCGCAAGGTCTCTCGACCAGTGAGCTATTACGCACTCTTTAAATGTATGGCTGCTTCTAAGCCAACATCCTGGTTGTCTGTGAAACCTCACATCCTTTACCACTTAATCTGGATTTAGGGACCTTAGCTGGTGATCTGGGCTCTTTCCCTTTCGACTATGAAGCTTATCCCACATAGTCTGACTCCCAAGGTTATGAGTATGGCATTCGGAGTTTGATAGGTTTTGGTAACGCTATGCGCCCCTAGACCATTCAGTGCTCTACCTCCATATCACTTTTCCTTGAGGCTAGCCCTAAAGCTATTTCGAGGAGAACCAGCTATCTCCGAGTTCGATTGGCTTTTCACCCCTATCCACAGGTCATCCCATAGCTTTTAAACGCTAACGGGTTCGAGCCTCCATTGAATTTTACTTCAACTTCACTCTGCCCATGGATAGGTCACCCGGTTTCGGGTCTATGGCAGGGAACTTAGTCGCCCTATTAAGACTTGGTTTCCCTACGGCTCCTGACCTTAAGTCATTAACCTTGCTCACTACCATAACTCGCTGGCCCGTTCTACAAAAAGTACGTGGTTACACGAATAATGTGCTTCCACTGCTTGTAGGCGTAGGGTTTCAGATTCTATTTCACTCCCCTTCCGGGGTTCTTTTCACCTTTCCCTCACGGTACTATTTCTCTATCGGTCACCAAGGAGTATTTAGCCTTGGGAGGTGGTCCTCCCTACTTCCCACAGGATTTCACGTGTCCCGTGGTACTCTGGATACCAGCTGGTAAACTCTTCTTTCATATACCGGACTATCACCGTCTATGGTGGGATTTTCCAATCCTCTTCTATTAGATTCATTATTCCATTATGCTGGTCCTTAACCCCAGATAAATCTGGTTTGGGCTCTTTCCCGTTCGCTCGCCGCTACTTAGGAAATCGATTTTTCTTTCTTCTCCTCAGGGTACTTAGATGTTTCAGTTCCCCTGGTCTTCCTTCATACACCTATGTATTCAGTGTATGATACTTGAGGGTTGCTCAAGTAGGTTTCCCCATTCGGAAATCTCCGGATCACAGTCTATTTGCGACTCCCCGAAGCATATCGGTGCTTATCCCGTCCTTCATCGGCTCTTGGTGCCAAGGCATTCGCCCTACGCCCTTAATAACTTGACCTAAATTACTTATTTATATTGCAATTTGTAGTTTTCAATGTTCAGTGTGAACAATTATACTTGATAATTGTTTGGTGGAGATGAGGAGAGTCGAACTCCTGACCCCCTGCTTGCAAGGCAGGTGCTCTCCCAACTGAGCTACACCCCCACGATAATATATAAACAGAACAGTGTGAGTTCTTTTGAACTCCTTAGAAAGGAGGTGATCCAGCCGCACCTTCCGATACGGCTACCTTGTTACGACTTCACCCTAGTTATTGACCCTACCTTCGACAGCTGCCTCCTTACGGTTAGCTCACTGGCTTCGGGTATTGCCAACTCCCATGGTGTGACGGGCGGTGTGTACAAGACCCGGGAACGCATTCACCGCGACATTCTGATTCACGATTACTAGCAACTCCGACTTCATGCAGGCGAGTTGCAGCCTGCAATCCGAACTGGGATCGGCTTTAAGAGATTTGCATCTTATCGCTAAGTAGCTGCTCGTTGTACCGACCATTGTAGCACGTGTGTAGCCCAGGACATAAAGGGCATGATGATTTGACGTCATCCCCACCTTCCTCCGATTTGTCATCGGCAGTCCCTCTAGAGTGCTCAACTTAATGGTAGCAACTAAAGGCAAGGGTTGCGCTCGTTGCGGGACTTAACCCAACATCTCACGACACGAGCTGACGACAACCATGCACCACCTGTGTCCCCTGTACCCGAAGGTAAAGGTCTATCTCTAGACCGGTCAGGGGCATGTCAAGCCCTGGTAAGGTTCTTCGCGTTGCTTCGAATTAAACCACATGCTCCGCTGCTTGTGCGGGTCCCCGTCAATTCCTTTGAGTTTCATACTTGCGTACGTACTCCCCAGGCGGAGTGCTTAATGCGTTAGCTGCGGCACCGAGGTTTGACCCCCAACACCTAGCACTCATCGTTTACGGCGTGGACTACCAGGGTATCTAATCCTGTTCGCTCCCCACGCTTTCGTGCATCAGCGTCAGTATAAGTCCAGAAAGTCGCCTTCGCCACTGGTATTCCTCCTAATATCTACGCATTTCACCGCTACACTAGGAATTCCACTTTCCTCTCCTTAACTCAAGCCTTCCAGTTTCAAATGCTTACCACGGTTGAGCCGTGATCTTTCACATCTGACTTAAAAGGCCGCCTACGCACCCTTTACGCCCAATAAATCCGGACAACGCTTGCCCCCTACGTATTACCGCGGCTGCTGGCACGTAGTTAGCCGGGGCTTCCTCCTTGGGTACCGTCATTATCGTCCCCAAGGACAGAACTTTACGACCCGAAGGCCTTCATCGTTCACGCGGCGTCGCTGCATCAGAGTTTCCTCCATTGTGCAATATTCCCCACTGCTGCCTCCCGTAGGAGTCTGGACCGTGTCTCAGTTCCAGTGTGGCCGTTCACCCTCTCAGGCCGGCTACCCATCGTAGTCTTGGTGAGCCATTACCTCACCAACTAACTAATGGGACGCGAGACCATCTTTCACCGCTTTACGCTTTGACTATTCCTTCATGTGAAGATTTAGTATCATAAGGTATTAATCCCAGTTTCCCGAGGCTATCCCTTTGTGAAAGGCAGGTTTCTCACGCGTTACTCACCCGTCCGCCGCTAAGATAATCAAAGTTTCATTCCGAAGAAATCAACCTTGAAAACTTCGCTCGACTTGCATGTGTTAGGCACGCCGCCAGCGTTCGTCCTGAGCCAGGATCAAACTCTCATTTAAAAGTTTGATTCAGCTCAATTTGCTGACTGTTGTTTCATGTGTTACTTTTTATAATTCAAAGTTTCTCACACTGTTTAGTTTTCTAGGTTCTTGTCGTCTCGCTTGAGGCGACTTGTTTAGTATAGCAAATTTTTCATTTGCTGTCAACCACTTTTTTTAAAAACTTTTTTCAAATCTTTGCTGATTTGTGAAGTTTTTTTGTTGTAGCTGACTTTTACTATCATACTCTTTTTTCCAAGAGTTGTCAACTGTTTTTTTAACTTTTTTTAAATCTTTTTTAGATTTATTTGAGTTAATGTCGCAGCCGACTTTTATTATAATACACGGTTTCAAATATAAAGTCAACCCTTTTTTATAAAAAAGTTAAAGACTATGTTAAACATAGTCTTTAGCCAATATTTATTGTATTCATTTTCTAAAAAAATATACATATAATTTCAAATTAACTATTCTTTAAAGGCTGCAACTGCACTTCCTAGTGCAATAGAATATAATTTCGCTTCGTGGTCGTCCGCTCTTGATACTAATACTATGGGAGCTTTTGCACCCATTACTATACCTGCTGATTTTCCATCGGCAAAATAAGTAATACTTTTTCCTATACCATTTCCCATTTCAATATTAGGAACTAGAAGTACATCAGCATCTCCTGCCACCGATGATTTGTATCCTTTTATTTCTGCCGATGATTTAGATACTGCTAAGTCTAATGCCATAGGACCATCAACTATAGTCCCCTTTGAAAAATCTCCCTTTATATATTTATTCTTCAGTTCATCTGCATCTACTGTAGCTGTCATTTTAGGGTCTACTTTTTCTTTAGCGGCTAAACAAGCCACTTTAACTTCTTCTTTCCCCAATGATTTTACTACTGTTACTGCATTTTCTATGATTTTTACTTTATCCTCAAGTGATGGCTGTAGGTTCATTCCACCATCTGTTAAATAAATTAACTTTGAGTAGCTTGGAATATCATAAATCATCACATGACTTAAAAGTGAATCAGTTCTTAGTCCCCATTCCTTATTTAAAACCGCCTTTAGTAATATGGATGTATCCACTAATCCTTTCATTATAAAATTAGCTTTTCCTGTGGAAACCATTTTGACTCCTATTTCTGCAGACATGTTCAAGTCTTCTTCATCTATCAGCTCATAGTTACTTATATCAATTCCTTTTTCTTTAGCTATTAAGTCTGTCTTTTTCTTGTCTCCTATTAAAATTGGTTCAGCTATACCTAGTTTTTCTGCTTCTACCACTGCACCTAAAACTTCTTCATCATGGCAAGCTACTACCGCTAATCTCATTTTTTTCTCAGTTTTGATTTTCAGCAATTCTTCTAATTTCTTAATTTCCAATGATATCCCTCCATATTTAATATATTATCTATTTATTAAATCCTCTAATATCTTTTTTTGGCTGTTCATATTTTCATCACTGGGGTTTAATTTAACTGCTTCACTAATATCTCCATAAGCTTCTTCCAATTTTCCTAGCTGTAGATAGGATAATCCTCTATTAAATATTAGCTTATAATCATTTTGTATGTGTTCAATACCTTCTGTAAATACATTTATGGCATTATCAAAATCTCCTATAGTAAATAAGCAAATACCTAATTCATTATAAAGGTCTGAGTCCTCTTTATATAAATCTAATGATTCATAGAAATAATCAATAGCTCTTTCAAAATCTCCTATTCCCTTATGGCAAATTCCTATTAGATACTTAAGCTCCCACCACTTCTCGAATTTAGGTAATAGCTTTAAAAATATATCTAAAGCTTTATCGAAATGCTCTCGAGATAAGTATGATATTCCTGACTCTAAAGCCACATCGTTTTCTATAAATTCTATTTCTCCTCTTATTTCTTGAAGTCTTATCTCATCCCTATCTAATGTTAAATACTTGGTCCATATTAGCTTAGCCTTTAAATACTGCTCATTAAACTTATAATGATAACCAAGTTTATAATATGCTAAAGGATATTTATCATCTATATCCAATATAGATTCTAATTCATAAGTAGATTCATTGAGAAACTTTAGTCCTTCTTCTTCTTGTTCCTTAGAAAAATACTCTTTCGCTATTTCTTCCAACGCAAAAGCATAATTAAAAATCCCGTTCATATTTTCGGAATTTATAAGTTTTAATGCTCTAAAACAAATTGCTCCACCTACATAATCCTTCTTTTCCATTCTTTTAATTCCCTGAAAGAATATATACTCTTCAAATTCTTCATTATAAGCCATAAGAATATTTTTATAATCCTCTATATACTTAAACTCAGGATCTATACCTATTAAGTAAATTATTCCGTTTATTATATATTCAAGCTTTATTTCCTCTTCTAAATTACCTTCTTTAATTTCCCCTAATAATACATCTGTTATTATTGGTAAGGGAATATTTTTATTTACTGGATACCCCTTAATATTAATAGTTGTATCCTCCCTTAGCTCCATAAATGTAACTCTAACTGATTCTTTTTTAAAATATTCATTAATATAGTCCATATTATCACCTTCTATTATTAAAACTTGTTCATAAACATTCTTTTTCTTCTAGTACTTGTACTAAGCAATTTATATAAGTGTCCTCTGTAAATCATTGTAAAGGAAAATATCCCTTGTCCTATTAAATATCTTATAATCTCTGGTATACTTAAACCTAATCCTAAATTTAAATGTGTAGAAAACATAGTTATAATACTTCCTGTGAAGTAATAGATAACTATATAAAATATAGCATTTGGCAATAACCAATTTAGCCAATTTTCCTTCATAAAATCAATTGAATACATAATACTCTCCATAGGATCTAAGACTTTTAAATATAATGTCTCAGGAAGAGGATTTAATAAGATAAATATTGATACAGTCACTATTATATTTAATATATTAGCATTAAACCCTATTATCCCTTGAATAAGATTTAATAAATAGCTGCCTATCCACGCAAAGAAAAATACCGTATATACCTTTCTAGTAAAATACTTAAATCCATCTTTAAAATCTTGAAAGGTTATTTTATTATAATTAATCACATTATACAAAAGATATAAATAATTAGATATTAGACTTGCACTTACTATTGCTATTATAATACCTGCAATAATAGATAGTATTCCGCTAAATAAAGTTACAGCCAACCCAAACATAAGCATATTTATGATTATATAGGCTATTCCAGTAAAAATTATCATCCAGTTATCCTTTAAACTAGATACCGCTTTCTTTAATGTCTGCCCATTAATTATAAAAAAATCTTTTAATATATCCAATCAAATCAACTCCTTTAATATATAAGTTACGTCATAAGTTTTACATCTATTTATGACTCCTTCCTGATAAACAAACAATATATATATTTCATCCTTTTCGTCTATGGAATTATAACCATTTTCCATGATTTTAAAAATATTATTTTTAAATCCTTCTATTGCTACTTCTTTTATTGTTTTTTTAGTTGGTAAATCCTTATATTCTCTTAAGTACTTTTCAATTATTCTTTCATCCTTTAGTATCTCATGCATCTTCCTTTGTTCTATGTTTCTTTCAAATATATCTATACCATGTGGAGTTCGTGACCCTTTATTATTCTCTATAAAATCAAATCTTAACAATTCATTAAAGCTCGAGATATCGGGATAATTTTTTGTTTTATAAAACTCTATTAATATTTCATATAATCTAATTCTACTATTGGATACCTTATGATACTCATTTTCTTCCCAGAAGAAAGAGAAATCCTCGTAAAAATCAAATGGACTAGTATAGTGGTTATTAATTATATATTCTAGAGAGTGTTCAAAATATCCTTCATTATAATATCTTTCCACTAGATCCTCTATAAATTTAAGCCTTATAATCTCTCCATATTTTATAAAGTCATTCTCTAATACTTCATAAGGTGGGGTATCTAAGTATCTAAATCCATATTTTTCTTCATCTTTCCTCAAGCCGGACCCTTTTAACAGCTTTAAAAAACCTAATTGTATTTTCTCAGGCTTGATTTCATAAACATCATTAAATGACTTTCTAAAGGAATTGTATCCTTCATAGGGAAGCCCTGCAATAAGGTCTAGATGTTGATGAATATTTTTATATGATTTTATTTCACTAGTAATTCTTCTTAATTTCTCAAAATCAGTAACTCTACCTACTGCTTCTATAGTATCTAAATTAGTAGACTGTACTCCTACCTCAAACTGGAATAGTCCTTCTTTTACATTAGATAGAAAGTCTAGCATTTCTCTATCTAATAAATGAGCTGTAACTTCAAAGTGAAAGTTAATATCTTTAGGATTTTTATCTATAATAAAATTCATTATTTCCATGGCATACTTTTTATTTGCATTAAATGTCCTATCTACAAACTTTACTTGTTTAACTTTAGAGTCTATAAGTATATTTAATTCTTCTTTTACCCTTTCTATAGAGAAATATCTAACTCCTTTAATAGTTGAGGAAAGGCAAAATTCACAACCAAAAGGACATCCTCTAGATGATTCAAAATATACTATTTTATTTCTAAATTCATTTCCCATATTTCTATAGGGAGATGGAATAGTATTTAAATCTTTAATTAAATGCCTAGAAGGATTGATAACTATCTTATTGTCCTCTCTATGAATTAAACCATTTATATTATTATATTTACTGCTATTGCTTATTAAAGCTTCCATAAGCTCCTTAAATGTTTCTTCCCCCTCTCCATAGACTATAAAATCAATGAAGGGATTATCCTTTAGTATCTTTTCTCCGCCGAAGGAAACCTCTGGTCCCCCTAAAATTATCTTTATCTCAGGCTTAACTATTTTTAAAATTTCACATATCTCTAAAGTCTCAGTTAAATTCCATATATAAGTGGAGAAACCTATTACATCCGGGTTTTCTTTATATATATCTGAAGCTATGAAATCTATATTCTGGTTTATTGTATACTCTTTTAGTTCAATTGAGATTAAATCTCTAACATATTCCTTCAAATATCTAATAGATAAACAAGAATGAACAAATTTGGAATTTAGTGTAGTTAATATTGTCTTCATATCTTTTCCTCCCTTAATACTAAATACATTATATCATTAGTTTTTAATCTTATACAGATAATTTAGAAAAACATGAGAATAACCATTGAACTTTTGACAAAGTTCTTATAAAATAGATTGTATAATACGACAAAAGGAGGACAATCATGAGAGATTTTGACAAGATTTCAATACAGGAAATGTCTAAGGATGATATGCTTCTGATTATTGAAGCTTTAGAATATACAGGTAAAAATACTCAAATAGATGACTTCATAAGTTTAAAAGACAGCATTGTTGAGGAATTAAGTTGTTTGGTGGAAATTGACGAAAAAGATTTTTTAGAATATATTAAAAAATAGGCATTCATCAATTTGAAAGCCTATTTTTTAAATGAATACATACCTGTTCTAGTTTGAACTAAAGAAGTTAAAACATTGTTTTTTACTTCTTTTTTTATTACCTTGGATTTTTTAAGCAAGGAATGGAAAAACACTTCTCCTTCTTTAAAGCTAAAAATATCTGGTAATATATACTTTTCTATTTTTAGCTGCTCTGGATCAATTCTAGACTTCCTTAAATTTATAATATACTCTCCAAGATTCATATAAAATTTAGGAAGGCTATATTCAGTATCTAATTCATATAGAAATCTATAAACTATTTCACCAATAGTGGTCTTCGGTTCTTCTTTGTTAAATATATTTGTCAAATCAACTAAGTTAGGATATCTAAGGTTCTCTATTCCATTTAACATATTTAATAAATAAATTTTTTCTCTTTCAAAATCTACACTAAAATTTCCTTTATAATCTTCAATCCCTATCCTATAATGTCTTTCATATTTTCTCATATAATCAACTTGAGAAAACCCTATTATAATTTCTTTTAATTTATCTAATAATTTGTTTTCAATTTTACTATAGATTATTTCATACAATAAGTAGCTAATAGATATCCATTCAAAAAGTACCTTTAAATTCCCAGATGTAAATAATACATTTTTTATAATTTCTTCTTCCACTATTTCATAGTTTTGGTTACTAAGGACTATAGGAATTATCCTACTTACAATTGAATTATCTTCTTCATCCCAATATATAGAAGGGTCTACCCTTCCTTGTATATTTAATAAGGAAGGATTTTCACCATTTCTATAACTTACCCATAGTTTAAACTCTTCTATAAATCTTTTATAATCAATCCTTACTGCTACTTCTTCTTTCATAGGCATTAAGGATTTTATTGTTACTACTCCCAATTGAGATAAATATGTGTAAGTGTTATTTTTTATATAATCTTCTTGAAATAAATTCAGTAAAAGTCTGTCTAAATTCTTTTCCATCTATATCTACATTCTTTCCGGCGCTTCCATACCTAATAAGCCTAATCCATTTTTTAGTACATTTTTAGCTCCAAAGGATAACATAAGTCTTGCTTTTTTTAATTCTATGTCATCTGTAATTATAGGACATGAGTTATAGAACTTGTTATAAGCCTTTGCGACTTCAACTATATGCCTTGTAATGAAATATGGCTCATTTTTTTCCATAGCATCTATTACTATTCTAGGGAAATCATATAGTAGTCTTGTTATATTGATTTCTTCCTCTGTATTTAAAAGACTATAATTCACATTATCATCTACATTAAATTCTCCTCTTTCAAGCAAAGAGTTTATTCTTGCATGGGTATATTGAACATAAGGCCCTGTTTCTCCTTCAAAACTTAAAGTTCTATCCCAGGAGAATACATAGTCTTTAATTCTTTGATTAAATAATTCTTGAAACACTACTGCACCTATACCCACTTGCTTTGCTACTTCTTCTTTATTTTCCAACTTTGGATTTCTTTCATTTATTATATTTAGAGTATTTTTAACTGCAGTATTTAACACATCTTCTAAGAAGACCACTCTACCTTTTCTAGTAGATAAAGTCCCATCCTCTAAACTAACCATACCAAATGGTATATGGATACAATCTTTTGCCCACTCGTGACCCATAAGCTCTATTACCTTCATCCATGCTTTAAAGTGAAGATTTTGTTGGGAAGCTACTACATATATATTTTTATAGAAGTCATAGGTTTTCTTTCTATAGAATGCAGCTGCTATATCCCTAGTAGTGTATAAGGTAGAGCCATCAGATTTCATTATAAGAGCTGGTGGCATTCCATATTCCTCTAGGTCTACCAAATATGCTCCTTCTGATTCTTTTAATAAGTTCTTCTCCTTTAACTCCTCAATTACTGCAGGCATCTTGTCTGAATAGAAAGATTCCCCTGCATAGGAGTCAAACTTAATATTTAACATATCATATACTTTGTTGAATTCCTTTAGAGATATTTCTCTAATCCATTTCCATAGTTCTACAGCTTCTTCATTTCTGTCTTCTAATTCTTTAAACCAGTATCTCGCTTCATCTCTTAAATCTTTATTTTCTTCTGCTTCTGTATTAAATCTAACATATAACTTTAATAATTCATTTATAGGGTCAGCCTCTATTACTTCCTTATCTCCCCATTTCTTATAGGCAGAAATCAACATCCCAAATTGTGTTCCATAATCTCCTAAATGATTTATTGCTATTGTTTCAAATCCAAGGAATTTATATATTTTATATAATGAATTTCCTATAACTGTTGTTCTGATATGCCCTATATGGAAAGGCTTTGCAATATTAGGAGATGAATATTCTACTATTACTGTTTTTCCATTACCCATATCTGAAGAACCGTATTTAGTTTGCTTTTCTTTTACCCCATTTAAAGCAACTTCTGTAAGTTTCTCTTTATTTATAAAGAAGTTAAGATAAGGTCCTTTATTTTCTATCTTTTCAAAATACTCATTGTCTCCAAATTTACCTGCTAATTCTTCTGCTATGGCAGGTGGTGCTTTTCTAAAAACCTTTGCTAACCTAAATACTGGAAAAGCATAATCACCCATATCATAAGATGGTGGTACTTCTATTAAAGCAGATATTTCTTCTTCCGTCAGTGTATCTACTTCAGACTTAATTAATTTTACAGCTTCTTCTCTAAAGTTTAACATCTTTTCAACCTCCTCAAAATAATAATAGCCCTCATCCCTAATGTAAGAGACGAGAGCTAACCCGTGATACCACTCTTGTTGGCAAATGCCCACTCGAAATTTTAACGCTGCTAGCGTAATATCTTACTGATTTCAGATATATTCTCATGAGTTCTTCTCAAATATTTTCCCTGCACTGGCTTTCACCATCCCAGCTCGCTTTTACAGGGTTAAATATCTTACTTTCTCAATCTACGAATTATATACAATTATTAATATATAATATACAATACTCCTAATAAAAATACAAGTAATTATTTAATTCTCTTTACTTACATCTGAAAATATTGTTTTTTTACTATTTAAAGATAATGCATTAGTTAAAAATAATAATATTCCTCCTACAGTTGTTATAAAATATATTGGGATTCTATTTAATAAATATCCAGATAATATTAGACCAATAGGCAGAATGATTTTAACTGTACTCATTACTATACTTAGAACTCTTCCTCTATATTCATCTGGTATCATCTTTTGCAACATATACATAATTGGTATATCTATACAAGATATAGTAACTCCGAATACAACTACTACCCCGCAATAATACAAAGTATACATGATAGTAGTAAATGCCATATTCTTAAATAGTATGGGAATACCTAATAAGATTGTGCATATTCCTAAGGTAAAACTAGAAAACATTAAAACTTTTTTATATTCAATCTTCTTCATTATCCTTTTAATCAGTAATGCCCCAATTATCATCCCTACTGGAAATCCACTTTGAATTATGCCTAGACTTTTAGAACCTAGCGTCAGTACATTATTAATTATATAAGGTAAAGGTACTGTAACTGATAGACCCATAAAAAAATTTATACTAATAAACACAGTAAAAATTCCTATGATGTCTTTTCTCTCCATAATATACTCGAAACCTTTTTTCATATCTTCTACAAAATTAATATTATTTTCATTTTCCTCATGTCCATGATAGTTATATCTAAAATCTATAAACATTTCAGATACTCCTGAAATTACATAGAATATTCCACAAAGTAAAATAAAATATTTAATATCAATAAAAGCAAATACCAGCCCCCCAACCATTGGCCCTAATATTGAAGATATGGAGTCTATAATTTTACTAATTGAATTAATATTCATTAACATATCTTTTGATACTATATTAGGAATTGCAGCCTCCATAGATATGCCAAATATAGTACTGAAAATCGTAGTGATAAATGTACTAATATATATAATTGGTAAGCTTAGTCCATATATACAGCTAATTATATATATTAACATTAAAAATGTTCCATTCACTATATCCATCATAACAACTATCTTCTTTTTATCAAATTTATCTGCTAAAACTCCAGCAAATGGATTGATAATTAGCATAGGTATACTACTAACTATTAGACTTAAAGCAAAATTTAAGCCTGAACCTGTAATTTCTAATACATAAAGACCTATTGCAAAAGAATAAATGGATGCACCAAAAATAGATACAAATTTACCTAGTGAAAATAATATAAAATTTCGTCTTTCTGTTTTATTTTTCATATTGCCCCCTCCTATTAACTACATCTTAAACAGTAGTCTTTAGGCAACGTCAATATATATAATAAATATTTTTGATTATATAATTGATAAAGTATGGTGTTAACTCTATCTTTTACCGTAATATAAATAAGAATATACTTCTTCTCCTTTTACGAAATAATCTTCATATTTACCACCTTTATCTAAAGGTGCTGATACATTTTCATAAATAGGTTTATAGTATAGGTTGTTTATATTTTCTTGTATATTATTTAAAATAAAATTTTTTCTATATTCTTCAGTTATTTTACTATTCATGCTGAAGTTTTTAAATATTATATATGATCCAATTAACCAAGCGGATGTTTTAACATATTTATCAAT
This sequence comes from Tissierella sp. MB52-C2, assembly GCF_030931715.1. Classification (NCBI taxonomy): domain Bacteria; kingdom Bacillati; phylum Bacillota; class Tissierellia; order Tissierellales; family Tissierellaceae; genus Tissierella; species Tissierella sp. MB52-C2. Next base: position 2,376,557 of record NZ_CP133261.1, read on the forward strand.
TTTCTTTAATAAAAACTCTTCATTTAAAAAACCATAGTTGCTACTTCCTGTAAAATCCACAAGAACATCAATAGATTTATCTTCTATGGGAATTTCACTAAAATCTGTGCAGATAAAAACTATGTTCTTATTGCAATTCATAAGTTCTAACATATTTTTTAAGAATTTATGTCTTTCTAAATCATTATCTACAGCTATATAAATAGTATTATCAGGTAATTCATTATATATATGTCTTAGGAAAAAACCACTTCCCGACCCTAATTCTAATATCATTTTATTTTGAAACTCATCAAACTCTACTTTCTTATGCATTAACTCTAAGTTCCTATATAGTTTATCTAAGTACCCTATATCAGTTAAACTTATATATTCCACTATATAATTAAAATCAAAATTTACTCCATGATCTTTAGATTGCTGATTAATTACTAATATTCCATCCTCAATTATATATTCTAATCCACAACTACATCTTAAAACACCGTCAATTATTTGATTATTATCCACATTTCCCTTTGAAAGTACCAAAGTACTATTACACTTTAAACATTTAAATATATTTAAATGTTTAAAATCGATTCCAATTTTATTTTTTGGACCTACATTAAGACTTTCTAACTCTTGTATTTTGTATTTAAGATTATTTCTAACTTCCTTAAGGTTCTCTATTTCTTTTCCAATACTTATATATTTGTTTTCAAAAAAAGCCTTATAATATTGATCTTGTTCATATGGTGTAAGATTTCCTAATCGTCTAAAGATAAATATAGACTTAATTTCATTTAGAGTAAATCCCATACTCTTTAAGCTTAAAATATCCCCTAAGTCTGATTTGCATCTATGGTCAAAATAGTATTGTCCCCCCTGCATTTCAGGTATAATCAATCCCAACTCCATATAATGCCTAACAGTGTCAATGGTAAGATTGTTACTTTCAGCAAATTTTCCTATTCTCACTAATTCACCACCCATTAATAATTTATCACACTTATTCCCAATACGATTCAAACTTTACATTCTTTGCATTATTTCCAATTAAATAAAGCTGAACTTTCCCATCTTTAAATATAGATAAATCGAATTCATAACTATCATTTTTAGGCGATAAATCTATAGTCTTTTCTATTTCTCCCTGTATTAACTTTAGTGAAAGTTCGCCTTTCTCACATTCAGATTCAATATAGAGTGTTTTTGGACTATTATCTTTTATGTTTATTTTACGAGCAAATTCCTTAGTAGAATAAATATACGATATATTCCACTTATCTCCTATATTGTTTTCTATTGAACCTATTGATATTCCACCATTAGATTTTAAGTTATCATCTCTAAATACCATTATAACAAATCCCATGAAAATTATAATAACTATAGTAAAATAGATTATAAATCCTATTATAAGTCTCTTAGAGTTACTTTCTCTATTTTCCCTGTAATATCTAGGATCTTCCTTAAATTCATTTCCACAATTCATGCAATAATGGGATGATGCTGGTACTGTGCTGCTACATTTATTGCATCTGATTGCTTCATATCTACGAGCTACTAGAAAATAAATTATTAAACCCATTAAGTTGGGAACTAATAATACTATAGCAGTCCATAGACCTGCATCTAAATTCCTTTTTTTTGCATCCTTATATGTCCATGTCCCTAACAGGATAAATGTCACACCAATAAATAATATCAATATTCCAAACAGTATTAACATATTCATAAACAAATCACAGCTCCTTTCTTAAGTTCAAAGTATTTAACTCCTATAGCTGTCAATACTATGCTAAATATCATAGTTAATAGCAAAAATATTAAAACTCCTAACTGCAAAATTCCATATGGAATACAAATAAAAGCTATTGTCGATGCTGCCATAGTCATAAATATGGAAATAACCATAGGAAGCCACCATATAGATAAAGATTTTTCTTTAGAAGACTGAGTCTTTAATTTTTTCTTCAATTCTTGATTTAGTCTTTCATCGACCTTAACAGATGGTGAAAGTGATATTTTGAGCAACATATCAATCCCATCCCTATCTATATCTTTCATAGCCCTTCACCTCCAGTTCATTTTTTATAATTAATCTAGCTTTATATAGACGGCTCTTAATTGTTCCTTGGGGCACTTTTAAAGCCGTAGCAATCTCTGCTATAGACATATCTCCATTATAATACATAATAATAGGTATCCTAAACTTATCATTTAATTTAGAAACTATGGTATTAACTTCATCTGTTAATTCATTTGAAATAACTATATCTTCTATACTAATACTATCAGTGGATGTATTTAGCCAGTCCTCCTCTTCCACCCCGGCAATTGGTGCGATCCTGTAGTGGCGTGCTTTCTTACGAGTGCTGTTTTTCCATATACTTACAGCAAGAGAAATCAAGAACCCCTTGGGATTATTGTTTATATCTATCTTTTCTTTTATTTCTAACGCTCTTAGGAAAGTTTGCTGATATAGATCATCTGCGTCAGACTTATTCATTGTAAGCCGCCGACAAAATCCATAAATAACATTCCCATATAAATCAATTAATTTTTCTATATCACATATGTCCATCGGCATCACCCCCTCATATTGTTATCGTCACCAGATAGAAAGCGGTTCATTTTTTCTCGACTATTCATAAATTAAAAAGAGATATTTATCTTTACCACGATAAATATCTCTTTTATTTTTATTTATTTATCTAATTTCTACTACTGTAACTCCATTTCCACCTTCATTATAGTTTCCAAATCTAGAAGACTTTACGTGTCTATGGCTTCTTAAATAGCTTTTTATACCTTCTCTTAAAACTCCTGTTCCTTTACCATGGATTATATAAATTTGCTTTAATCCTGCAATATATGCATCATCTAAATATTTATCCAGTTCAAGGAAAGCTTCATCTAAGTTTTGTCCTCTTAAATCTATTTCTGTTTTTATATCTTTAGACTTTGAACCCATGATTTTCTTAGTGCTGCCATGGATCTTTTCTTCTTCATCAGATGTTGCTCTTTTAAGAGTTGATATATGGGATGTTATTTTCATTATACCTACTTGAATTTTTACATTTCCATTATCATCTGGTTCTTCTAAGACTGTACCTTTTTGATTAAACGTAAGCACCTCTACAGTTTCTCCCACCTTAAGATTTTTTGGCGGCTTGTTAGATTTTACATTTAATATATTTTTAGATACTTCTCTCTCTACTTTATTTAGCTTAGATTTTAGTCTTTCTTGGGTTTCTTGGATCTTTCTAGCCCTATCTTTTTCTATTTCTGAAGATATATCTTTCAACTCTCCAACTATGGAATCTGCATCGTCCTTTGCTGTTCTAAGTATTTGCCTAGCCTCTTCCCTAGCCTTAGTTAAAATCTTATCTCTCATTTCCTCTGTTTTATCTTTTTCTACAGCTAAATCTTCCTTTAGCTTTTCTACTTCTAGTCTATACCTTTCTGCCTCTTGTCTATTGGCTTCAGCAGCTAGTCTATCTTTTTCCATAGCTTGAAGTACATCTTCAAACTCTATATTTTCCTTAGAAATAAGATCTTTAGCATAGTCTATTATATTATCCTTTAACCCAAGTCTTCTAGATATTTCAAATGCATTAGACTTACCTGGCACTCCTATAAGTAATTTATAGGTAGGACTTAATGTTTCTACATCAAATTCTACAGATGCATTTCTAACTCCTTCTGTAGTCAATGCATATAGTTTTAATTGACTATAGTGAGTTGTTGCAATAGTTCTTACATTTAGTTTAAGTAGTTTATCTAAAATAGACATGGCCAAGGCTGCACCTTCCGTAGGGTCTGTTCCTGCACCAAGTTCATCAAATAATATTAAGCTATTATACTCCACTTTGTCTAATATATCTACTATATTCACCATATGAGAGGAAAAAGTAGATAAAGACTGCTCTATACTTTGCTCATCTCCAATATCTGCAAATACTTGATTAAATACTGCTATTTCCGAATTAAAATCTGCTGGAATATGGAGTCCTGATTGTGCCATTAGAGTAAGAAGTCCAACAGTTTTTAACGTAACAGTTTTACCTCCAGTATTTGGCCCTGTAATTATAAGAGAATTAAACTCTTTTCCCAAATATACGTCTATTGGTACTATTTTAGATACATTAAGTAAAGGATGTCTTCCTTTTTTTATATTTATATAACCTTTTTCATTTAATATAGGTCTTGTTGCCTTCATATCTAAGGCAAGCTTTCCTTTAGCAAAAATAAAATCTAACTCTTGAAGGACTTTTTGATTATTGGCAATTCCTTCTGATTCTTCTGCTACTAAATTAGAAAGTTCTCTTAATATCCTTTCTATCTCTTCTCTTTCTTTTAACTCTAATTCTCTCAGTTCATTATTCAACTGAACTACAGCCATAGGCTCTACAAATAAAGTGGCTCCACTTCCACTCATATCATGGACTAAACCAGGAACATTTCCCCTATTTTCAGCTTTAACTGGTATTACATATCTACCTTCTCTAATAGTTACAATACTATCCTGTAAATATTTTTTATTATCTTGAGAGCTTATTATAGAACTTAATTTATCTTTTACAGCATCATTTTTGCTTATTATTTTTCGTCTAATGCTTCTAAGGGTTGAACTTGCATTATCAGATATTTCATTTTCAGAAACAATAGCATTGTTTATTTCATCTTCAATATGTTTAAATACCCTAAGATCTTCTACTAAACTTTCAATAATAGGATAATTTGAAACCCTATCTTCCTTTGTTTCTTTTATATAATTTTTTAATCCCCTAGAAACCCTTAAAGAATCGGATACTTTTAATAATCCACCTGGACTAAGAGAACCGCCTATTTCTGCTCTCTTAACTTCAGGTGCTATACTGTGTATCCCATAAAGCGGTGGTGTTCCTCTTTTAATCAATAAGGATTGAGCTTCTTCTGTTTCTCTTTGAAGATACTCTATATCCTCCATATTTATTAAAGGTTTTATCTCTTTTACTTTATCTTTACCTAAGCTAGATTCAGCTTTTTCTAGAAGTAAGTCTACAATTTTATTATATTCTAATGTTTTTAAGGTCTTTACATTCATTTTTTAATCATTCCTTCTCGTAAATTACCCTGCAATAATGCAATTATAGTGTCTTTATTAGTACTAAACAAATTTATCAAATCCGATATCCAATACTTCATACTGTTTCCAGTCAATGTCATCAAAATGCCACCATTCATTTGAAATACCTTTGAAACCTACCTGTTCCATTACATCACGTAAGTATTTCATATTTTTCAAAGCAGTTTCCGTATGGCCTGAATAGTTATAGGCTGCCTTTTCCGTAAAATTATCATATTCAGTACCCATTTCTATTTCATTTCCCTCTTTATCTACTAAGGTAATATCAACAGCTACGCCCATATTATGTTTAGAGCCTTTTTTAGGATCAGCAACAAAATTCTTATCCGATGCATAGTCCCAGAGTATATATTGTGCACTATGTGGTCTATAGGCATCGAAAATTTTAATAGTATATCCATCTTTTTGGAATATTTCGTTTGCCTCCTTTAGCTTCATAGCTGTATCTGTCCTAAGAATTGCAATGCTATTATCCGGGTAAATCTGTTTTTTTACAAAATTATTTTCAGTTGCATATCTTAAATCTTCAACAAAGGTTGGATCAATATCACTTAACTTAACTAATCCATATTCCCTTTCAATATTTGCTTTATTCTGCAGTTCCTCAATTTTCTTAGTCAATTCTTCACTTATTGCTAATAAATGGTCTCTTTCTTCAATACTTTTATTCAGTTCTTCTTGAAAATCATCTTTATCTTGAATTCGACTGATCTCTATATCCTTATTCTTTATGACCTCTTTATATCTCATATTCTCCTGCCATAAAAAATAAATTGCTAAAGATAAAATTATTATAATCATCCCCATAGGAGCCATATATTTAATTTTATTATCCTTTTTAGACATAAAAATCCCCTCTTCTTATATGGTTTAATACTCCTCTTATAACTTACATAACACCTCTAAAATAATGACCATTGGTTATGTTTTTATTTTCTTTAAATTTATCTAAGAACTCTTTTGCTTCTTTTTCATCTATTCTATTATTAGCATAATCATAGAAATTACTTTGAATTTCTTTTATTCCTTTTTCTTCAATGGTAAAGTCTAGTCTAGCCATTGATATACCACTATTATATATTTGCTTTAAGCTATCTATTACAAGTAATGGTACAGAATTATAAATATTTGAATATCCATCTTTTCTATCCATATAAAAGGTGACATTCATTCTATCTTTTATTCCATATCCCTTGGAGAAATTACATTTTTTACAGTTTTTATCGTCTTTACATCCCTTTACTAAAGACATAGGACAATGTTTTGTTACCATGACTGGTAAATAACCATAAACTATGGCTTCTGTAAAGCTATTAGACTTTTCCTCTATTCTTCTAATTTGATTTAATGTTAGCTCAGGAGATAATGCGGCACTTTCTAAACCTATTTCCTTTAGATAGTTTAAAGTAAAGCTGTTGAATATATTTAATCCTATATCTCCATGAATTTTTAAATCGAATCTATCTTTTATATACTTTAATGTACCTAAATTTGATACAGATACTCCATCTATTTCTTTCTCAATAGGCTCTATTACCCTAGCAATATTATCTAAGTCTCTTCTGTATAATATCTTGTCTGTCCAAAGATATATTTCCTTATTATAATTTTTAGCCTTTGAAACAGCCTTGTTCACTCCATCATAAAAACCTAGATAAACCCTATCTAGCTTATCTAAATCTAGCTGATTAAATTGCTCTATACTACTAACTTTTACACTAATCTTATTATTAGTTTCTTTACTTGATTTTTTGTACGAAAAGAATTCTTTCTTTTTTTCATTATAGGTTTTAGGATCTATGGAAGTTCTCTTATTCATATTTTTTAATACTTCATCTAGCTTTCCTATTGCTTCTCTTCTTAACAGATTTAAAGTTGACACAGGTAAGTAAGATTCTTCATCTAAATTAATATTTATATTATCTAAAGTATAAGTAGTGTCTCCAAGCTTTGATAGTTGTTCTCTCACTTTTTCCTCTGTCAATGGAACTCTCTCAGATTTTTCCACTTCTTTCTCTGCTTCTACAGCAATTACATTTTCTCTATATATAAGAATCAGCTTTGGTTTCTCGCCTATATTTATATTGATTTCCATATTTACAGGTCTTTTTACATTTTCTCCTTCATAGCTTAATCTAGCTCGATTTAACAAATTTACACTAGATGTCCTATATACTAGAGAATCATTAAGAATAAATCCTGGTTTCTCTAAATTCATAGTAGTACCTTTTTTACCATCAAAGGGAGCAATCATTCCTATATATTCACCATTTGCACCTTCAAATTCTAGCCCATCTCCTGTATCTACATCTTCATTCAATAGTACATATACTTTATATTTATCTACCCTAGTTACTTTTCCTGTTAAGATTCCCCTATTATCTGGTCTCTCCATGGAAGAGAAGTCTCTGCCAAATTCTCCAAACATAAGTCCTTTAGTAAATCCTCTATTAAATATTTGCTCTACATCTTTTTTATCTTCCAGGTCTAGATTTTCTTTACCTTCATCTAGAGCTTTTCTGTAGTTTTTAACTACTGTTGCCACATATTCTGGTCTTTTCATTCTTCCCTCTATCTTTAGAGAGATAATACCAGCATCTACTATTTCTTGGATTTCTTCTAAAGTATTTAAATCCCTTGTACTTAGTATATGTTTTTTCTCCCAATCTTTTATTAGATTTCCATCTCTATCTACTATAGAAGATGGCATTCTACATGGTTGTGCACATTTTCCTCTATTCCCACTTCTACCACCTATCATACTACTCATCAAACATTGTCCAGAGTATGAAACACAAAGAGCCCCATGAATAAATGCTTCTAATTCAATGGGGGTATTTTTATGAATATATTTTATTTCATCAACAGGAACTTCACGAGCTAATACTACTCTAGTAAGTCCCATATCATGAACAAATTCTGCTCCTGGTAAATTATTTATTGTCATCTGTGTACTTCCATGAACCTCTAAATCAGGAAACATATCCCTTATAATCTTAGCAAGACCTAGGTCTTGAACTATCATACCATCTACATCTATTTCATAGAGGAATTTAATATAGTCTATTACTTCCTCCATTTCAGAATCATCTACTAAAATATTAGCCGTAATATATACCTTTACATTTCTTAAATGTGCATAATTAACGGCCTCTTTTAATTCATCATAATCAAAATTAGAGGCATATTGTCTAGCATTGAAGAGTTTGCCTCCTAAATAAACTGCATTTGCTCCATTCTGAACAGCTGCATGAAGTGAATCCATACTACCTACAGGAGCTAATAATTCAATATCATTATTCACCTACTATACTTCCTCCTTGGCAAACACCTTTTTTTCATTATCTAATATTTTTAGGACTTCTCCTAATTCTTTTTTAGTTTCAATTAATTCAATTTGATTATCAAAGACTTTATCCTGTAATGATTTAATCATTTTCTGACTTTCTATTAATTCTTGTTCTTTTAATTCTAAAGCCTGTTCATGTTTTTTCATTTCCTTTAATGCATTTTCACTTTCAATTTTAGTCTGAAGCAAATCATCTTTATACTGTAAATTTTGAGCTTCTAGCTTTTGAATAGTCGTTTTAGCTTTTTCTAATTCATTTATTACGTTGCCATATTTCTCCATTGGATCTTTAGATTGATTTTCTAATTGTTGTAACTTTGATGTAGTTCTATGGAGTTCATCGGCTATATTAAAAGCAGCTAATGTAGCTGAACTTGTTTGACATAATCTATCATTTTTACTTGCTAATTCTCTTATTTTTTTATCTACATAATTGGCTAGATTTCTGACGTAATCTTCATCATCAGTTGTTCCTACCACTGTAAAGTTACGACCATCTATAAATATGTTTATTTTCTTTCTTTCTGTCATAACTTGTACCACTCCTTTATAGTTTATAAGTATATATTCTACATAAGTTTTAAATCTCCTTCTTTTTGGAGAAAAAAGAGTAGAATTATCTACTCTTTTTATGACCTAAGCTTTGCATCAAAAGTATTTTCTAAATCTTTAATAATAGTTTCTTGAATATTATTTACTTCATCTTCACGAAGAGTTCTTTCATAGGATCTATAAGTAATAGAATATGCTACACTCTTCATTCCTTCAGGAATTTGATCTCCAGTATATATATCAAATAATTCAATTTTTTCTATTAGACCTTCTCCATGTTTTGAGATTATCTTTTGAATATCTCCCACTAATATATCTTCTTTAACTACTAAAGCTAAATCTCTAAGCATTGCTGGATATTTAGGCAATGGTGTATATTTAACTTCTAAATTAGTCTTTTCAACAATTTTATCAAAATCCAATTGAGCTATATATACTCTTTCCTTTATATCATAATTTTCAAGAACATCTATATGCATTTCACCTAAAATACCTATTTCCTCACCATCTAATATAAGTTTAGCAGTTCTTCCAGGATGGAAACTAGTATTATTTTCTTCTCTAATATATTCTACCTCTTTGATACCAAGTCTACCTAAAGTCTTATCTACAATTTCTTTTAAATCGAAGAAATCCTTATTGCCATAGATTCCTATGGATAAGACCTTCTTTTCATCAGGTAATTCTTCAATAGATAAAGACTTAGCTATAAAAGAGTTTCCTATTTCATATACAGAACATTCCTCTACCCCACGATTATAGTTTCTACTAATAAGCTCCATCATATTTGGTATAAGAGTAGTTCTCATTACGCTATAATCTTCTCCTAATGGATTTATAAGTCTTATATATTTTCTTAAAGGACTATCCTCTGGAAGCCTGATTTTATCATAGGCCTTAGGACTAATAAAGGAGTAAGTCATTACTTCATTTAATCCTAACCCTTGAAGAATATCCTTAGTTCTATCTTCAATTCTTCTTCCATAAGGCTTCTCACCTCTAGTTAAAGTACCCAATAGAGGTTTACTTTCTATATTGTGGAATCCATAAAGCCTACCAATTTCTTCAATTAAATCTGCTTCTATTTTAAGATCAAGTCTAAAGGTTGGTATATTTACCTTAATTAATTCTCCTTCCAGTCTTGATTCAAGACCTAATCCATTTAAGTAAGACATCATTTCATCTATAGAAATATCAATTCCTAGCAGCTTATTTGCTCTACTTGGTCTTAAATCTATTGTTGTTTCTGCTTTTACTTCTTTATATATATCTATATTTCCTTTAACTACTGTTCCAGCACCGATTTCTTCAATTAATTGACAAACTCTTTCTACCGCTAGTTGACTTAAATTAGGATCAATCCCTTTTTCAAATCTAGTGGAAGCCTCAGTTCTTAAACCAAATCTCTTTGATGTAAGTCTTACACTTCTTTGGTCAAAGTTTGCCCCTTCTAAAAGTACACATTTAGTATTATTGGTGATTTCACTATTGAATCCACCCATAACTCCAGCTATTCCTATAGGCTCTTTTTCATCTGCAATAACTAAATCTGAAGTACTAAGTTCTCTTTCTACTTCATCTAATGTAAGTAGTTTTTCTCCTTCTTTAGCTTCTCTTACAATAATCTTTTTTCCTCCAAGTTTATCTAAATCAAAAGCGTGTAATGGTTCACCATATTCTAGCATTACAAAGTTAGTTATATCGACTATATTGCTTATTGGTCTTATTCCTGCCTCCATAAGTCTAATTTGCATCCAAAGTGGTGATGGTTTTATATTTACATTTTTTATCACTCTAGCATAATATCTATTACAATTATTAGATAATACTTCAATGGAATTAACATAGTCCTTTATATCTTCTACCTCATTCTCTATATTAATTACAGGTTCTTTTAGTGGAATTTTAAAAGTAGCAGCAGTTTCTCTTGCCATACCCATAATGCTCAAGCAGTCAGGTCTATTTGGTGTAATTTCAAATTCTATTACCTCATTATTTAATCCCATTATTGCAGCAATATCTTCTCCCAATGGATATTCCTTATCTAATACGAATATACCGTCTTTCATCTCTTTTGGGATAACATTATCACTATATCCTAATTCCTTTAAAGAGCATAACATTCCAAAGGAATCTATTCCTCTAAAGTTTGTTTTTTCAATTACAATATCTCCTGGTAATTTTGATCCTATAACTGCTACTGGAATATAGTCTCCTTCTTGTAAATTAGCAGCACCAGTTACTATTGGAAGGACTTCCTTTCCTATATCTACTTTACATATAGTAAGCTTATCTGCGTCAGGATGTTTCTCCAGATTTGAAATTTTTCCAACTATTATATTTTCTATGCCTTTATTTAAATTTATAATTGACTCTACATGAGATCCAGATAGAGTAAGTCCATCTGCTAATATCCTAGAATCCTTGCCTGTTTCTATATAATCTTTTAACCATTTTACAGGTAATAGCATATTTTCACTCCTTTTCTATCTAGAATTGTTCTAAAAATCTATTATCATTTTCAAATAATAAACGAATATCATTTATACCGTATTTCACCATGGTGATTCTATCAATTCCCATTCCAAAAGCAAATCCACTATATTTTTCAGAATCAATTCCACAGTTTTCTAAAACCTTTGGATGTACCATACCACAACCTAATAATTCCATACTCCACCCAGTGAAGTTACAAGCAGGACATCCTTTGCCTCTACATTTCAAACAGGATACGTCTACTTCTGCAGATGGTTCTGTAAATGGAAAATGATGAGGTCTATATCTAGTCTTCATATCACTACCAAATAACTCTTTTATAAATATATCCAATGTGTGGATAAGATTAGCCATATTAATATTTTCATCCACAACTAAACCCTCTAACTGATGAAACATTGGTGAGTGTGTATCGTCTACATCATCAAATCTAAAAGTTCTACCTGCAGATACAATTCTAAGGGGTGCTCCCATTTCCTTCATTGCTCTAATTTGAACAGGAGAAGTATGAGTTCTTAGGACAATGTCATCCGTTATGTAAAATGTATCAGATAAATCTCTAGATGGATGGTTTTCAGGAGAATTTAATGCATCAAAGTTATTTTCAACTGTTTCAATTTCTGGTCCTACAACTACTGAAAAACCCATGGATATAAATAAATCTTCTAGCTCTTCTACAGTGGCCAATAGCGGATGTTTATGCCCTAATTTTTTCTTATTTGTAGTCATAGTTATATCTATTTTTTCTTTATTCATTCTATTTCTTTTTAGTTCTTCCGTTAACTTTTCTTTCATAGAAGTAATAGAAATTTCTAGCTCATCTCTAATTTCATTAGCTATTTGACCCATTATAGGTCTTTCTTCTGCAGCTAACTTTCCCATATCTCTTAAAACAGATGTTAATTCACCTTTTTTTCCAAGATATTTTACTCTCAATTGTTCGACTTCTTCTAAGGCCGATATTTTATCAATACTATTTAAAGCAATTTCTTTAATTTCCAGTAGTCTATCTCTCATATTTTCCTTCATATTCCTACTCCTTTATCATAGTATAAAAAGGCTTCTAGCAGAACAGTATAATGTAGCCTTTTCTGAAACTTTTCTATTTATTATAAAAAAACAAGACCTCTTAAATATCAAAGGTCAAATTGTAAAAGTATTTACTCAATTATAGCACCTAAAAATTCAAAACACAAGATTTATTAGGCTCTCTGCTTCATTGCCTCATACATTATAATAGAAGCTGCTACTCCTGCGTTTAAAGATTCAGCCATGCCTGGCATAGGTATTTTTATTAATTTATCCGATAGGGAGAAGGTTTCCTCACTTACTCCCTTTGATTCATTTCCTATACTAAGGATAAATCCCTCTTTAAAATCTGCATCATATATTGGAATACTTCCATCTAAAGAAGTAGAATATATTTTTATATTTTCCTTCTTTAACTTCATTAAATCTTCCATAGCTTTAGAAGTATAATATAGCGGCACTCTAAATATAGAACCCATAGTAGCCCTGACTACCTTAGGATTATAAGGATCAACACAACCTTCTGTAATTATAACTCCACTTATATTAAAAGCATCGGCGGTTCTTATGATAGTCCCCATATTACCTGGATCTTGTATACCATCTAAAAATAATAGAAAAGGAGTTTCAATTTTAAATATTTCTTCAACACCATTGTATTTATACATTGCAATTCCCAATATGCCTTGAGGATTTTCAGTATCAGATATTTCCTTAAAAATATTGTCAGGTACATAAACTATATTCTCTAGCGACCTTATTTTTTGGTAGAAATCCTCTCCATCTTTAGTTTTGAAAAGCTGGTCTGTATATATTATATTTTTAATAGAATAGTTGTTATCAATTGCTTCTTCTACAATTTTTATCCCTTCAATAATAAAGGATTTATTCTTCATTCTATCTTTCTTTCTATATAATGATTTTATCTCCTTAATTAAAGGGTTTTTTGAACTAGTAATCTCAATCATATTATTCGCCAACTTTTTGCTCTATTCTTTTAATGTCCTTAGTGTTGCCTATAACTACTAGTATATCATTTTCTTTAATTATTGATTCCCCATTTGGAGAAATACTAATACTGTTACCTCTCTTAATGGCCATTACATTTATTCTATATTTAGTAGAAAGTTTTAATTGAACTAAAGACTTTTCTTCCCATTCTTTTATAGCAGTTATTTCTAAAATACTATAGTCTGGTGACAATTCTATAAATTCTAGTATATTTGTAGAAGCTAAATTATGTGCTAGTCTAATCCCCATATCTCTTTCAGGGAAAATTACCTTATCTGCACCTATTTTTTTAAGAACCTTTCCATGTAATTCTGTTAAGGCCTTAGCCACCACTGTTTTAATTCCCAATTCCTTAGTAACTATAGTTGCCATTATAGAAGCCTCTAAGTCTGATCCAATGGCTACAATTGCCACATCAAAATTTCTTAATCCTAAATCCTTCAATACTGTTTCATCCATTACATCCGCCTGAACAGCATGAGTTACTTCTTCAGCTATTTCTTTAATAGTTTCTTCACATCTATCAATAGCCAATACTTCATTTCCTAAGCTATATAAAGTTTTAGCGACTGCTCCACCAAATCTTCCACATCCTATAACTACAAATGATTTCATAAAAATGTCTCCTTTCTATCCTACTATAATATTGCCTTCTGAATATCTGAAATTACCATGTTTACTTCTTCTAGAGAAAACATATGCCATAGTTAAAGGACCAACTCTTCCTGCATACATAGTCAATGTTATAATTATCTTCCCAAAGTCAGTAAGATGTGGTGTAAGTCCCCTAGAAGATCCTACAGTTGCAAAGGCAGAGGTAGTTTCAAATAAAACATCGAGAAAATTAGCAGGCTCCGTTACTGTCAATACAAAGGACACAGCAATAATTAAAATCATTCCCACTGTAGCTATGGCTAAAGATCTATTTATTACATCATATCCTATTCTCTTTTTGAATGCAACGATATCCCTTTCACCCTTTATTACACCTAGTGTAGTAAGTATAAGAATTCCAAAAGTAGTAGTTTTAATTCCTCCACCAGTAGAACCGGGAGAAGCTCCAATAAACATCAATATAATAGTAAGAAATACTGTTGTATCATAAAGTCCGGCTAAATTAACTGAGTAGAATCCTGCTGTTCTAGGAACTACAGATTGAAAAAATGATGCTATTAATTTCTCCCCCAGATTCAATGGTTTAAGAGTAAGCGGATTATCATATTCTATTAAGAAAAATACTATCATTCCAACTAAAAGTAATACTCCTGTAATGGATATTACTAGCTTTGAATGTAGACTAAGCTTTTTAAAGCTTCTATTCTTAGTAATATCTATATAGACAGAAAAACCAAGTCCTCCTAATATTATTAAAGCTGATATAGTCATATTTATTGTAAAATCTCCCACAAATGGTGCGATACTGTCTCCTGTAAGATCAAATCCTGCATTACAGAATGCAGATATAGCATGAAATATAGAAAACCATATTCCCTTCACCTTTCCATATATAGGTATAAATCTAGTGGATAGAAAAATAGCACCAATACCTTCTATGGCAAGGGTAGAAAGAATAACATATTTAGTTAGTCTTACTAATCCAGACATGGTTTCTTGATTTAACTGCTCTTTTATTACTAATCTTTCCTTTAAGGTAATTTTTTTCCCTATAAGCAATGCTCCAATGGTGGCCATAGTCATAAATCCTAACCCTCCCATTTGTATAAGCATAATTATTACTATCTGGCCAAATAATGACCAAAACTCTCCTGTATTTACTACTACAAGTCCTGTTACACATACTGCAGAAGCTGAGGTAAATAACGCATTGATAAATCCAATACTCTCCCCTGTTTTAGTTGCCATAGGCAAGTTTAACAATAGTGCTCCTATAAGTATTAAACTTGCAAAACCTAATGCTAAAACCTTTGGAGGGTCTAATTGAAATCGTTTTAACTTTTTCATACTAATGCCTCCTGATTACTATATATATCCTAGTATCTCACAATAAAATAAATCTATAAGTAAAAGAAAATAAAAGTCCCATAACGGAACTTTTATAATTAATTACCTTTTGCAATTTCAACTAGTTTAGCAAAACCTGCTGCATCATGTATTGCCATCTCTGAAAGCATTTTTCTATTTATATCAATATTCGCTTTTTTAAGACCATTGATGAATTTGCTATAGCTCATTCCGTTTAATCTTGCAGCAGCATTGATTCTTGCAATCCAAAGCTTTCTAAAGTCTCTCTTTCTTTGTTTACGTCCTATATATGCATAATTAAGTGATTTCATAACAGCTTGATTAGCAGTTCTAAATAACTTAGATTTCGCTCCATAATAGCCTTTGGCTTGTTTTAATACTTTTTTATGTCTTTTCTTGGCATTTACTGCTCTTTTTACTCTTGCCATCTATAGTACCTCCCCGTATATCTATAATTTTATTTATGGTATCATTGAATCTATTCTTCTTTGGTCGCCTTTACTTACTAAAGTGCCTTTTCTTAAGTTTCTAATTCTCTTTGGTGATTTTTTTCCTGTTATATGACTTTTGTAAGCTTTAAATCTTTTTATCTTGCCTGTACCAGTTCTTTTAAATCTTTTTGCTGATGCTCTATGAGTTTTCATTTTTGCCATGATGTTACCTCCTTTATTACTCAGTTTTCGGTGTTAAGTGCATTACCATACTTCTTCCTTCTAATTTTGCCGGTTTCTCAATGATTCCAACCTCTTCGATCAGTTTGGCAAAATCATTTAATACTTCCCTACCTATTTCTGTATGACCCATTTCTCTACCTCTAAATCTAACAGATACCTTAACTTTATCTCCTGCTTCTAAGAATTTGCCAGCAGTCTTAGCCTTTACATTTAGATCATGGGATTCAATATTAGGTGTTAGTCGGATTTCTTTAATGTTGATTACTTTTTGATTTTTTCTAGCTTCTTTTTCCTTCTTAGCTAATTCATATTTGTATTTACCGTAGTCCATTATTCTACATACAGGTGGATTAGCAGTTGGAGCTATTTTTACTAAATCCAATCTTTTTTCTTCTGAAATCTCCAATGCCCTTTTAATAGGCACGATTCCCAGTTGTCCTCCATCAACATCAATTAATCTTACTTCCTTATCTCTGATTTCTTCATTAATCTGAAGCTCTTTGATAGTACAGCACCTCCTAATTATTCTTAAAAATATTAAAAGCGGGTATAGAATACCCGCTTAATTTCATAGAAAAATACGTCTTAACATAGTAAGACTTCTTTATATAACCTTATGAGCAGAACTATAAGGTGAGAAGCGGACACTTCTACTTAAACCCAATATTTAATTTACTCCATTATTATATGATAACAACAGTTGTTTGTCAAATATTTTTTTTGTTTATTTATTGTTTTTTACTTTTAAAAAATCCTCTATTATTAACATAAAGTTAAAATTCTCTTTTTATTTTGTTGCTTCTATCATTAATAATTATAATATTCAACTCATTAAGTTTTTAATTATATTTATTTTGCCAACTCATATAATGCATGGGCATAGATTTTAGTTATCTTCATTAAATGTTCTATAGATATATATTCATCTTTTTGGTGGACTACATCTGGCTGACCTGGAAACATTGGTCCAAAGGCTACTGCATTTTCCATGGCTCTAGCATAAGTTCCACCACCAATAGTAACAGGTTCACTGCTTATATCTCCAGTTTGTTCCTTATATACTTTCATCAATGTTTCCACTAAGAAACTATTCTTTGGAACATAAAGAGGCTTACTATCGCTTGTACCTTCTACTAATTCTAACTTTGTTCCGTCAATATTCGCTCTTATACCATCATATACTTCCTTAGAGGTGGTTTTTATTGGATATCTAACATTAATAGTTAAGATTATTTTACCGTCTTCTAATTTAATAAGCCCTGGATTAAAGTTTAACTTTCCCGATATATCATCCTCTAATCCACATCCAATTCCTTCTCCATTATGCTTGAAGCCAATTCTTTCATTATAAATATTTATAAAATCACAAATATCACATTTGCCTTCAAAAATATATCCTAAGAAATCCATTAAATATGAAATGGCATTTTCTCCTTTTTCTGGAGTACTGCCATGGGCTGATATTCCCTCTGCCATTACTTTTACTTGATTATTTTCTATATTTATAGTTATTGGATACTTCTTTTCTTTTATATATTCTTTATATTTTTCATCAAAACTATCTATATTCTCCACTTCTAAAATAGCCTCTGCATAATCTGGCACCATATTAGGAGCATTGCCCCCCTTTAAATCTACAATTTTAATACTGTCACAGTCATTTGAATTTATCTTTTGCTCTAAGTTAAATACTATGATTCCTTTCTCACCATATATAACTGGAAAGTCTGCATCTGGTGTAAATCCCATAGTTGGAGCTTTTTCATGTTTGAAATAATAATGCATACAACCCCAGCCTGTTTCTTCGTTTGTACCAAATATCAATCTAATCTTTCTATTAAGATTTACACCTGATTCCTTTAAAGCCTTCATAGCATAAAGTGTGGCAATAGTAGGTCCTTTGTCGTCGGCAGTACCTCTGCCATATATTTTACCGTCATGAATTTCACCACCATAAGGTGGATAAGTCCAACCTGTACCCTCAGGTACAACATCAAGGTGAGCTAAAACTCCTATTGTCTCTTCTCCCTGTCCAAACTCTGCATATCCCGCATAGCCTTCTAAGTTTTTAGCATCAAATCCTAATTTTTTTGATAGTTCCAAAGCATATTGAAGTGCCTTATAAGGGCCTTCCCCAAAAGGCATATTCTCCTTTGGTTCTTCCTCCACACTTTTAATCTTTATTATCTCCTGAGTTGATTTAACAATTTCTTCCCTATATTCATCAATTAAATTTATAAAATTCATTCTACACATTCTCCTTTCCTACTTATGATTATTATACCTTTGTTGTTATTTTCATACAACTTTATTATTTTTTCTTTTATATAAATTCAACTAAATGGTTACACTAAGTTTAGAAAAAATAATAAGGTGGGGATATTTTGAAAAAGAAGAAAATAATATTTTTGTTTTTAGTATTAGGGCTAATTGCATCCTTTATACTTATTTATGATGGTTTCTTCCCAACTGAGAACTTTGCTTCCTTTAAAATTAGCGATAGACTGTTAATATGGTCAATTACCCTAATTCTATTTATTCTCTATACTCATACAGATAGTAAACCTCAATTAGTCCCCTCTGTTTTATCTGTTGAAAAAGATACAGGAAAAGAAAAGGATAAATCAGATGTATCTTTTAAAGATGTAGCAGGACTAGATGAAATAAAAGAGGAATTACAAGAGACCATTGATTTTATCAATAATTCTATGAAGTATAGGAAAATGGGGGCAAAAATACCTAAGGGTATATTATTCTACGGACCTCCCGGTACTGGAAAAACCTTATTAGCTAAGGCAGTGGCAGGAGAAACTAATTCAACATTTCTTTACTCCTCTGGATCAGAGTTTGTAGAGAAGTATGTAGGAGTAGGTGCAAAAAGAGTTAGAACTCTCTTTGAAAAAGCAAAAAAAGAAGCACCAGCTATTATCTTCATAGACGAGATAGATGCCATAGGTGCTAGAAGAAATTCAGAATCTAATAATGAAAAAGATCAAACATTAAATCAACTTTTAGTAGAAATGGATGGATTTAACTCTAACGAAACTGTTATAGTAATTGGTGCAACCAATAGACTTGATTTACTAGATGAAGCTTTGCTTCGTCCTGGTAGATTTGACAGACATATATTTGTAGGCAATCCAAACGTTAGAGCTAGGGAGGAAATTTTAGAGGTTCATACTAAAAATAAACCTTTAGATAAATCAATAGATATTAAATCCATAGCAAAAAAAACTACAGGTTTATCTGGTGCACAATTGGCTAATATCGCCAATGAAGCTGCTATCATTGCTGTAAGAAAAAATAAAAATATTATATCTAGTAATGAATTCGATGCGGCGATTGAAAGAGTCCTTGCTGGATTAGAAGTAAAAAATCCTAGTATCCTTAGAAAGGAAAAGGAAACAGTAGCAATACATGAATCAGGCCACGCACTGGTTTCTAAAATATTGGCGACAGATATAGTCCAGAAAATATCCATAGTTCCAAGAGGTCAGGCCTTAGGTTATGTACTTAAGTTTCCAGATGAAGAAAGGTATTTGCTAACTAAATCAGAACTTCTAAATAAGATAACTTGCCTATTAGCAGGGAGGGCTGCTGAAGAATTAATATTTGGTGAGATAACTACTGGAGCTAAGGATGACTTAAATAAAGCAACAGATATTGCAAGGGAAATGGTATGTAGTTATGGAATGAGTAATCTAGGCACTATGGCTTTAGATGAGTCCTTTATGAGATATAATACCGATGTAATTAGAGTTGAAGTGAAAAAGATTACAGATGAAAGATATAAAGAGGCAATTCAGCTAATAGAAGAAAATAAAGATTTACTTCAAAGTATAGCTAACACTTTGTTGGAAAACGAAACTATCGACAATGAAGAATTAGACAATATACTTAAGAATCATAAAAAACCTGAGCTGCCTTGTGCTATAAATAGCAATTAATAAATAACTCCGGATTTTGATGCTAGGCATCAAAAACCGGAGTTATTGTCTATTGCTTTTCTTTCACTTCTTCAATTACTTGAGAAATAAATTCTTCTACTTTAATCTGTCCCTTATCTCCCTCGTCTCTCTTTCTTACAGACACTAATTGTTCTTCTACTTCCTTTTCACCAACTACTAACATATAAGGAATTTGTTGTAATTGTGCTTCTCTTATTTTATAACCTATTTTTTCAGATCTACTATCTACCTCTACTCTAATACCCTTATCTTCCATAGATTTTTTAATTTCATAAGCATAATCATTAAATTTGTCTGATATAGGAAGAATTGTTGCCTGTATAGGAGCTAGCCATACTGGGAATTTACCTGCATAATGCTCTATTAATATCCCCATAAACCTTTCCATGCTACCATATATAGTTCTGTGAATCATAACTGGTCTTTTCTTTTCATTGTCCTTATCTATATAAGTTAGGTCAAATCTTTCTGGCATTTGGAAATCTAACTGAATTGTACCACATTGCCAAGTTCTACCTATGGCATCTTCCAATTGGAAGTCAATCTTAGGACCATAGAATGCTCCATCACCTTCGTTTACAATATAATCTATTTCTTTTTCTTTCAAAGCTTCTATAAGACCATTTGTTGCTATTTCCCATTGTTCTTCAGTTCCCATAGAATTTTCTGGTCTAGTGGATAACTCTATATGATATTTAAATCCAAATATATTATACATATAATCTGCTAATTCTATTACATTAATTAATTCTTCCTTAATTTGTGAAGGAATCATATATAGGTGTGCATCGTCTTGAACAAAGGATCTAACTCTCATTAATCCATGTAGTGCACCAGATAATTCATGTCTATGAACTAATCCTAATTCACCTAATCTAAGAGGAAAATCTCTATAACTATACATTTTGGATTTATATACTAAAATAGATCCGGGACAGTTCATAGGCTTTATAGCATAGTCCCCTTCATCAATATGAGTAAAATACATATTTTCTTTATAATGATCCCAGTGTCCTGATTGATGCCATAGACCTTCATTTAATATAATAGGTGTTTTTATTTCTCCATAGCCTCTCTTAGTATGCTCATCTCTCCAAAAGTTTTCTAGTATATTTCTAATAACCATTCCCTTTGGATGGAAAAATGGGAA
Organism: Tissierella sp. MB52-C2; assembly: GCF_030931715.1. Classification (NCBI taxonomy): domain Bacteria; kingdom Bacillati; phylum Bacillota; class Tissierellia; order Tissierellales; family Tissierellaceae; genus Tissierella; species Tissierella sp. MB52-C2. Next base: position 2,397,885 of record NZ_CP133261.1, read on the forward strand.
TCCTGGTCCTTCTTCATGGATACTAAATAAATCTAATTCTCTACCTAATTTTCTATGGTCTCTTTTCTTTGCTTCTTCTAATCTATTTAAATGTTCTTCTAAGTCCTTTTTCTTTTCAAAAGTTGTTCCATAAATTCTTTGCAGCATTTTATTTTTCTCATCACCACGCCAATATGCGCCTGCAATACTTAAAAGCTTAATTGCTTTAACTTTCTTAGTATCATATAAATGTGGCCCTGCACAAAGGTCTGTAAATTCTCCTAAAGTATAGAATGATATTTCCTCATCTTCTGGAAAATGCTCAATTAAATCTACTTTATATACTTCTCCTTTTTCTTTAAAGTATTCTAGAGCTTCATTTCTATCCATTACAGATCTTTCTAATAACTGGGCTTCTTTAACTATTCTAGCCATTTCATTTTCAATCTTTTCTAAATCCTCTGGAGTAAATCTATGCTCTGTATCAAAATCATAATAGAAACCGCTATCTATGGCAGGTCCTATGGCAAATTTAACTCCTGGAAATAGATTTTGCACTGCTAAAGCCATTATATGAGCTGATGTATGCCAAAATATAGCTTTTCCTTCTTTATCTTCAAACTTAACTACCCTAAATGTTGAATCTTCATTTATAGCTTCCTGCATACCTTTTGTTTCATTATTTACCACTGCCCCTAAAGCAACTCTTGCCAATCCTTCAGATATATCCTTAGTCACATCTAATACAGCTATGCCTTTTTCATATTCTCTAACTGCACCATCTGGTAATGTTATTCTTATCTTTTCCATTTCCTTTCCTCCTCAAAAAATAATTAAAGCCTTTCATCCCTACATATTAATATGTAGGGACGAAAGGCTAAGCTTCGTGGTTCCACCCTAGTTACTTCTCAATTTATATAACGCTAAAAAGCGGAAATCCTTCAATTGGATTCGGTTCAGGGGTAGTCTTCATATATTTTTATCTTAAGGAAACTTTCAGCCACGATTTCCTCTCTCTAAAAGTAAATAATATACTACTGGTCCCATCAATACCTAATAATATTAATTTATGTCTTAATATTCTAACATTAAGATATCTATCTGTCAAGGAATTATTCATATATATACCATTATATTTTTATTTTAAACGTTACCATTTACATTGAGCAAGAAAAATAATAAAAATACTAAGGGAACATTTGCAGGACACGATTTAATTCTTAGTGAATGTAAGCTGGAAAGCCGTTAAGCAGTTTGCACTGTTTGAGCGTAGCGAGTTTGCAAACTGTAGGATTTTTAGCTGGAATGAGCTATAGAATTATTCGTGTCCGAAACAGTGAGTGTGGATTTTTATTATTTTTCAGTATAGTTGTGAGTAGTGATTATTTTAAACTTTCGATTACCTCTTCTAAGGAAATATTTTGTTGTTCTCCCGTTTTCATATTTCTAAAGGAATAAGTATTATTCTCAGCTTCTTCTTGACCTATTACTATAACATAAGGAATATTTAGCTTATCTGCATAGTTGAATATCTTACCAATCTTTCCGCCATCTAAATAGACTTGTGAATATATTCCAGACTCTCTTAAAGCATTGGCAGCTTTTACTCCATTATCTATAAATCCATCCATTGGAATAATCAGAACCTTAGTTAGGGAATTATCCTCTGATTTAATAATTTGAGCCGCCATCAGCTGATAGAAAAGTCTAGTAAAACCTATGGATATACCTACTCCTGGTAATTTTTGCTTAGTATAGTGAGTGGCTAAATCATCATATCTACCACCGGAACAAACAGAACCAATAGAAGGATATTCATCTAAGAAAGTCTCATACACTGTGCCAGTATAATAATCCAGTCCCCTAGCAATTGTTAAATCTATTTTGTAATTGTCCTTTGGCACTCCAAAAAGATTAATATACCTATTCACTTCAGTTAGTTCTTCTAATCCTTCTTTGAATACTTCATTATCAATTCCTAAATTATTTAGTTCTTCTAATACTTCCTCATTTGATCCTTTTATATTTATAAATTCTTTTATTCTCTGAATAGCATTATCTGTAATATCTAAGGATTTTAGTTCTTTTTCTACACCATCTATACCTATTTTATCTAGTTTATCTATAGCTCTAAGTACAAAGGTAGAATCTTCAATATCTATACTCTGGAAAAATCCTTTTAAAACTTTTCTATTATTAATCATTATAGTAAATGAATCAAATCCTAAGTCTTTAAAAGTAGAATAAATAACGGAAGGGATTTCAGCATCATTTATTATATTAAGACTGCCATTTCCTATAATATCTATATCACATTGATAAAATTCTCTAAATCTACCCTTTTGGTTTCTTTCTCCTCTATATACTTTTGCTATATGGTGTCTCCTAAATGGAAAGTTTAACTCTGAATAGTGTTGAGCTACATATCTTGCTAAAGGTACAGTTAAATCAAACCTTAAGGACATATCAGTGCTTCCTTTTTCGAATCTATAGATTTGTTTTTCAGTTTCTCCTCCGCCTTTAGCTAAAAGTACTTCTGTTTTTTCTATAACTGGCGTGTCTATTGGAAGAAATCCGAACTTTTCATAATTTTTTCTAATTGTATCTAACATTTTATTAAATAAAATCTGGTCTTCTGGTGTTAATTCCATAAATCCCGGTAAAATTGACGGTTTAACAATATCTTTACTCATAATATACCTCCATATGTATCTTTTATTATTATAATAACAGATAAAACTATTATTTCCAATTATTTTAAAGAAAAAGAAGTTGATTTAATCAACTTCTTCTTCACTTACCTTTTTTAACTTTGGTCTTTATTTCACATTTTTCACATCCATGACAGAATTCCACTTTATCTCCAAAGACCTGAGAGATTATTGAAACCAGTTCCTCTTCTTCTCCCTCCTCAACATGAAGCTTTATCTTTAAAGGGGAGATAACTATTAAAGAACTTACTAAAAGGTCAGCTTTACTTATATCTTTGTAGAATTCTTCCTCTGGTGTATACTCTAACAAACCATTTTCTATTGTATTATTGTCATTATCTAGTAAAAAATAATCATTATTTTTAATTATTACATTAACTAATTCATATTTTGGTTCCTGTATCTCCACAAAATATTGGAGCATATTCATAAATTCCTGATATTCCTTTTCTACTTCAAGCTCTCCTATGGATTTTTCAATTGAAATATCCAATACATATATATATTTTCTTAATCTAAAATTCATAAATCCATCTATTACTATATTATTATTTTCAATTATATAATTAAGAATTTCTTCATTGATTTTACTTTTTTCTTTTATATAATAATTTTCATTTAATATTGTTGAATGGGCAGATGCAAATATTGTTTCTTTATCTTCTGATGAATAATCACCGCATATTTTTAACACTCTATCTATAATTATAGGTTTAATATATATTTCCAAAATAATATCTTGAACTAAATTAGCTATTGCTCTATAAAAGGCAATATCTTCTAAATTTCTTTTATTATCCAAGGTAAATTCAAACTCATATCTTCCTTGATATTCTTCTGATTTAATAGTTACTTTAGAATCGGAGAAATACCTATTTATTAGATTTTTTACTTCATCTTTTTTAAGATTTCCACCAATTTTTATAGATTGCATTGTATCACTCCCTTCTTTTACTAGTATGTACTTAGAGAGTAGACATATACAATATAAAGACTTACTCTAATGGTAATTTAGAGTAATAATTGTACCAATATCTAGTAGTGTTTTTTTGGATAAAAATATTAATTCTACTCTATTATCCAAAAAAAAATTAAAAATTTCGTTTTTATTAGGATGTTCATTTAGAGTTCCAGATATAATAGATTTTCCATTGTATAAACTTCCATTTGTTCCTCCTATGAAACCATAGTTTTGACCTTTTAATATAATATTTCCTGGCTTAACCAATAAAATTTTATATCCTAAGGAAGTTAGTTTATTGTACATTGGATAATCAGAAGTTATAGCTGAATCTTCTCCTACTATTGCTAGAGAACATTTGCTATATCCTTGTTTTACATTTATAAATTCAATATTTTCTTTTTTTAAATGCAATTTTAGGACTTCATCAGTATATTTAAAATTATGAATGGCAATTCCAGATAACCTCCCTACATTATATGCAATATCAGCAGGATATTTACAACCCAAATATTTTTCTCCCTTAATTAATTTTATACCTGTGTCCTTTAATTCTTCTTTGTAGTAATCAAACACATTGGGAGCTATGACTAAAGTATTATGGTTCACTGGATGAATTACAATATCTGGGTGATAGGAAATACTATCATCTACTTCATTACATTTTATAGTTTTTATTATTCTTAATCCTAATTTTTTTAAATTTTTTTCTATTTCTTCATCTATTCTTCTATCTACAATGGCTAAATCAGCCATATGTTTCGGTATAAAAGGATTCATATATTTCATCCTCCTTAAGATTTATAAAAATAAAAATCCCTGAGAACCTATCCCAGAGATGCTTCTGTTTTCACTTTATCATTATATAGTATTTTTTACTATTAGTGAATAAATTAAATTTAGGATAGAAAAAAGACTAGAGATTTCACTCCCTAGTCCCTATCTTCTATAATACTTTTCCCTCAATTCTCCCCGTTACTCTTTTTTAGTGGTTAATGTATTCTTAGTACCTGAATATAGCCCTACTGCACTAAGACCTATAAATATCCCTTGAACTAAGCCTATTTTTATATCTCCATCTCCAAATAATCCTATGCCTATTACTACTCCAAGTACTACTGATACTACAGGTATATACTTATCTTTTAATCCTACTCTCTTAAATACCTCTAATATACCTATTAATAAAGGTATTATAGCTATTCCTCCATACTCCATTATTAATCCCTCCTTTATGATTAAAAAAGGCTAGGGTTTCCCCTAGCTTTTTTTAACCTGTTACTATTATTGCTTCATATCCTTTAGATTTCAATTCTGTAACTAAGGCTTCTGCATTAGCTCTAAAACTAAATGCTCCTACTTGTACTTTATATAATCCTCCTACTGTAACTACCATTGGACTATATCCTTTACCTTTAAGTTCATTTGCAAGATTATCAGCATTTGCTCTTACTGAGAATGCTCCTACTTGTACTTTATAAAGTGTTGAACCAGAGCCACCACCTTGATATGGGATTCCAAGGTAATTTAATATTCCCTTAGATACTGCTACTGCTAATTCATCTTGTCTATTTTTTAGTATATTAGCATCTTGTGCATTAGATATAAATGCTAACTCTACTAAAGCTGCCGGCATATTAGTTAGTCTTAAAACTGCAAAGTTTGCCGTCTTTGTTCCTCTGTTTGCTGTATATACACCACTTGATATTATATTATTTTGTATAGATTTTGATAAGTTAGCACCTGTTGTACTTCCTGGATAACTATAAGTCTCTACTCCTTTTGCTGATGAATCACTGAAAGAATTACAGTGAACTGATACAAATACATTTGCACCAAAACTATTTGCCCTTGAAGCTCTATCTGCTAATTCTAAGAATACATCTGTGGTTCTTGAGTAGTTTACAGTTACTCCATGATTTTTTAAGATATCACCTATCTTTAATGTTACTGATAATGCTATAGTCTTTTCCTGCAATCCATTACCTATTGCCCCTGGATCATGTCCTCCATGTCCTGCATCTAAAAATACTTTTGCCATAAATAAATCCTCCTCTTATTTTTATTTTTTGAAGATTACTTTAGTCGACTTTTTCACCTTTCAATATATAGATAGATTTTTTAGTGAAATGTTACTATGGTAATTTGAAACTTTTTACTTAAATAATATTTGTTGAATTGCATAAAAAAAGAAGCTTACAAAAGCTCCTGCGAATAGCCCTATAAACCATCTCATGGTGGTTGTAAGTCCTTGAATGGTCTCACAAAGATGTTTTATCTGTATTTTAAATTCAGCATTTTCTCTATCATTCTTATCTAATCTTTTATCTAGTTCCAATAATTTTTCATCATGCTCATTGATTTTCATCTCCATAACTTCATAATTCATATTACACCTCCTAAATTCCATAAAAAAAGAAAAAGCCACGAAATAACGTGGCTCTCTCTCATTATAATTCTATATTAGCTATATTCTTTCCGCCTTGAACTGCTTGGACATTAACTTTTTTGTCTTTATATTTTTCCTTTAACTTCTCAGCATATTTTTGAGCTATTTCTTTTCCTTTTTCTTCTGGAACTCCATCTTCAATACTTATTGCTCCTATGACCCAATCATCCTGAAAATAAATTTGCCCATCATAAACTTCTTCTTCCTTTACCAATTCATCAGTTAGGTTCTCATCCCGCTTTTTATTAGGCTTTACTTTTCCCTGATTTTCATTATGTTGTACTTCCTCTTTATTTTCATTGTGTCCTATTTCCTCTTTATTGTTTAAGTTTGAACAAGAAATTAAAGATATGGACAATATAGAAACAACAATAACACTAATAATCTTTTTTAATTTCATATACATATTACCTCCCTGTAAGTAGTATATCGTAAGAAAATGGCTGTTTCAACTTACTTAATATACCAGTATATGAATTAATATCCTAGATTTCTAGTTAATAAGAAAGGCAATAAAAAAAGACTATTGTCTAGTCTATTGCCTTCCAGTTATTTAGTACATATAGAAATCTTACTATGTTCTTAATTCTTTATAGATACATACCCTTTCACACCTTTTAGATTTTTAGGCGTAGATATCATTTCTATACATACGTTATCTTCTTTTAATTTTGCATAATAATTTAATTTCATCATTTAATTATCATCCTTTCTAATATTATTCTTAATATATATCATGTATTGCTAAATTTACTTCAATACTAGATGCACTAGACATTACATTTTCTACGTCCACATGATATATATCAGTTTTGGAGTCAACCACTGGTAAAAACTTTCTTATTATAAACATACCTACTTGACTTTGAAAAATAATCCTTGTATCTATTGCTAAACATACAGTAACTGACCTATCGGTGCTACCAATTATGCTTATTACATAAAGACGATTATCCTTCAAAGGAAGAAAACCATTAGATGACGTATTAACTATAAATGTACGTGTTTCTCTAGCCCCAATATCTCCTCTTCTTGACCAAGCATACTTAAGACCACCTCTAATTGTTGGTATTCCTTCTAGTGTCCCAACAACTCCCCCAATGTTAACATCTTTCTTAACATTCCCTACCACTAAATTAGCAAATTGTGCCTTAACACTTCCACCGCTATAATAACCAGCTGGAATGTTATATTGCCCACCTTGAGTAGTTAATGTCTGTGCTGGTGCTCCTCTGTTTGGCATAGTTCCAGTAGCTCCTGCTATCGTAGTTCCTGTTAATACATTTGCCACTGGTACTGGAACTTTTAGTACCTTTCCTGCTCCATTGTGGAATCCATTTACTATTGTTTGGTCTACTTGGCTAGGAGTGATATTCACTGCACCACGATTTGGCATTGTTCCTGTTAATAAATTCCCTTGTGATACTACCTTCTTACCAGATAGTATATCTCCTGCTAATGCATCTGTAGTACCTATAGATGGGTCTGTAATAATTGACTTTACACCTAAGCCTAATTCATTAAATGTAGCAATTTCTCCTTGTTTAGAAACCGTTCCACCTTTGGACTTGATAGAGGTTTCTAATAGATTTTTACCATCAAGCCCAGACTGAAAAAGTTTATCTTCTATATCCTTTATACCATCATCTACATAATCTTTACTTGCCTTATTATCTTCCAACTCATTTATAGCACCTGCTAAAGTTTTATTTTCTGTTTGTAAATCTTCTATTGTAGTAGAACCTTGTTTTAGTTCTGCTATATCACTTTCATTCTTGGTAATCCTATTACTCAGAATATCTATGTCTTTTTTAGTTGCTAATATAATAGAAGGATCTACCTTTAGATTAACTACAGATGTATTTGCCACCTCTAGAATCATTCTTATATATAAATCCTTAGCACTTCCATTTTCAAGTAAGGGTTTATATGTTTCAGGATACTTACCTATTGCTAATAGATTACCTTCATCATCAAATACTCCTGCTTCACGAATAGTAAAACCACCTATGTCGGCAGGTATAATAGTTTCTAATACTATCCAACTTGGGTTATTTTCATCTACTACAATTTGTCCTATGTTTCCCCTCCAGACCTCTTTTTTCAATGCTGTTTGAGTTTCTGTGGGATTATAGTAACCTCCATTCCCATCACCTAACGCAAAATGTGTAAAATTTACTTTATTACCTAATGCACTAGCATTTGCTATTTTTGCTTTACCTACTTGGGTAGTTATCGTATAAAATTGTTCTACCATTTAAATCACTTCCTTTCTAGGATATATTATTACTTTCTCTAATCCTGTATTGCTTCCTGCTGCAATGTAAATATTACCTTTTGATAATAGTTCTTTAGGTGAATAAGGATATACTGTTATTTCTTCCCCTGCAATTAAAGCGCTTGCTATATAGATTTCACTCAATTTCTGTTTATAGTTTAAAGTAATATCATAATCTAAATGAGCTGGTTTTATTTCTTCAATTGCATTAAACATATCACTTATATTTAATGTTATAGTCCCTTCATTAGTAAACTTAATATTAATTCTTCCGTCAAATATTATGTCTGCTGTACTTCTTGTATAGGCTTCAATTATAGATTTAATCATTGCTAAATCTACTTTTCCCATACCTCTCATTCTCGATTTTATAAGACTTCTTCGCTCTTCTAAAGTTTTTTTAGGTCTAATAGGGAGCTTCAGTTCTTTCTCATATATAGCAAGTCCCCAAGTGGCAGTATCTATAAAAAACTGTCTCTCCAAATCTTCTATATTTAGCCCTAATCGATCAAACTCCATTTGCTCAGAATTTAATATCTCTTGAAATACTATAGAGGATCTTTCATAAATCGGTAGATATTCTAATAATCTACTCATGTAACTTCACCTCACCTAATATAGCTACTTCTTCACTATCTATTATGATATTTTCTAATCCTTCATTAACTTTTAGATCCATATAGTCTAATACTCCATCTACATTTAATATTAGAGAGCCTATTTGTGCATAAGATACTAAATTCTTTTTAAATGCTATTTCTTTTAAATAATTAGTTATATTTTCTTCTATATTGGATTTAATCTGTTCTAGAAGATAACTTTCATTTTTAGTTATTGTGGCGGATATATTAATATCTTTACTTACGGCAGATATTACAGTACAATATGCACCTATGGGAGCCTGTCCTGCTCCTGTCCCCCAAGTTGTCCATCTATCATTTATATATTCACCCTTAGGATCTATATACTCTTGCACTCTACTAATCAGATCCTCACTAGCAGGCTTTTTGTTACTATCTATTACTATTACTTTTACTGTGTTATCTCCATTCCAAAGGGGAATAACTCTAGCATCACCTACACCCACTACTTCTTTTGCCCAATTTAGGTAATGATATTTATTTCCTGATGTTGCAGGAATACGTATTCTTTCATAGTATCTTTGTCTTAAGTCAAAATCACTTTCTGCATTGTAACCATTTTTTACTGATTCAAGGTTAGTCACATTTGCTAATCCTGCAATACTAATAGGAAAGTATTTTATTGCTCTTGCAGGAACATTACCTATGATTCCAGGTGCTTCACATTCTACCAATACTGTCATTTGCCCCATATCATCAATTGTCTTATCCTCTGTAGATATAAAGTTTACTGTATCGGCTCCTACAAAATCCCCTTTAGAGATTCTAGCACATTCTTGACCTGATATTGTTACTATGGTTGTTGCTTTTGTTGCTAGTTTTCTAGTTATTCCTGTACGTTGATGTATAAATCTTTCCAATTCCTCCCCTGATAGATTTTCTATGTCTAGCTTATTTGCTACTTCCTGTATTCCTCTATTTTTATTTTCAAATTCTATAGCTGTAGCTTTAGAGAAATCGTAAGGGAATAATCCTTCTGATTTATCGTATTTATCTGGGATATTGCTTAATATTCTTTTTAGTATTTCTTCTCTATTTTCCAATTAAAAATTCACCTCCTGGTTGAAGGTTTCTCCATTTTTTAATATTATCGTGAAATATATTCTAAGGGTGGCTGCTTCTTGTTCTGTCCTAAAGTCTTTTATTCTGTCAATTTCACTATGTCTCTTTAATACTTCCTCTATCTCTCTCTTTAGTTCAGATTGTAGAAAGAATTGTGGTACTTTTTTTCCTTGAATTAATTTCTTTATAGTTGTACCATACTCGTTAATGTTCTCATCTTCTTTATATACTTCAAACTTGAATTTTTCAGTTCTTAGTATTTTTTCTATCCAAATTTTTATAGCTTCTTTCCCTTCTACCTCTACAAGTCTACCATCCTTAATTACAAAATCTCCTTTTTCAAAATCAAATAAAAATGTTTTACCCTCATTCTTTTTTTCTTCAAATTGTAATTCTTCTGCAATATTGTCTAAATCCAATTTGGGAAACACTTAATCACCTACCTTTTGGATCTTATCTACTATAAAAAATACCTGCTGGTTTTCGGCAGGTATAATTAACACTTCATCACCTTGTTTTAATTCAAAGTATAGTGTCAATTTGGTTTTTTCTTTCTCATTTATGTTGAATGCAATTAGAGGATTAGAGGGTTTAGAGGTAATCGCAATATCCCCTATATCTCCATCAGCATTTAACTCTAATTTATATTCTCTTTTTGCTAAGCTTTGACATATATATAGATGTCCTTCTTGGAGGATTACTTGCCCATCTAGTATTGAAACTTTTAAAGGCTCTACTCCTACAACTTTACCTACACAAGGACCTATATTAATCTTATTTTCCCTCTCCTTAAACATTTGAGCCAATCCTACGTCCCACATATTAAATCACCTTCTCTAATGTTAAGTCCATGGTATGAATTCTATTTTGATACGTATGAGTACAATCTTTAATTAAATATTGTCCTTTTAGCTTAAACATATCATTATCTACTTCTAATATCCTTCCTGCCCTGACATTATCATCCCCTAATAATTTAATAGATATATCCTCTTTTATCTTATTCAACTCTTTAAGTTTATTTTGAGCAATTACCTTAACTTTGGCCATATCCTTATCATCTACTGATTCAACTTCTTGTAGTAGTCCAAATTTAGATATACTTTTTTCATCTTTAGCTGTTGCAATTACTCGACTGCTTTTTTCATCATTACTTGAAATTAATATACTGTTCCTCATATCTGCTATAGATTCACTTTTACTTATACTTCCTATAGTCTTTAAAGGATTTAAAGAAGCTACATTAGAGGCAGGTTTAAACCTTGGCGTTATGATCAAATCAGTATATTTTTCTATATATAATTTACCTTCTCTCATTTCTAGCCTATAGTTTGATCCTAATTCATTTGTAGCCTGTTCTAATATATCCCTTATAATTTCTGCTATATTATTATCTTTATATATTTTAGTAATAGCTGTAGATATAGATACTATATTACCCATAGGAACATTAAACTTACTACATAACTGTTTGATAGCTTCATCTGCATTTACTTTATTAAATTGAATAATAGTCATAGATTGATTTAGATAAAAAGCATAATCAAAGGCTGTGATAGATTTTGAATATCTGTTAATTCCTAAGTCTACTATAATCCCTCTAAATAATTCTTTGTTATTATTAAGTAAGATTATCTTATCTCCAACTTCAATTAAATCATAGCCTTTCATGTACCTATCATCTATATTCCTAACTGCCTCTAAATTTAATTCCATACCTAGAGTATCTATACTATCCTTCCATGATAGATTTCCACAAAACTTAGTTATATCTGAACTCCCACCATTATTTTTTATTAGAGTTATTATATAATTATCCATTTAATTACCTCCAACAAATCTATATTCAGATAAATCTAATGTATATTCCACATCTCCATTTTTTCTAACCGTATAAGAGAAATTATCTATCAATACTGCCATGTTAAACCATTCTGTTCCATCTCTTTTGCTTGTAATAACTCTAAAGGGTACTTTCTTTGCCCTCCATTTATTAAAGAAATCTACATATCTGAAAGGATCTGCTACGCTTCCAGGCTTCAGCCATCTATACTTTTGAGAAGGCAGTATGGATGTGATAGAAAATGTTCTAATCACCTCATCACCTACTAAGTTTATAGTTCCATTGTTTATAGTTTCGAATTGTTCATTATTTTGAGATTTATTAATCTCTATTTCTGGCACCACAGGTAATATCATTACCTCTTCGTTGTTATTTGCACTAAATATTATATTACCTCCCATTTTCTATCACCCCCTAGATATTATCTAATGCTAATTTAACCTTTCTATATACTTCCTCTCCCACTTCATTGGCAAATTGCTTATTACCTATTACATTCCCTGCTATGGTTACATCTACTTTTACATCTTGTCCGATTCCTTTACCTGTAAGGAGTCTTTCAGATTTATCGGCAGATATAATAGTTTCTCCTGATGATAGTTTCCTTATTTCTCCACCTTCTTCATGGATTCTTGCCCACCCAGATGGAGAATAGCTTGTTCCTTTTGGAAATGCTGGATCTTCAGATGGTGAAGTATTAGTAGCTATATCATATTCTTTATTTTTCTTGAATAACTCTATAGTTCCTTTGACTGGATTTTTTAAGAATTCCATTAACCCCTTCCAAGCTTTTTTTATCTTTTCCCATGCTCTTATAAGCCACTCCATTATAGCTTCCCAGTTTCTCCATACAAGATACCCAGCTGCAACTACTGCACCTATTACTAAGACTAACCATCCTAGGGTAGTCATCTTTATAACTCCATCTAATACCATACTCATGGTTTTCCAAGCTTCCATAACTAAAACTACTAATGCTATAACTTTTATAACTGCATACATAGTAGTTACAAATACTAGTATAGTGGTTATAAGCTTTTCATGTTCTTTTACAAAGCTTAATACATTTTTTATAAAATCAACTACCTTAGTAACTCCATCGCCTATGGATTGTACCCAGCCTTGAATCTTTTCTTCATTGTTTGTAAACCATGTCTCTATCTTATCTATATATTCACCTATGAGTCCTGATTGAGTATTCATCATAGAAGTAAATATATTATTAGACGTATTTTTAAGTTTATCTAACTTAAAACCTATAGTATTAGTCATAGCTTCAAAAGTTTCATCTGTCATGCCTGCACTATCTATTACTTCTCCAAGGATATTATTAAAATCATTAAATCCACCTTCACTAGTTAAAGATATTGCAGCATTTAAGGCATTTACATCACCAAATAACTGATCCATAGCATCGGTGCTGCCACCAGTTTTTACTTTTATTTCTTCTAACCACTTAGCAAATCCTTTGCTTTTTATAGCACTAACACTAAAATCTATTCCTAATTTCTTAGCCATATCCTTTGCTTGTTCAGTGGGTTCAATTACATTGGACATTATCCCCTCTAGTCCTGCCATTGCTTTAGATGTAGACTGTCCACTTTTTGTAAGAGAACCAACAGCACCTAGTACCTCATCTAAACTTATACCTGCTGATTTTGCTATTGGAGTAACAGATCCTAGGGAACTTGCTAGTTCACCTATTGATGTGCCACCAAGATTTTGAGTTACTAGCATTTTATCACTTATACTTTGCATAGCTTCAGTTCCAGTAAGCCCATATACGTCCATTGTACTAGTCATGAGTTTTAGTGCACTGTTAGTATCTGTAAATCCAGATATAGCAAGTTTACTTGATAATACTGCTGCATCCATGCTTTCTTCCGCCTTTACACCAGAAGACATAGCAGCATACTGAGCATCTGCTAATTTATTGACTGCTACACCGGTTTTAGTGGAATTCTTTAATAACTCACTCTGTATCTTGTTTAATTCTAAAGAGTTTCCCGCGATAGATTTAACTTTTACACTAGCAGTTTCTAGTTCAATCATGCCTTTAAATCCTGTATCCACTGCTAAACCTCCAAAGGCCTTTGCTTTCGCCTTAGCCATTTTAGCTGATTTCTTGATTACATTGTCTATAGCCTTTACACTTTTATCTTTCCATTTTTCTATTAGAGTTTGTGATTCCTTAGTTTCTTCTTTGACTTTATCTACACTTTTGGTAATTCTTACTAAAGCCTGTGACATCCCATCTTTTAAAGCGAGCATAACTACTATTTCCTCTTTTACCAATTTCTCACCTACTTTCCTAATAGGGCTCTATATTTTTGTCTTTCATCTTCATAATATCTATTTATACTTTCCATATAAAATAGCTTTTCAAAGTATCCTAGATTAAGTAAATATTCTAGCTCATGTCCTCTAACTACCAGGAAGGATACACATTGCAGCCATCCATCCTGGTCTATTAGTTTTTTACTTCGTCATCTTTTATCTTATCTAGACCATAGAAACTATTTATTACTTCGATAATGTCTTTTATCTCATTTAACTGATCCTCTAGTACAGCACTGGGTAAATCAATTGGTTCAGCAACTCCATAGGCTTCCATAGCTTCTTGAGTATTAGTTTTAAAAATTGGACAACATTCATAGATTATTTCATTCATAGTATCAATGGTATTAATATTATCTTCTGCCAATCTTTCACTTAATTCCATATATCTCTGTAAAGGAATTTTCCTTATTTCTATTTCAGTATCTAAAACTTCACTTTTATAGTATTTAACCTGCATTTTATCATTTTTAGATTGATTTCTCTTTGTTATTATATCAGCTAAAGTCACTGTTCTATTGTTCATATAAATTCTCCTTTTTTATAAAATAGTTAACGCCTTAGATTCAATCTAAGGCGTTTTAAATTTATTGTAATATCTCTACTTCACTAGCCTTGAAAGGCATTTCTACTTCCCCAACAGACTTTTCTTCCCATGATTGTAAAGCAAGTTCATCGAAAGTTATACTTGTTACCTTAATTCTTTGAGTTTTTCCAGTTGCTCTATTGAAAGCCTTACCAATTATAGTAACATCTGGGACTCTACCTGCTACGTACTCAGCAAACAACAAATCTATTGCTTTGTTATAGTTTTTATCGGATTTTCTATAACTAAAACTTCCTTCATAACCATAGCCTAGTAAAACCCTATCTGTAGTCATTCCATTTGGTACATCTTCCCATTCTATAACCATTTTAACCTCAAAGCTCTTTACTTTATCCCATTCAGAATCGTTGACCCAGATATTGCCATTAGAACCATTCCAATATTGATTTCCTTTACTCATTATCTGCCACTTCCTTTCTACATATCTATTTTAAATTTAAAATCTTCCATAGCGTTTAATATTTTTATATTTCCATCTAAGAATACATTAGTACCTACTGTCATTTCCATAACCTTATCATCATCCCAAGTACTTACTTCTTCCTCTCCATATTTATAAATATTTGCTAACCTTTGTTGCTCTATATCTATCATAGCTTTATTTGAGAAGTTAGGATCTAGTAGGAGCTCATTTGCAATTTCTTTAAAATAACTATTAATGGCACCTATTAATAACATTTGGTTGTCTAGATAATTTTTATATTTACCTTTATAAAAATTCTTCCAAGTAGTGTAAATATCTGTATAAATCATATCCATAACTTCAACTATTAATATAAACTTCATGTCATCAGTAATTCCTTGCCCTGTAGTTACAAGTGATGTAATGCCTCTCGCAACCCTAACTTCACCTTCATCATTGTAAAGAATGAACTCACCCTTATTTATAGCTTCATCTAGATCTTCTGGTTCTTCTACAGCTTCAAACTTCTGCAGTGGTTTAGCAATGGCACTCATATCTAAGGATAAACCTGCAAGATAACCTAATAACCATGGAGAAGCCTTACCTCCATCTTGTTTTCCTCTGTTGTCCTTAAAAATCACCTTTTCATTAGTGAAATTAACTATGTGCATATCATCAGATGAAGCAGCTTTATATACTAACCCCTTATATCTTTTTTTATCATTTTTAACGCTGGCTTTTATAAAACTTACTAAGTCATTGGCTTCCTCTGCTGTTGCATCTGCAATACCAATCCAGCAATTCATTTCCACCTTACCTTTTATAGCTTTTAATAAATCTGCTAATACTCCATCATTATCCATTCTTGCTATTACTAGTTTCTTAGGTGATCCTTCTAAGACATCTTTAATATATGTTATATTTTCTTCTGTATATCTTAGCAACTCTTCTGATGTCAAGTCTTCTATGCTTCTATATTCCTTAAATGTAAATGTCTTATTGGTATCATCTTTAATGATTAATACTGCTACCCCTTTACTTCCTCTTTGAACGGCACTTACTCCTAATCCTTTAAATATGATTTCTATTTTGGGCATTCCTAAATCTGCCATATCCTCACTCCTTTATATTTAATTCTTCCATTAGCTCTTTATCCTCAAAATCAACACCAATACCTGATTTATCACGTGGATAATTTTCAGATATTCTAATGTCAAAATAACAATGTAGAACCTTATCAATTACATTAATTTCTAGTTCATTAATTTCAAATTTTACATATTCATCTACAGTAATCAAATTATTTTCTAGAAATAGTTCTACTAAGTCATCATACATATTTAACAATTCCATCCCATTTTCATCTGCTGTAGATGAAAAATAATAAATCCTAGCAGTCAAATAAGTGTCCCTTGATTCTCCCATAAAGTTACTAATTTTTATGTTATTCAAGTCAACAAAAAAAGAAGGTCTTACTACATCCTTCTCAACATCTGTACCAAAGACTATATTGGGAAATTTAGTCTTTATCCTTTTTACAATAGCCTTGTGTATATCAGTATATTTTACAATTTTTATCACCTCCTAAAGTAAATAGTTGCCTCATAAAACATCCTACTTTCTTATTTCCTCTTCAACTTAATCACCTCCTCTCTAATATTTGGATAATTTATCTAATGTAAATAATGTTATCTACCATATGGCCAATATAAAATTAACTTACAACAATTAAATGATTTAGATTCATTCTCATTATTCTTTAGAAAAATGAAACTCCTATTGTAGTTTAGATGTAATAAAAAAATCCCACAGAGGAACCCGTGAGATTTTTATAATCTTTATTTTTTCTGACATATGATCTGTGACAACTTTCCATGATACTATAATAGCATGCCTAAATTCATTTGTCAGTATAGTCTAAGTATACTCTTTGGGATTCCTTGCAGAGATTTTCTTTATGTATATTTCAGAGTATCCCAACTCGTCTGCAATCTCCCTCAAGGGCTTCCCTTCGATTTCTCTCATATATACTACCTTTTTATCTAATCCATCTAATCGTTCTATTCTCTCTTCCATTTCCTTTTTTAATTCTTCCATTTCATCTATAGTGCTTTGGTGCATAGATATATGTTCCTCAAGCTGGTGTAATCTAAATAAGGCTTCTTCAAATCCTATTTGATTAGATTCTTGTACTCTTGGCTTAGTGTAATCTATTCCCTTTACATCGCCTGGTCCATATAATTTAGCTAACTTTTTTATAGCTCTGATTTCTGCTTCATAAGTTTCTACCCTTAGCTTCCATATCTTTATCTCTTTACACAAATCTTTATATGATTTAATTATATCCATATATTTACTCCCCTTTCCTTTCTGCATCAATCTTTTTTATAACTATATCTACATTAAGTTTGGTACTATATATAAGTTGTATTTTAAATTTATATATAGTTTCAGCCATATCTCTTTGACTAATGATATTCCCTAATCTTTTTCAGCTACTACCTTAACCTCTACTTGCTATAAATGAAAACAATATAGTGCCATTTTATTTAAATGTACATATACTAATTATGAGGTGATATAAATGTCAAGGATCTCAAATATATGTCCTGATACATTAGTGCTCGTAGTTTCTTTGATTTCTATTTTAATTTCACAAGATTTAGATACTGATGATATTAATGTTTTAGGCAATGTTTTTACGCAAATTGGTGCTAGTTTGCTTACTAAAGCTGCTCAACAACAAAGTTTACAATCTAAAGAAGAACTTAAAACACAAATATCTGATATGGAAAAACAAATCGCAAATTTAAAGCGTCAATTATGTTAAACGTTCTTTCTTCAGTATCAAATATGTCCTTGCCCTTACATCTAGGACATATTATTCATGCCTTTCCCTCTAATCCAAGAGGTAACTTCCCACACCTATTGCATTTTATTTAATATACATCTCATATATTTAATAGGTTTGTATTTTCATATGTTTCAGAACTATCACAGGCCAAAGCAATTTCTTTTAAAGTTATTTCATCTGATTTTTCTTTATAGGTATTTTTCTAGAATAT
Organism: Tissierella sp. MB52-C2; assembly: GCF_030931715.1. Lineage (NCBI taxonomy): Bacteria > Bacillati > Bacillota > Tissierellia > Tissierellales > Tissierellaceae > Tissierella > Tissierella sp. MB52-C2. The sequence goes on from NZ_CP133261.1 coordinate 2,416,221, forward strand.
CTAGGCAATTTATATTTTTTCGCCTGTAAACTCTTTCATTAACCCTGTTAACTTTAGTCTATTTTTAACCAGCTTTCCATTTGCTTCTATACCTTTTCTATATAATTCTTCAAGCTCTAAATTTTCTTGGACAATATAATTTATCTGTTTCTCTATTTCATTTAATTCTTTTCTTCTTTCTAATATTTCCATTACTGAATTCTCCTTTCTTTTCTCAACTCTTTTTGGTTTCTTCAATTTGGTTCAACCCCTTTGAACATTAGGGGTAAAAAAATATACTTGAATCTCTTCCTGTGGAATACCTAGAAGTTCAGCCGCTAAAGCAATCTCATCTTGGACAAAATATATTCTCCCATTAAGCTTTAAAGATAGGGTTCTTTCCGATACTCTCATAGCTTTAGAAAAAGCTGATTGAGTGCTAAATTTCTCAGTAATTTTTCCCCGTAATTTATTGTAATTAAATGCCATTGAATAAATCCTCCCTTCTTTAAGTTCAATCTTGTTGAACTGATTTAAATATATCATTAGAATTTTTCTTTGTCAATAGATAAATTCAATTCACTTTAACTTTTGTATTTTATTCTTGAACTTTAGTTTAAAATATGATATATTAAATTTTAGAATGATAGGAGGGAAAATTTTGAAGAAATTAACTACATCTGATAGACTTAAAGAAATTATGAATAAACGTAGACTAAGACAGATTGATATATTAGAAATGACAAAGCCATATTCCGAAAAATACAATATAAAGATGAATAAATCTGATATAAGTCAGTATGTATCTGGCCTTGTTGAACCTGGTCAAGAAAAGCTCTCCATATTAGGAATGGCTTTGAACGTTAGTGAAGCTTGGTTAATGGGTTATAATGTACCTATGGATAGAGATTATATTCATACAACGAATATGGGAGTAGTTTCACTAAGAGAAGTGAAATTAATAAACAACCTTCGCAAGTTAAATCAAGTTGGCCAACAAGAAGCCATAAAAAGAGTTGAAGAACTTACTTATATAGATAAATATGCAATGAAAGAAGATTCTCATCTATTACCTAATGCTGCACATGAAATTGATGGAGCTTCCGAAAAAGATAAAGCCCATGATGACTCCATAATGGATGATGAAGATTTTTAGGAAGTTGACAGGGGGACTGATTAAATGACTTATGAAGAATTATTAGAAGAAGCAGAGATACATGAATTAGTTGTAAAAGAGAAACCTCTTAGGGCCTACAAGGGAAGAATTAAAGGAAATAGAATTGCTATAAAGAAAGATCTTAGCAATACAGATAAGAAATGCACATTAGCTGAAGAAATAGGACACTACCATACTACAGTAGGAAATATATTAGACCAATCAGATCTTAATAATAGAAAACAAGAGAGATATGCTAGGGCTTGGGGATATAGAAAATTAGTAAGAGTCACAAAATTAATCGATGCCTACAAGCATGGTGTTAGAAATAGGTTTGAGTTGGCTGAATATTTAGGTGTTACTGAGGAGTATATAGAAGAAGTTTTAATTTATTATAAACAAAAATATGGATTACAATATCAAATAAATAATTATTTGGTTTGTTTTGAACCATTATCAGTATTAGAAATATGGGAATAATTAATATCCTATATGTCACTACATAGTGAGTTTCTTGAAGATTAGTTTGGAACATTTACGAATTGTGTTAGAGAATATTTAAAAATGGAGAAACAAAAAGAATATATTCAGATGGAACTATTGGATAAAACAGTAGAAAAAATTAAATAATATTTATATAAATAAACTCCCTGACTAGAGGGAGTTTATTCTTTCACATTGGACGGTTTTAGGACAGATTTCGTTTTTTCTCAATCTGTCCTAATCCTTGTAACCGTGTATTCATTTGGAGGCGGCACCCAGATTTGAACTGGGGAGTAAAGGTTTTGCAGACCTCTGCCTTACCACTTGGCTATGCCGCCAAATATAAAGCCCTAATAATTAGGGCTCTTTTTAACATGGAGCGGAAAACGAGATTCGAACTCGCGACCCTCGCCTTGGCAAGGCGATGCTCTACCACTGAGCCATTTCCGCAGGAACTGTTACCTTTATAATAATAGCATATGTCATTAAATAAGTCAATACATTATCAAATCTTTTTTGTAAAATTTAACTTTTATTTATATATAAAAAGTCTATATCTAAAGATACAACATGGTGCCCGGAGCCGGAATCGAACCAGCGACACGTAGATTTTCAGTCTACTGCTCTACCGACTGAGCTATCCGGGCATAATAGCTGCCATATAGGCAGATATCGTACGCAACATTACTTAGTATATATTAATTTCTATTATTTGTCAACTATTAGTTTCTCTAATTCCTCTTTTGAGAAATAATATTTTGTGTTGCAAAAATGGCATACCATTTCTGCCTCTCCATCTTCATCTATTATGGCTCTAATTTCATCTTTTCCTATGCTAAGTAGAACTCTTTCAAGTCTTTCTCTTGAACAGTCACAGGAGTATTTTATTTCTACTTTATCTAATACTTCCATATGGAATCCTGACAGTAATTCATGCATAATATCTTCTGGTGATAGACCTTTATCTATTAGAGTTGATACTGGTTCCATTTTACTTAAGGTTTCTTCTATTTTAGCTATATCTTCATCAGGTACATTAGGTAATAATTGTATTATATATCCACCTGCAGCTTTTACTGAAATATCTTTATCTATTAATACTCCTAGACCTACTGCTGAAGGTTGTTGCTCTGATATTACATAATAGGTTGCTATGTCTTCTGCTATTTCACCAGACACTAGATTTGCTTGTCCTATATAGGGATCCTTAAGACCTAAGTCCATAATAGTAGTAATTGTACCATTATGTCCTACAAGTTTACCTACATCTAATTTACCATCAGTTTCTCTAGTAGGAACATCGGCATATGGATTATCCACATATCCCTTAATTCTACCTTGATTATTAGCTACTATCATAATTGTTCCTAGTGGCCCATCTCCAGCTATCTTTAAAGTAAGTCTATCCTGTTCATTTTTCATCATCATTCCCATCATAGCACCTGCAGTTAAGGATCTTCCTAAGGCTGCTGTAGCCGTGGGAGATGTATTATGAGCAACCCTTGCATCCTCGACCATGTTTGTTGTAGCTGCCACAAATATTCTTATATTTCCTTTTTTATCTATGCCTCTTATTAAATAATCTTTCATTCCAATCCTCCTGAATATCTATAATTATTTTATAGCAACAAAGTTTATTCTTTCAGTTTCATCTTTTGTTTTTTCAAATCCAAACGCTTCAAATGAATCTATAATCCTAAATCCAGCTTCTTTAAGTAATTCTCTTATTTCATCTTCTTCATAAGCCTTCTCTCTATGCTCCTCATCAAATCTTTCAAAATTTTCTCCGTCTTCACTGTAGAAAAAGGTTAAATAAAACTCACATATATCTTCATTATCATCATAATAGTTTTGCCAAGAATAGAATACCTCTTCCTTATCTTCTATAAATGTATTATTCCCTATTATATGCTTTAATTTATAATGGGAATTAATATCAAATATAAATATACCATCATCTTCTAAATGATTCCATACATTTTTAAAAGTTTTAAATAAATCTTCCTTTTCCGTTATATAATTTATGCTATCACATATGGATATAATGGAATCAAAAGACTCTTTTAAATTAAAATTAATCATATTTTGGTTTATTAATTTTACATTCTTAAATTTTCTAAGCTTTTCGTAAGCCTTAGATAGCATATCTGAAGATAAATCAAAACAAGTTAATCTATATCCCTGTTTTGCAAGATAATATGAGAGGTTACCTGTTCCACAGGCCATTTCAAGAATTTGTTTTGGTTCTTTATTATACTTTTTAAATATTTGTTCTATGTAATTAAACCAATCTTCATAATTAAAATCCATCATTAATTCATCATAGATATTAGCAAACCTATTGTAAATATCCATTTTCATCCCCCTTTTTTTGTTATTTACTCTTTCTTTTCTTCAGTATTTTTGTTCATTTCTCTTTTTCTTACAGTGATTAATCCACCTATTCTACCTGATTCTTTAGCTGTTAGTCCTCCCCAGCCCACATCATTTATTTTATCTATTAGTCCTAATTCCTCTGCTATTTCATACTTTAATTTGTCCTCTAAAGTTTCTATCTTTTTCTTTTTTTCTTTTTTCTTCTTCATACTTATCCCTCCTAAGCTTATTATTAGGAAGAACCCCTTCTTTTATTCCTAAAGGGTAAATATTTAAATAATAATTCACCTACAGAGTAAATTCCGTAGGTGAATTGTTTAATCAAAAGTAAATATATATGGGATATTTCTATAATGATCTCCGTAATTAAGTCCATATCCTACTATAAAGACATCTGGTATAGTAAAACCTACGAAATCTGGTTCTAAATCTACCTTCCTTCTACTAGGTTTATCTAACATTACACAAATCTTTACTGAGTTTGGATTTTTTAGACCTAAAGTTTCCTTTACTTTCTTTAGTGTATATCCAGAATCAATTATATCATCTACAATTAAAACATCTTTTCCCTCTATATCTGCTCTTATATCATGTACAATTTCTACGTTCCCTGATGATATCTCATCATGTCCATAACTTGCAGTTGTCATAAATTCAACTTCAACAGGTATGGATATTTCTCTAACTAAATCTGAAGCGAAAATAAAGCTACCTCTAAGTAATGATATCACTATTAAACTTTTATTATTGTATTCCTTAGATATGATTTCTCCTAATTCTCTAACTCTAGTGCTTATACTCTCTCTACTATAAAGGGTTCTCTCTCTCTTGCTGCTGTCCAAATTATTCTCTCCTTTCTCCTAAGTTAATATAGCTTGAACTTCTTAATAGAATCTTTCTTATATCTCTGATTTCCCTTAATATAAGATTAAGCGTATATTGAAGACTTACTAATATTATCAATATTATAGCACTAAATATGAATTTTGTATCCATAAATTATCTTATCCTTTCAGTTTATCTACTAAGCCTCTTCTTCACATAGTTCTAGTCTATTGTTATCGTTTTCAACATATTCTAATTTTGATACCGATACTTCGAAAGCAGTTCTTTTTTCTACTTCTCCATTGGAAAGTTTCTTCTGATACTCTCTACTCTGAATTCTACCCCAAAGTTTAATATGATCACCTACTAACATCTTCTCACAGAATCTTGCATTTCTTCCCCAAGCAATAGATGGTATATAGTCGGATTTATTATATGATCTATTTACTGCTATTAAAACATCTGTTATTTCTCTACCAAAAGGAGTCGTCCTATAAATGGGTTTCTTACATATATACCCATCTAAATAAATTTCATTAGGTTTTCTTAGAGCTTCTTCTAATTCTTCTTCCTCTGGTATATAGATTTCCTTAATAAATATAGTTAAAACTAGCCTATTACTATTGTCAATATATCTATTATAAGACCTTAGTTGTCCTTCTATTATAACATATTGTCCAATAGATAAGTCTACATCTACCATAAGTCTTTCGGAAACCGTTATTGGAAGAATATCTACAGAATCACTCAATCTAGGTACTTCAATATCTAGATTATAAAACCCTTCTCCGTACATTTCATGACTAAAAGTCCTTTCACTTGCCACTTTCCCAACTAATCTCACAATATTTGTTTCTACAGTCTTATCAATCATTATTAATGTCCCCCTCTATTCCTATGTTTTTTAAATCTATATCTAATATATTCTAGTAAGTAAAACAATATGAATAAAAATAAAAAATAATAGATATATCAAATTTATCATTTGTATATATCTATTATTAGACATAGAGTCTAAAAAATCCTTCTTTTTTGTAATTTTTTGTTAAAAAAAACTCAATTTTATTAAATATTTTTTCTCATAATATTTTATTTATATTAACTTCCATAAAATCTTTTAGCAAAAGTATATCTTCATCTATTAATAAACTAGTAGCAATAGTCGCTATAACGCTATATATATCTAGTTTATTCATATAATTAGCTTTTATAGGCAATTCATAAGGCTCTATTATATTTCCTCCAATGGTTACTATTTCTCTCTGAAAACATAAATTTGCATTTATTATGTCGTGAATATTACAACTAGAAATATTTATACTTGCTTTATTATTAAATCCATAGCTTATAATTATTGACTTAAGATTTTCCTCTAATAGATAATTCCATTTTTTTTCATCACAATTTATAATTATATATTCCGACTTATTAAATATTTTTTTAAGATTTTTATTTTCATAGCTTTTAGAGTTTAGAAATGTATGAACAACTATATTGAATTCAATATCCATATCCTTTATTGCATATATCAAGTCTTCCTTTATATCTATTAAAAGAATACTTCTATCTCCTTTATTTAATATAATTATATTCTCAGACTTGTTTTGGTATAAAATTTTATATTGGAATTTGTTTAAGATTTCTTTTAATAGTTTGAAACTTATTCTGTCTTTTAGTTCTTCCATTATTCCAATCACTATTATCTTTTGTTCTTCCATCTACATCCCCTAATCACTTTTTATTTTTGTAAAATCTGTCTTCCTGTATTATCCATTATAAAGTTTTCTTTATATATCAATTCAGAAATAGGAACAATTTCATATCCATCTTCCTGTAATCGCTCTATGACTAAAGGTAAATATTCTTTTATATACTTTGCATTATTGTGAAATAACACAATAGAACCGTTTCTTACATTTCTAGTTACTCTATCCACTACTGGCTGGACTCCAAATTCTTTCCAATCTAAAGAATCTACATCCCATTGAATAGTGTAATATCCATTATTTCTTGCAGTTTGTATTACTAAGTCATTATAATCTCCAAAAGGTGGTCTAAATAGTGTTGGCTTTTTTCCTGTCAAGTCTTCTATCTTTTTTCCTACTGTATTTAATTCCTCTGCCATTTTTTCTGCACTTAATTGACTCATATTAGGATGCGTTGTTGAGTGGTTTTCAACATCGTGGCCTCTTTTTGCGATTTCCTTTACATGCTCTGGATACTTTTCAACCCAGAAATCAACTAGAAAAAATGTACTCTTTACTTTATATTTATCTAGTGTGTCCAATATATGACTTGTATATTCATCGCCCCAAGCTGCATCAAAACTAATGGCAATCTTTTTATCTGGTGTTTCTACACTATATATTGGCAATTCTTTAGTTGGAGCAAATACTGTAGCAATATTTTCTGTAGTCTTAATTGTAACATAAACTAAACAAATTAGTGCTACACACAAAACTATTAACAATCTAATAGTAATATTAATATCATTCTTATAATACCTGTTTTTCATTTTTCCACCTCCAATACTTATATATATAATTTATTCATAAATAAGATTTATATTACTTAAGATTTTATCCTCTTGAAATAAGATGAAATTATGATTATTCCCTAAATTGGTTATTCATATACATTTTAAAATTAATTACCAGTATAGATATGTCCAAAAAGGTTATATTAATATTACAACGACAAAATAAGTTGTTGAATTAAGGAGGTTTTAAAAATGGCTAATAACAATAAAATAGTTGTTCCTGAAGCTAGAGCAGCCTTAAATCAAATGAAATTGGAAATAGCAAATGAATTAGGAATGTCAAATTATGATTCAATGGATAAAGGTAATTTGACTTCTAGACAAAACGGATATGTAGGCGGATATATGGTTAAACAATTAGTTAAGTCTGCTCAAAATCAACTAGCTGGAAAATAGTTTAGCTTAAAATAATATTAAAAATAGAGAAGTGGAATTCCACTTCTCTATTATTTTGTGCTATAATATAACCATGTAATACATGAAGAGAGGTGTTAAAAATTGTTTATAGAAAACACTGAAGAATTAGCACAGAACAAACTCCTTTTATTATACTTAATAAAATTATCTGATAAAGATTTTACAAATTCTGAAATAACTGAATTTGTATTAGAAAAAAACTATATGAATTTTTTCTTAGTACAGCAATACTTAAGTGAATTAATTAATTCTAATTTTATACAAATAGAAAACAAAAACTCTAGGGATGTATATATACTATTAGAAAAAGGTGAAATAGCTTTATCTTATTTTGAAAAAAGAATCCCTGTTCAAGTTAAAGAGGAGTTAAATAAGGTATTTAACAAATTAGAAAAAGAAAAGAAGATAGAAACTCAAGTGGTTACAGATTATTTTCAAAAAAACAATAACTTATACGTAGTAAATTTAAAGCTAGTTGAAAACGAAGATACTTTATTTAGTATCTATTTAGATGTAGCTACAAAAAAACAGGTAGATTTAATTTGTGATAAATGGAAGAAGAATCCAGAGGCTATTTATCAGAGTATAATCAATATACTTACAGATGAACAAACCACTCCATTAGAGTAGGAGAATTCCATTCGGTTCTTTTCCCACTCTAATGTTTTTTATATTTAAGCTATTTGATTCTTGAAATATATTTAATTCATTATTTAATATATTGGTTATATAAAGATTTGCCTTTCCATTCCATTTAATACTATTAGGCATACCACCTAAGTAAATTTTTGAGATACTTATTTCTTTATCTATTAATATTCTATAAATATATCCATCTTCTACATTTGAAAGATAGAATAAATCCCTGCCTTTTATTTTTACAAAGTTGGCATATATGCCTTTTAAGTCTATACTTACTTTTGTCTTGTGATCTTTGATTTCTATTTCTGATAAATTACTATAGTTATTCATACCATTACCTTTATATGAAAGAATAAATAGCCTAGTATTCTCTATTATCATTTTAATAGGTTGTTTAGTTAAGGTTATGGACGAGATCTTTTCACTATTTAAGTCTAAAATATTTATTGTATAGCAATTTCCATTGGCAATAAATACTTTTAAACCAATTTCATCAATTTGAATATCTGTAGGTCTTTCCCCTACAGATATATCTTCTATTAATGAAAATGTCTTTTCATCAACTACAGATATGGAGTTAGAATCACTGTTTGCTATATAGATTTTACCTTTAAAACTTTTAATAGAGGTAGGATTTTTACCTATTTTAATGAATCCCAGCAGCTTCTCACTTCCCATATCTATTTTCATAACAGAGTTATCATAGGAATTTGTAATATATATATTTTTTTCTTCTCCCTTAATCATATCGTAGGGCCCTAGTTTGCTATTTTCTAAGATGTCATTATCTATTTCTTTTCCTACAAGCTTAGATAAAAATATGGTCTTAGATTTAGAATCATCTTTAAAATCTTTTAAAGTTAAGCTATCATCACCAGTGTTGGCCACTAGTATTCTATCCTCATTCAATATATCACCTCCCTGTATATGTAATTTATGCAGGTGAGTATATATTGGTGAAATATAAAAAGGCTTCTAAATAAACATTAGAAGAAGCCTTTTTTGAAACTTATGAAGGTCATAGCAAGTTCTAAATTAGAAAAGATAAAAAGTAAAATCTCCCTATTCGCTATAAAAAAACTACTGTAGAAAGTCTACAGTAGTTTTGCTAAAGTTCTTACTTCTCCTATTAAATACAAAGAACCGCCAAATACTATCATATCATCTTCCTTAGCTAGCTCTAAAGCTTTTTCTATAGCCTTTTTTATATCTTTTTCTACAACAACATTTTGATTGTATTTAGATATTTCCTTAGCCAAATCTTCAGCATCTAATTTCCTAGGCATATTTACTTCTGTAACTACAATCTCATCTGCTAAAGGTGCCAATAACTCAACCATATGAGATGAATCTTTATCTTTTAATATCCCCAATCCAAGAATTAATTTATTATAGTTAAATAGACTAAGAGCTTTTTTCAACTGACTAATTCCTTGTACATTATGTGCTCCATCTATTAAGAAAGTTGGGTTCTTTCTTATAACTTCTAATCTTCCTGGCCACTTTGTTTTCTTTAGCCCTTCTCTAATTTGTTCCTCTGTAATATGGACTAATCCTTTTTCCTTTAAAATCAATATAGTAGTCAAAGCCAATGTAGCATTGTAAACTTGATACTCACCTAGCATAGATATTTTAATATCTTTTAATTCTATATTCTTATAATAGAAGTCGAAGGTGCTACCAGAACCATTTACTTCTTTAACCACAATATTTTCCATAGGGCATAAATAGAAATCAGATTCTTTTTCTTCTGCTGCTTTCTTTATAACCTCTAATGCTTCTGCCTCTTGAGGATAAGATACTACCATACTATTTTCCTTTATAATTCCTGCTTTTTGATAAGCAATTTTATCCAGTGTGTCTCCTAAAACATCAATATGATCATAATCTAAGGTAGTAATTATTGAGGCTAAAGGTGATGAAATAATATTAGTAGAATCATATCTACCACCTAATCCCACTTCTAGAATTACATAATCCACATTTTCCTCTTTAAAATACATAAAACCTATGGCAGTAACTATTTCAAAAGTAGTAGGATGCTCATATCCTTCTTGTACCATAATATTAGCCTTTTCTTTGATAAGACCAGTTATTCTTCCTAAAGTATCATCTGGTATATCTTGTCCATTTATCTGAATACGCTCATTAAATCTTTCTATATATGGTGAAGTAAATAACCCAACCTTATATTCACCTGCTTCTAGACAATGAGCCATGTAAGATGAGGTGGAACCTTTTCCATTGGTTCCACCTATATGAATATACTTTAGTCCTTCTTGAGGGTTCCCTAAGAGACTCATAAGCTTTCCTATTGAATCAAGTCCAAGTCTTGAGCCATATTTATCTTTATCATTTATATATTCTAAAGCCTCTTGATATTTCATTTTATCCTCCAGTTTATTTATTAGATTTTATGCTTTCAAGTCTTTCTATTACATTTTCAAGCATTTCTTCATATTTTCTTTGTTTTTCTTTCTCCTCATTTACTACTTTTTCAGGAGCTTTTTTAACAAATCCTTCATTAGATAATTTACCTACTACTCTTTTTATCTCATCTTCAAGTTTTTCTTTTTCCTTTTCTAATCTTTCGATTTCCTTCTCAAAATCAATTAAATCCTTTAAAGGTAAGAACACTTCACATTTATCCAATACTACAGAAATATTATCTTCTCCTATACCTTCCTTATTATCTACTATTTCAATTTCATCACTTGAAGCAAGATTTAGGAAATATCTTCTACCATTATGGATTATATTTTTTATTCTCTCATCCTTGGTCACAAATATTTGTTTAGATTTCCTAGAAGGTACGATATTCATTTCAGCCCTTGCATTTCTTATACCCTTAATTCCTGATTTAATGAATTCAATTGTTTCTTCTGATTCCGGGAAGTTGAACTCTTCTTTATATACTGGCCAGTTGCTCAATATTAAAGGAGTATCTCCTCCTGGTAAGTGTTGCCAAATCTCTTCAGTAATAAATGGCATAAATGGATGAAGCAATTTCAGTATATCTTTTAAAACAAATAATAAAACTTTTTCTGCTGTTTCTTTACTTTCCTTGTTCTCTCCATATAATCTGGATTTAACCATTTCGATATACCAGTCACAGTATTCATCCCATATGAAATTATATACCTTTTCAGCTGCCATACCTATTTCATATTTATCTAGATTTTCTGTTGCTTCTTTAGCTAAAGTATTTAATTTAGATAAAATCCATTTATCTTCTTCCTCTAAATTATCTAAAGTAAGCTCTTCTTTAGCAATGTCCTCTTCAAGATTCATTAAAACAAATCTAGTAGCATTCCACAATTTATTAGCAAAATTTCTATTGGATTCTACTCTTTCCACATAGAATCTCATATCATTTCCTGGGGAATTTCCCGTAACTAAAGTAAATCTAAGAGCATCTGCACCGTATTCATCTATTATTTCCAATGGATCTATACCATTTCCTAGAGACTTACTCATCTTTCTTCCTTGTGAGTCACGAACAAGTCCTGTAAAAAATACGTCTTTAAATGGCATTTCTCCCATTTGCTCTATACTTGAAAATACCATCCTAACTACCCAGAAAAATATAATATCATATCCAGTAACTAATACATCCGTTGGGAAGAAATAGCTTAAATCCTCTGTTTTATCAGGCCATCCTAAAGTGGAAAAAGGCCATAAAGCAGATGAAAACCAAGTATCTAATGTATCAGTATCTTGATGTAAATTTATACTATTACATTTACTACATTTGTCTGGTTTTGTTCTAGATACCATGATTTCATCACAATCTTCACAGTAATATACTGGAAGTCTATGACCCCACCATAATTGTCTAGAAATACACCAGTCTTTTATACCCTCTAACCAATTCACATAAACCTTACCAAATCTTTCAGGTATGAAATTTAATTCTCCATTTTTATATGCTTCTAATGCCGGTTTAGCTAGGGATTCCATTTTTACAAACCATTGCTTTGAAATAAGAGGCTCTACTATGGTAGTACATCTTTCACAATGTCCTACTGCATTTTGATGATCTTTAATTTCTACTAAATAGCCTTCCCTATCTAAGTCTTCAATTATTTTCTTTCTTGCTTCATATCTTTCTAAACCTTGGTATACTCCACCTTTAGAGCTAATAGTTCCATCTTCATTCATTATTACATATTGACCAAGATTGTGTCTTTCTCCTACTTCAAAGTCATTAGGGTCATGGGATGGAGTTATTTTAACTGCTCCTGTACCAAATTCCATTTCTACATAGTCATCTGCTATAATAGGAATCTCTCTATTCATAAGTGGAAGAATTACTGTTTTTCCCACAAGGTCTTTATATCTTTCATCCTCTGGATTTACAGCTATGGCTAAGTCTCCTAGCATGGTTTCTGGTCTAGTAGTCGCTATAACTATAAATCCATCACCATCTTTAATAGGATATTTAATATGCCATATGCTTCCATTGGAATCTTCGTGTTCTACTTCTGCATCTGATATGGCAGTTCTACAACTTGGACACCAGTTAATTATCCTATCTCCCCTATATATTAGACCCTTCTCATATAATCTAATAAAAACTTCTTCTACAGCCTTACTTAATCCTTCATCTAGAGTAAATCTATCTCTACTCCAGTCACAGGAAACTCCAAGTTTTTTAAGTTGGTTTTTAATTGTATTTCCATATTTATGAGTCCAATCCCAAGCTTCTTCTAGAAAACCTTCACGACCTAATTCTTCCTTAGATCTACCTTCTTTTTTTATCTTTTCTACTACTTTTGCTTCAGTTGATATACTGGCATGATCTGTACCTGGTAACCATAGTGCTGAATACCCTTCCATCCTCTTCCATCTAGTTAAAATATCTTGGATAGTATTGTTAAGTGCATGACCCATATGAAGACTTCCCGTTACATTTGGTGGTGGCATCATTATTGTAAAGGGTTTCTTAGTTTTATCCACATGAGCTGTAAAATGTCCATTATCATTCCAATATTTATAGAGTCTATCTTCAAAGTCCTTTGGATTATAAGTCTTTGGTAAATTTTCTAACATAATATCACTCCTTATTATAATAATTTCATAGTCAGTAAAGACTATGCAGCTAATATATTTCTATTATTTAGTAACAGAAGAAGGAGTTTATCCTTCATCAGATGTTACTTACAAATTACGCAGTTTCGAAACTCAAATCTATTTACTCGCTATGCTCGTATAGATTTGGTTCTCGTTGCGTTTGACCTACATCAGCTGACTGTCGTTCGCTGTGTTAGGTCATAAAAAATCCCTTCATCCTTAACACTCTAAGGACGAAGGGTAATTCGCGGTACCACCTTAATTCCATAAAAACTATGGCTCTCACATCATATAAGGGTTAAAACCCTTCAAACTTACTTTATTTCAGTTTGAATGCTCAAAAGCTACCTTCAGTAAATATTTAACTTAGGATTTTTCAGCCTAGAATCCTCTCTCTGTAAAGGATATTTACTTACTCCTCTTTATCAAAGCAAAATATAAAATTATTGATTTAATTATATATATATAAGATTTATTTGTCAACCATATCATTCAACCTATTATGTCCCATTTTTATATAAATTATAAAATAATTTATAAAGGCTATAATATTCAAGGCTACTGTTAAGAAAAATAAGCTTGTAGATAATAACTCAGGTAATTTAAATACAATAGATAAGGTTGCAGCATAAAACGATAGGGTTGCTACCTTTCCATATTTATTTGAGGGCATTACTTGTTTCCCCTTAAATAGATATAATATGGCTCCACCTGATATCATGGCTATTTCCTTTATTCCTAGGGCAATTAGTATCCAAACAGATATAATTCCTTTAGTAGTAAAACTAATAAGAATAGTAAACATCATCAATTTATCTGCAATAGGATCTAGAACTATCCCGAGTCTAGATGTCATATTATATTTTCTTGCTATATATCCGTCTAAAACATCAGATATTCCTGCAATAATAAATATAATTCCTGCCAATAAAATATTGTTTCTTAAACTAGAATAAAAAAAGTATAGATAGACTGGAATTAGTAGTATTCTTAAAATTGTTATCATATTTGCTATGTTCATTTAATCACTCCTTGCCTGATAAGTAATTTAGTAACCTTTAGTTTGTTTTAGAATATTATAGCATTAAATAAGATTTTCGTATACCTATTTTATGTTAGGAGTGATAAGATGTCAAAGCTTTTAAGAAAAATTTCGTTTGTATTAATCCTAATGGTAGTACTATCATTTGGTTTAGTTGGTTGTCAAAAGAATTCTGAGCTACAAACCATTAGGCTAGTTGAAGTTACTCACTCCCTATTTTATACACCACAATATGTAGCTATTAATCAAGGGTTCTTTGAGGAAGAAGGACTAAAAATTGAGCTGCTCAATGGTAAAGGTGCGGATAAAGTTATGACTTCATTATTGAGTGATGAGGCTGAAATTGGATTTATGGGTCCTGAAGCATCTGTATATGTTTACAACCAAGGAAGAGATAATTATGTAATTAACTTTGCACAATTAACTCAGAGAGATGGTTCCTTTTTAGTAGGTAGAGAAAAGGATGATAACTTCACCTTTGATAAACTTAAAGGTAAAACTGTCATAGGAGGCAGAAAAGGCGGTATGCCTGAAATGACTTTAGAGTATGTAATTAAAAATCATGGCCTAGAAATAGGTAGAGATGTTGATGTAAGAACAGACATACAATTTGACGTAATGGCTGGAGCATTTGTTGCTGGTGAAGGTGATTATGTAGCATTATTTGAGCCTGTTGCAGCCACATTAGAAAAAGAAGGCAAAGGCTATGTAGTGGCTTCCATAGGTGAAGAAGGCGGATATTTACCATATACTTGTTACTCAGCAACTAAAGAATATATTGAAAAGAACCCTGATATAATCCAAAAATTTACAAATGCAATTTATAAAGGCATGGTTTGGGTTCAAGAACATAATAGTGAGGAAATTGCAGATGCAGTAATGCCACAATTTCCAGATACAGATAAAGATGTTTTAATCTCTCTAATAGAAAGATATAGAGATCAAGACTCTTGGAAACCAGATTTAATCATTACAGAAGAAGGATTAGACCATATGATGAATATTATGGAACTGGCTGGAGAACTGGATCAAAGAGCAGATTATAATAAAATAGTAACTACTGAATTTGCTAAGAAAGCTATGAAATAGATAAAGGGCTTAAGCCCTTTATCTATTTATTTTAATTTATCATTTTATTAAAGTAATACTGCCGCTATTGTTCCAAATATTAATAATGGAATATTATAATGGAGAAATGTAGGTACACAAGTATCCCAAATATGATCATGCTGACCATCTACATTAAGGCCAGCAGTAGGTCCCAGTGTACTGTCTGATGCAGGGGAACCTGCGTCTCCCAATGCCCCTGCTGTACCTACTAAACAAATTGTTGCAGCAGGACTAAAGCCTAATGCTGTACATAGAGGTACAAATATTGTTGCAATTATTGGGACTGTTCCAAAAGATGTACCAATGCCTAAAGTAATAATTAATCCTATTAATAGCATTGTAAATGCTGCTATTGCTTTACTTCCTCCCATCATACCTGCCGCTGCCTTTACTAAAGATTCTACTCCGCCTGTTTCTCTAATAACTGCACCATAACCTGAAGCAACTAACATTACAAAAGCAATAAATCCCATTAATCCAATACCACCATTTATCATATCATCAAGCTCTTTCCATTTAAATCCACCTAGCATCATCATCAATGCTAATCCTGATATAGCCCCCAAGGGAAGGGATTTTGTTATAATTTGAATTGCAAATGCTGCTACAGCTCCTACTAATGCAGCCCAGTGCTCTCTTGTCATTCCTTGTTCTTCTATGTCTTTAGTATTCGATTCCTGTGATTCAAGTTCTTTATATTCCCTTGGTTTTTTATAGCTTATTAACACAGCTATAAATAATCCTACTATCATTCCTATACCTGGAAGCAACATTGATTTCCAAATCATATTTCTTTCTACAAGGACTCCATTATCTATCAAAGCTTCTCTTATTATGTTATGAAAAAGGAGTCCAAATCCTACTGGTAATATTATATAAGGAGCCTTAAGTCCAAATGTTAGTGCTGCTGCTACACCTCTTCTATCAATCTTAAATTTGTTCATAACAGGGATTAAAGGAGGTATTAATATTGGAATAAAAGCTATGTGGACTGGAATTAAGTTTTGGGAAAAGCAAGCCACAACAGCTATTAATAATACAAATAGCCTTCTTCTACCATCTATTATCCTTCCTATTTTTCTAGCTAGTATGTCTGCAACTCCCGTCTTGCCAATTGCTACTGCTAATGCACCAAGTAGTATATATGACAATGCAGTTTCTGCACTCCCACCCATTCCACTAATTAAGGTAGCAATGGAATCGCCTACTGACATACCAGATAATACACCACCTGCCATTGCTGATACAATAAGTGCGATTAATACATTTACTCTTAATAAACATAATACAGCCATGACTAATACTGATAATAGCACCGGATTGGTTAACATAATATCCCTCCTTGATTTACTAATATATCCATTAAAATATTCTTTTAACATATATTATTCACTCTAAATAAACCATAGAACTTTAATCATCTGAGGAAATTATAATATATTGACTCATTAGTCCCAGAATTAGAAAAGATAATTCTATCTTCTAATATGTTTTTATCATAAATATAGATTGCTACTTTAAATTTAGTAGACTTCATCTATAGTGGAAAATCATTATATATGTTGCTCTTTCCATAGCTTTTCATATCTAACTGCATTATCTTTTATGGACTTAATATCATCTTCTGTCAATTCTCTTTTGACCTTTCCAGGAGCACCTAATACTAAAGAATTAGGTGGTATTACTGCTCCTTCTGTAATTAACGCCCCTGCTCCTATAATACAATTATCTCCTATAATCGCATTATTAAGAATTATAGCACCCATTCCTATCAAACAATTGTTACCTATGGTACATCCATGGACAACTGCATTATGTCCTACAGTAGTGTAATCCCCTATTTTTAAAGGTTCATTAGAATCTACATGTAAACTAGAGTTATCTTGAACATTACTATATTTTCCAATTACAATAGTATTCATATCTCCACGTGCCACTGCCCCATACCATATACTAGTACCTTCACCTATAGTTACATCTCCTAGAACATCGGCAGTTTCAGCAATAAATGCTTCTTCATGGATTTTAGGGCTTTTATTTTTTAAACTCTTTATCATAATATCTCTCCTTATATATTGTCATTTAATATTTATTACCCTAATTATATCATAAAGATTCGGTAAATTTTCATCCTTAACTTCTATAGATTTCCCTGTAAATCTATTTCACTAGCCACTTTTCTCATGGCAAGTATTGTTTCTTTAATTACTTCATCTCTTTCCATTCCTAACATTTCTATGCCCTTCTCTATAATAGATCTATCTACCCCAGCTGCGAAAGCCTTATCCTTCCACTTTTTCTTCACTGATTTTGGCTCTAGATCAAGAATAGATCTACTTGGACGAAGAAGAGCTACTGCTGTTATAAGTCCTGTTAATTCATCAATAGCATATAGTACCTTCTCCATTTTTTCTACAGGTTCTATATCTACACATATTTCGTAACCATGACTGGCAATTGCTCTTATATAATTCTCTGGATATGATTCTTCCCTAAGAATTTCTTGAACCTTTATACAATGTTCATTAGGATACATCTCATAATCTAAATCATGCATAAGACCTATTATTGACCATTTGTCTACATCTTCCTCATTGAAAAGTTCTGCAAAATGTTTCATTGTCGCCTCAACTGAAAGTGCATGACGTAAAAGACTATCTGATTTATTATATTTTTTAAATAACTCTAAAGCCTCTTCTCTAGTTGGTTTTTTATTTGCCATATGTTTACCCTCTTTCTTTATCACTTTAGTATATATAATAAAGTAGTAAACCTAGAGTGTCAAGGTCTTATATCTAGGATTAATGGAATATTAATACATAAAAAGGATCATAAGTTTATATATAAACTTATGATCCTTTTTCATATTAATCTTGTCTAAATTAAAGATTTTATTTCATTATTTAATATATTCATTACTTACTAAGATATCTTTTATTACTTCTGTTGGTATGGTAAATTCCTGAGTTCCCATATATCCAGGGGCAATTTCATATTTATCAAATGAAATTATTAATTTACCTTCATGGTCTATATAGAAACTTTGTTCCTTTGATATATCTTTAAACTCTGATTCACTGTCCATAGCAAAATCATCAATCCAGTAAACTTTATTCTCGTCTGCCTTCATTTGTGCTCTCATTTGTTCCTTTATATTTTCGCTTATGGCTTCTGTATAGCTTTCATTCTTAAATAAACTTGGTAATGTAATTAATATTTGATTTTTCTTATCAATAGTATCATACTTAATTTTTTGATCTGAAGATCCTGCAGTACTTACAATATAACGTCCTATGGACAATATATTATCATTATCAGTTTTTACATCATAGTCCGTACTAATACTTATATTTCCACTATTTTTTGACTGAAGTTCTTCCATTTCTGATATAAAAGCTTCATATAGTTCTTTATTTTCTTTGATATATTTTTCGTTTAGGCTATTTTGTAATTCATCGCTTTCTAAACCTTCTATTTTGGGAACCTTAATATTAGCATCAAATTTATCTTTATCTATTTTATACTCCCTAAATGTCAACACTTTGACTATGCCACCAAATATTGGTATTTCAGATAAATTCTCTGCAAGGGCTGGGCTAGTGTTGACTCCGGCTGTTATTAATAATGCAGCCGCAGCTACTGATGCTGCTGTGGTTTTTAATATTCTATATTTATTATCTTTTTTCATATTATTTTTTCTCCCCTCTTTAATTGACCTTTTAACTACAAATTCTAGTTCATCTGGAATTGATATATTCATATATTCTTTTTTTGATTCTTCGAGCTTATTATTCATACTACTCCTCCTGGTCTTCATCATTTATTTTTATTCGTAATTTTTCAAGTCCCTTATATAATCGAGTTTTAACTGTATTTAAATTTAGATTTAAAATCTCAGCAATTTCTCCTATTTTTAAGTCTTCAAAATATCTTAGGATTATAATAATACGATAATCTTCAGGTAACTCTTTAATTGCAGTACTCAGATCAATATCTTCATACATATCTTCTTCGCCTAAATCAAATCCAGATAAAGTCTCATCATCTACTACAACTAATCTCTTTCTTTTACGTAAAAAATCTAGTGAAGTATTTACCAGAATTCTATAATACCAAGTCTTTATGTAATCAATATTTTTTAGGGAATCTTTAAATAAAAAAGCCTTATATATAGACTCTTGTATAATATCTAAAGCATCCTCAACATTCCTTACATAAGTATAGACCAATCTATAGTGACTTTCTTTATTTTTAATTACATAGTTTGCAATTTGTTCATCTATACTATCTTCAGCCATCCCGGGAAATTCTCCTTTCTCTTGTCATAAGCTTAAGCCTTACACTATATAGACGTATAAGGCTTTAAAAAAGTTTTATAAATTTAAGTTTTTTTGAAATTATTCAATCAAAAAGGGGCTGTTTCATAACTGATAAATCAGTTATGAAACGCCTCTTTTTCTATATCAAAGTTGACAACTAAGTTATATCAGTCCCTATAAATATTAAATATACTCTCTCTAAATTAATTTAGGGTACAGGAAATAAAGCTTAGATTTTTCTAAACCTCATTTTACTTATGGCGTTTTTTCTATTTCTAAATCACTTCTTTATATCGGATAAAACCTAATTTGTCTGCCTTTATTTTACTACTTAGTTTTCTTATATTTATTGCGACACTTAGTAACTTTATTTCTGAAATAACTTTTTCCATACCTCTATGTTTAAATCTTAAATATTGCATTCCTGATTTTATATATGAAAATACTCCTTCTGACTGAATTGAACGATTAAGTCTTTCTGTAATTCCTTCTTCTGTCATTATATTTTTTCTGATTCTTTTCTTAATTCTTCAAATCCTTCAGAAACATATATGCGTTTCAATCCAGTTTTGTTTTTCATATTGATGCAATCACTAGAATATATACAATTTAGACAGTCATTGCATAGATAAACCTTAGACTCACTTTTAAATCCATATTTATTTTTTCTATATATTCTCTTTTCGAATTTAAGCTTTTTATTATTATGACAAATATAGTAATCTTCTACTTTATAGTAAATCATATTCTCTTTTCTTGATATGTCATTTCTATATTTTCTTGTCTTTTTACTTCATAATTTAAGGGTTTTATGAAAGGTTTTATTTTCTTTTTCTTAGATAAAGATAATTTTCCTCACTTTCATAGCCTGAGTCTGCTACAACTCTATTTATTTTTGTATCATATTTTTTAGAAGTTTATCCATAAAAGGAACTAAGGTTCTCACATCTGTAGGATTACTAAATCCCTCTATATCTACAATATACCCGCCATTCGTTGCACATTGAATATTGTAAGCAGGTTTTAACTGACCATTTTTCATATGGTCATCTTTTAATCTCATGAAAGTTGCATCTTTATCTGTTTTTGAATAGCTGTTTCTTTCATCAAGTATATTCAAATGTTTTTCATATATATTTAGCTTATCAAGCCACTCTTCCAACATTTCATATTTCTTTTGTTCTTCTAATTTTCGCTTCCCTTTACCATAAGCAAATACTATATTTCTTGATTTGCAAATATTTCTTATGTTATTGAATTCAAGTAGAACAAGCTTTTTACAATCCTCACTAGATAAATTTTCATTAATTCTGAAATATTCTAGTATTTTCTGTATTAGTTTCTCTTGATATTTAAGTATAGATTTTTTCCATACAAATGTGTATCTATTGGCATTTGCTTCTATTTTCGTTCCGTCTATGTATACACTTTTTAAATCCATTTCTCCTTGTTCTACTAGTAAGTTTACTAGTTGATGTAATATTTCATCCATGAAAGGATATATCTTATTCCTAAATCTATTGATGGTTACATGATCAGGGGATTTTCCATTATCTAAAAGCCATCTGAATCGAATATCATATTTACAGGCATCTTCAATATCTCTAGCTGAATATTTTCTATTTATGTATGCAAAAACTAGAATTTTCAACATGGTTTTTGATTCTACAGCTGGTTTTCTACCTTTATTAGAGTAGGCACTATCTAAAAACTTTAAATTCATCTCCTCAATAATATTGTGCACCAGGAAAACCTCATCATCCATATCAAAATTATTAGTCAAATCAAAACTAAAAGTTAGTTGCATTTTTTTGATTTTTGCTCTATGATTAACTTTAGTATGTATATTCATCGCAGATAAAGCATACTAGAAAAGAGTTCAAAGAGCAACCGCTCTCTGAACTCTTTTTTTATTAAGGACTATTTATTTTGAAACAGCCCCTTTTTACTATTACTTATACATAGCGATATTGCTTGATTTGTTTTTAATTATTTACCTTTTTCTGTTAGATAATTTTCTATATTATATTCCTCATACTTTTCTCCATACCAATCTTGATATACTTGTGGTAATTTTTCTTCTAATAGAATATCTTTTATTTCTTCTTTGCTTCCTTCTAAAGTTGCCTCTTTTGCTTCTTTTTTATCTTCTAATTTTATTATATGGTAACCAAATTTGCTTTTAACTGGTTTGCTTATCTCCCCTACTTTTAAGGCAAATACTGAATCTTCAAATTCTTTTACCATTTGCCCCTTACCAAAATATCCCAGTTCTCCACCTTGTTCTTTTGTTCCCTCATCTATGGAGTATTCCTTTGCAAGTTTAGCAAAGTCTTCACCAGCAGAAATCTTTTCTTCAACTTCCTTTGCTTCTTCTTCTTTTTCCACTAATATATGACTAGCTTTTACTTGTTCCTCTTGATTAAGGGTTTCCTTATTTTCTTTAAAGTAATTGTTTATTTCTTCATCTGTTATTGTAACTTTAGATTCTACAAGTTTTTTAATTTGCATATTCATAATTATATCATTTTTTATATCTTCAATATTAAAACCATATTCACCCATAGCTTGGTTAAATGATTCCTCACTACCATAATATTCTTTTACTTTATTAACTTCGGCTTCTACTTCTGCATCATCAATTTTAACATTTTCTTTTTCAATTTCTGACTTAATTATCTTTTCACTTATTAAGTATTCCACAGCTTGTGCTCCATATTGCTCCACCATTACATCGTATAATTCATCTTTTGTTATAGCTTGACCATTTACTTTAGCAACTATTTCTTTGTCCCCACTAGTACAACCTGTTACACCTAAAACCAATGCCATAATAATTGTAAGTATTATATACTTATTACCTTTACTTCTTAATTTGTTCATATTTTTCCCCTTTCGCTTTTAATTAATAAAAGCAAAAATTTAAATATCCCATAATTCTTGATATATTAATAATTGCTTTTTATTAATTATAACATAGAATTATGGGATTATTATGGTAAAATATAAAATTTACTCTTGAATACCTAATTGTACTTCCCCAATCATTTTCTTACTGTTCTTCCCTTGGTTCACTTTCATTATTGGACATATCTAACGCTGTCACTCTATAAATATAATTTTTAGATAAATCTGCTGATTTATCTGTAAAAACAAATGTATTATTGTTCTCTCTATTCACCTTTTCTACAACTAAACTCTCCAACTCATTTCCATTTTTCCCTACTTCACTACGATATACTAAGTAAGAGATTGAATCATTACTTGGTTCATCTTCCCAAATTAGCATATTTCCATAACTAGTTTTAACCTTCTCTAAAGATAAAGGACTCTCTACTTTCTTTTCAGCAACTGCTATTTTAGAAGGTAAGTTAGCTTTACTAGTAAAGTGCTCTGTCTTAAGTATGTTTATAAACTGGTTATTTACCACTGGATTATTACTATTTTCAATTAAAGACTTATATCTAAAAAATATACTTCCTTTTACCTCTTCACATAAACTATTGAATTTAAGTTGATTTGAAATTTCGTAGGGATTCATCCAGCTTAAATTTTTATTATTTGGATCTGCTTGTCTATAATTGGCATGTCCAATGTATAAATTAACATCTGTATCTCTTACAACATCTGACCACCAATTAACTAACTCTCCATATGGTGCTGCTTTTTCATCAAAGCTCCAATATATTTGTGGCGCTATATAATCTATCCAATTATTTTTTACCCATTTTCTCGTATCTGCAAATTGGTCATCATAAGAAGCTCTAGAAGTTCTTGGTGTTAAAGAGCCTACTCCTTCTTTAGATCCTTCAGGATGAATTTCCTTATGTCCCCATATTCCAAAGGGACTAATTCCCAACTGCACATTTTTATTATTATTCTTATTATAAGAGCCGATGGAGTTGTGAAGATTTTCTATTAATGTATCTACATTATTTCTTCTCCAATCGTCTCTACTACTAAATCCACTGCCATACTTTTTAAATGTAGTCTCCTCTTCTTTAGAATACCATCCATCCCCTGATTTAAAAGGATAGAAATAATCATCAAAATGTACTGCATCTATATCGTAATTTTCTACTACTTCCATTATACTATTGGTAATATATTTAATTACCTCTGGCTCTCCTGGGTTTAGCTGAAGTTTACCACCAAATTCATAAGTATATTGAGGGTTTTGTCTTGCCCAGTTATTCGGTGCTAAATCTGATAATGTTTCACTTCCTACTGTCACTCTATATGGATTAAACCAAGCATGGAACTCCATTCCTCTTTTATGAGTTTCCTCTACCATCCACTCTAAAGGGTCCCAGCCAGGATCTAAGCCTTGTTTGCCTGTTAAAAACTCTGACCATGGGTTCATTTCAGATTTATAAAATGCATCTAATTTAGGCCTTACTTGAAATATAACTGAATTCATATTTAATCCTTCTAGATTATTTAAAAGCTGTCTAAATTCTGCCTTATAAGCTTCCTCATTTAATCCATTCTTTGAGAAATCCAGGTTATATACAGTAGATACCCACACTCCTCTAAACTCTTCTGTTTTTTCTTGTGCATATATAGGTATTTCTATGGGCTTATTATTTATAAGGATGATTTCATTAGTATTATACTTAGTTACAAACTGCATACCTGTACTGGCAGTTTTGGCTTCAATTGATATACTATTTAAACTAATAGTTAAAACAGTAGCACCTATTGCCACAAGTTTAGATATATTTCTCTTCATCTCCAATCCTCTCCAATCTAGTAAAATTATGTTACTTTACTAAATTATATTATAATTGGACAAGGATTACAAATTACGATTATGTGACATTTGCCCAAAAAAATACCCCCTAAAAAATTTGAGGCCACTGAAAAAGTACTAGTAAAATAGAATTAAAGGCATAACAAATACAATAATAGTTGTAGGAGTTATGCTTTTTTTGTTGTAGAATATATATATAAATACATTCTAATTGATGAAGGTGATTCTAATGCTAAAAAAACAAATGGAAATGATTTTAAGTACATATAGTGAAATATACAATTTGATTATTCCAAAAGATAATATCCTTAGAAAGATAAATGAAATGATTGATTTTTCATTTGTTTATGATGAATTAATCACAAAATATTCTCCTGATAATGGAAGAGGTGCAATTGATCCTTTAAGAATGTTCAAATACCTTCTTCTAAAAGTAATTTATGATTTATCAGATATAGATGTCGTAGAACGTTCAAGATATGATATGTCATTTAAGTATTTCCTTAATATGGCACCAGAAGAAGACGTTATTAATCCAAGTTCTTTAACAAAGTTTAGAAAACAAAGATTAAAAGATATTAATTTACTCGATTTACTCATTGGAAAAACTGTAGAAATAGCATTAGAAGAAGGTATAATAAAAAGCAATTCAATCATTGTGGACTCCACTCATACTAAAGCAAGATATAACCAAAAATCGCAAAGAGAAATCCTTCTTGAATACTCTAAGAAATTAAGAAAATCAGTCTATGAAATAGATGACTCAATAAAAAAAGAATTTCCTCCAAAAGTAAATAGCGGTATTCTAGAAGATGAAATACAATATTGTAAAAAACTAATATCTGTTGTTGAAAACAATGAAATAATATCGCAATACCCTAAAGTAAAAGAGAAAATGAATTTATTAAAAGAATTAATTGAAGATGATTTAGAAATGCTAGAATATGCTAATGACAAGGATGCAAAAGTAGGTCATAAAACTGCAGACACTTCTTTTTGGATATAAAACTCATTTAGCATTGACAGGAGAAAGAATAATAACTGCAGCCACCATAACATCTGGAGAAAAGCATGATGGTAAACAATTAAAAGATTTAGTAGAAAAATCACGTAAAAATGGTATTGAAGTAAATGAAGTAATAGGAGATACCGCATACTCAGAAAAAGATAATATAAAGTATGCCAAGGAAGAAAAATTTAGATTAATTTCAAAGCTAAATCCTACAGTAGCCCACGGCAATAGAAAAATGAGGACAAGTTTGAATATAATAAAGATGCTGGAATGTATGTCTGTAAAGCAGGGCATATGGCAATAAGGAAAGCACGCCAAGGTAAAAAAGGGGGAGCAAGAAATCAAGTCAATACATATTATTTTGACATAGAAAAGTGTAAATGTTGTTCGCATAAAGATGGATGCTATAAAGAAGGTGCAAAAACAAAATCATATTCTGTATCTATAAAATCTGTAACTCATCAAGAGCAAATGAATTTTCAAGAAACAGAGTATTTTAAAGAGAGAGTAAAAGAACGGTATAAAATAGAGGCTAAAAATAGCGAATTAAAGCATAGACATGGATATGATATAGCATCATCTTCATGTCTAATTGGCATGGAATTGCAAGGAGCACTCACAATATTTGCAGTAAATTTAAAAAGAATAATTGCATTAATAAAGTAAGTTAAATTTAATATCATAAGCTTTTATTAAAGAAAAACGAACTAGTGATAAAAAATATCCCTAGTTCGTTTTAATTTCATTATCTAGATTAAAAATCGAGAAAAGCAACTAATGTTTTTCAGTGGCCTCAAAAAATTTAGGGAGTATTTTTTATTTCTTAGCTCTTATGATTTCTACATCATATCCGTCTGGATCTGTTACAAAATAATATCTTGGCTTCTCTCCTGGAAGTCCCATTAGTTCTGTCACTTCATATCCCATTTCCTTATGTCTTTCACGAGATCCTTCTAAATCCTCTACACTAAATGCCATATGGCTAAATCCATCTCCTATTGTATAAGGTTTTTCTGGATTATAATTATATGTTAATTCTACTTCATGATTACCTGTTTCATCAGCTAAAAAAACTAATGTAAATTCATCTTCTGGAAAATCACTTCTTCTAGTTTCCACTAGTCCTAAAGCTTCTTTATAAAACTTTAAAGATTTTTCTAAATCCATTACCCTAATGCAGGTATGTAACATCTTATAATTCATTAAAATCCACTCCTTTTTTTATTAATTACTCCATTCAATTATGATTATACCCAATTGAAGTAGGATTTTGTAACTTTTTTATAATAATATATTTTTTCTTTCTTGGGCATAATAACTTAAAACCATTAGGAGGGATTCTGGTATGTCTATTATGGAATTAGATACTCGAGGTCATGAGCAAAGTCATATAAATAATATGGTTATAAATAGTTTTGATTCACTTCCTGTAGGTGAAAAGATGATATTAGTAAATGATACTGATCCTTCTCATGTATTCGATCATCTAGAAGAAAAAAGATATGGTAAATTTGAATGGGACTATGTGGAAGAAGGTCCTGATATATGGAAGGTATCTTTAGCTAAAAAATATCTTAACTATATATAATACAAAAAGCAGATGGCAAAAGTCATCTGCTTTTTGTATTACAGAAGTTTTTATATGATTTATGTTGTTATAGATAAAGTTAATAGTATATAATGTATTTATATATATTAATAATAGAAGGGAATTTTATATGTTTAGAGTAATTGATTATGAAGATATAGATAAAAATAGAATAGATGAAAATTATATAATAATAGATTTGCGAAGTCCTAGTGAATATGAGTCTGCAACCATACCAAGAGCTATTAATATACCTATCTTTAGCAATAAGGAGAGAGAACTAATAGGTACAGTTTATAAAAACGAAAGTATTGATAAAGCAAAGAAAATTGGTGTAAAAGTTGTGTCTGAAAAATTACCTAGTATTTATGAAGAAGTATCTAAACTGGATAAAGAGTATAACAATCTTGTACTTTTCTGTTCTAGAGGCGGATATAGAAGTAGTTCTCTAGTTGCATTATTTAAATCCATTGGAATAAATGCCATTAAGCTTGATAATGGATATAAAGGATATAGAAAATATATAAATGACAATTTACCAAGTATAGTTAAAGATATACATTTTGTCGTCCTATACGGCAATACTGGAACAGGTAAAACAGATATATTAAAAGAATTAGAATATCAGGGCATGGACGTCTTAGATTTAGAGGGATGTGCTAATCACAGAGGTTCGCTCCTTGGTAGTGTAGGTCTTGGTAAACAAAATAGTCAAAAAATGTTTGAATCTTTAGTATATGATGCTTTAAGTAAAAGAAAGACAAACCTTGTGTTTGTAGAAGGTGAAAGTAGAAGAATAGGTAGAGATATGATACCTATTTATATATATGAGGCTATGAATGATGGCATAGGTATAAAAATTCAAGCTACCATGGAAAATAGGATACATAATCTTTCAAAAGATTATGTCCATGATACAGATAATGAACTTATATCGTCTTTAAATAATTTAAGAAAATACTTAGGCGATAATAATATCGACAAATATATAGAACTAATAGAAAACCATGGATATAAAGAAGTAATTGAGGAACTTATGATTAAATACTATGACCCTATGTATGAACATAAAAATAGGAATTATGAAAAAGTTTTTAATAGTAATAATGCTGAAGAAACAGCTAAGGAAATAATTAAATGGTCAGAAAATATAAAAAGCTCTAAGTAATTATACTTAGGGCTTTTCAAATTCTTATGAAGCAAATTTTGCTAAATCTTCATCTATATCTAATGTTTTATATATAGCTTTTGCTACTCCATAGATTAATATAATAAATATATTAAATGCTAAAAATGCAGTTAAACTGTAAGCAATTGGTGACATGAATTTTTCAAAGAATGCCTTAGCGATAGGGGTTTCAACTAAATAGCAGTAGTTTGATTTAGTTACTATATTGAATATATATATAAATGAATGATAAATATTTGTAAAATGTAATATTGACCTTAAACTCTTTCTATCCATCCTATACTCTTCAACTACTAATATATATATTGTAGACCATAGTAAACCTATATGTCCTATAAAAAAGGATATATTGGTATAGTGGGGAAATGAAAATGGGTCTAGATCAGTAGGCAATAACAATGCCAATATTGCCCCTGCTACTCCCCAATAACATCCTACATTTTTAAATATCTTTTTATCTGTTCCTAAGGCAAAGATTGTAAATATAATAGCTACTCTACAATTATAGAAGGGTAAACTTTCTTGTATAGTAAAATACCCTGAAAAGCCATACCATAAATATAAACTTACCTGTTGTAAAACCAAGATTATAATCATAATTTTTTTAAATATCTTTCCCATACTTGTAGATTTAAGTCTATCTTTCTTTAATACTATAAATTCAACACCTACAAATGCAATGGCTAATATTAAAAAATGGGTTAAACTCCAAATTGGAAATACAAAATCATCTGGAGTTCCCCTAAAAAAATACTTCATACATAATTCCTCCTACTTGGGAATAAATCCTACTTTCTTATATACTTTTCTAAGGATTTTCATAGCTTGATATTCAGCCTTTTCTGCACCTGCTTTATATATCTTTTCTAGATGATCTTTATTGCTTATTAAATAATCATATTTCTCTTGAATTGGTGAAAGACCTTCTACGACTACTTCTGCTAAATCTTCTTTAAATTTTCCATAGCCTTGCCCTTCATATCTACTAACTATATTTGGTATTTCCTCTTTTGAAAATATACTATATATATCTAGTAAATTTTTAAGTCCAATTTGTTCATCATTATAAGCTACTACTCCTAAGGAATCTGTAACAGCTCTTTTTATTTTTCTTCTAATGGCATCCTTATTGTCTAAAATCAGTATATATGCATTTTCATCTGCATCAGATTTACTCATTTTTGATTCTGGATTTTGAAGGCTCATTATCCTTGATCCAACTTCCTTTATTAGTGGATCTGGAACTTTAAATGTGTCACTATATCTGTTATTAAACCTTGCAGCCAAATCCCTTGCTAATTCTAAATGTTGTTTTTGATCCTCTCCCACTGGAACTAAGTCTGCTCCGTATAAGAGTATATCTGAAGCCATTAGCACTGGGTATGTGAATAGTGCTGCATTTAAGTTCTCTTCAGACTTTCTAGACTTCTCTTTGAATTGAGTCATTCTATTTAACTGTCCCATATAGGAAATACTATTTAATACCCAGGTCAATTCTGTATGTGCAGGCACATGGGATTGAATAAACATAGTACTTTTTTCTGGATCTATTCCTGCTGCCAAGTATAAGGCTAATACTTCTAATGTGTTTTTTCTAAGATCCTTTGGAACCTGAGGTACAGTTATGGCGTGTAAATCAACTATACAATAATAGCAATCATATTCTTCCTGTAATTCTACCCAGTTTTTTATAGCCCCTATATAATTCCCTATGGTCAATGCCCCTGAAGGCTGCACTCCACTAAATACCGTTTTTCTTTCCATATAAATCCCTCCTATCATAATTATTGTCATTTATTGAGTTGTTTGACACAGTGACTACGCAGTTTCGCATCACAAATCTATTCACTCGCTACGCTCATGTAAATTTGGAGCTCATTGCGTTTGACCTACCTACAGTTCACTCACTGCGTTCATTCACTGGGTTAGGTCATTTGCCACAGTCTCGAAACTCAAATTCATTTACTCGCTATGCTCGTATGAATTTGGTTCTCGTTGCGTTTGACCTACTAAAGCTCACTATCGTTCGCTAAGTTAGGTCATAAAAAAAACCTTTCATCTCTTTGTTAAGAGACGAAAGGTTAATTTCCGCGGTACCACTCTTGTTGCTCAAAAGCCAACTCTAATCATATAAGGTTGATTAATCCTATATCTTACTCTATTCAGATATATACTCACAAGTCCATTCATCATAATAGTATCACTGGTTCTCACCTTTTCCAGCTCTCTTTAGACCTTTATCATGATTACTCTTCTTGATCTTTGTATTTCTTATATTATATATATTATACTCTAGAATATTATATTGTAAACTAAAAAGTCAAATATTTTTATACTACATAGATATATCCATAATTTTTACTCTTTTTTCTTATTATTCTTGCTGGAGCTCCTACTGCTGTGGAATATGGTGGGACATCTTCTAATACTACAGAGTTTGCACCTATTTTAGCTCCTTTTCCAATGGTTATTGGTCCAAGTATTTTGGCACCTGCTCCTATGACTACATCGTCCTCTACTGTTGGATGTCTCTTAGAACCCTTTTCTCCACCTATTCCTCCTAAAGTCACACCATGATACATTACTACATTATTTCCGACTTCAGCAGTTTCACCTATTACAACACCCATTCCATGGTCTATAAATACCTTCTCGCCTATGCTGGCTCCAGGGTGAATTTCAATACCAGTTATCCTTCTAGCTCGTTGAGATATTATCCAAGACAATACAAATCTTTTCTTCTTATATAGTCTATGTGCAATTCTATGGTAAAATATTGCCCTTTGACTTGGATAGAAAAACATAGCTGTAAAAAGATTTTTAGCAGCAGGGTCTTTCTCTAATATATTCTTTGCATCTTCTATGAACCATTTAAACATGGTATCACTCCTCTAAAAATAGATCTGTAGATAAATACCTTTCTCCGGAATCTGGAAGAACGGTTAAGACTCTCTTACCTTCACCTAATCTCCTAGCCATTATAACTGCAGCAGCTATATTTGACCCTGATGATATTCCACATAAAATTCCTTCTTCTACGGCTAATCTTCTAGCATATGAATATGCCATCTCTTCATCGATACTTAGTATTTCATCTACTATATTACTATCAAATATATCTGGTATAAAATTTGCACCTATACCTTGTATTTTATGGGGACTTGGATTTCCTCCTGTTAAAACTGGAGATTTACTTGGTTGAACAGCTACTACTAATATATCCTTATTATGTTCCTTCAATCTTTTTCCTGCTCCTGATACAGTACCACCTGTTCCAACTCCTGCAACAAATGCATCAATCTCTCCATTAGTTTCCCTTAATATTTCTACTCCTGTAGTTTCATAATGGGCAATTAAATTGTTTTGATTACCAAACTGATTTGGCATAAAGTAATTGTTTTCCTTAGCTAATTTTATTGCCAAATCTACTGAACCTTTCATGCCATATTTTCCTTCAGTTAATATAATCTTTGCACCATAAGCTGCCATTAATTTTCTTCTTTCGATGCTCATAGTATCTGGCATAGTTAAAATTACCTTATATCCCTTTGCTGCTCCTATCATGGCAAGCCCAACACCTGTATTTCCACTGGTAGGCTCTATAATAGTTCCGCCTTTAGTCAATTTTCCTTCTCTTTCAGCAGCCTCTATCATATATAGAGATGCTCTATCCTTTACACTTCCAGAAGGATTAAAAGATTCAAGCTTTACAAGTATCTCTGCCATTCCTTCCTCTTTAATCTTATTTAGTCTCACTATTGGTGTATTTCCTATGGATTCATTAATACCATTTAATATCATTTTCCTACCTCCTATATATTTTTATAATATAACCTGTTGTCGCCGAATTAATCCATATCACGCAGTCTCGAAACACCAATTTATTTACTCGTTATACTCGTATAAATTGGGTTCTCGTTGCCTTTGACCTACATAACCCATTACCTTCGTTAAATTAAGTTGTTTGACACAGTGACTACGCAGTTTCGCATCACAAATCTATTCACTCGCTACGCTCATGTAGATTTGGAGCTCATTGCGTTTGACCTACATCAACTCACTAGCGTTCATTGTGTTAGGTCATAAAAAAAACCTTTTACCCATGTATAAATAAATATACAGAGGCAAAAGGTACGTTTCGCGGTTCCACTCTGCTTAAGGAATTAATCCTTAGCTCAATTCAAGTACTTCCATACTCTAGTTCTGTAACGGGAACAACCGTATAAGTCTACTAAATGTCTTCGACTCTATGCTCATTGGTGCACTTCAAATATATATTGTATAGATTCCTCTCACCATTGGAATCTTCTCTGGAATACTTTATACAATTTACTTTACCAATTCATAGCATTTCAATATATAATATTATATTCAAGTATAACAAAAAAGTTTACAAAAGAAAAGTAATTTTTATACTTCTATTTTTTGGGTAATATATATTAAGAGGTGATTTCATGGATTTTGTAAATATTTTAGTAGTAGAAGATGAAAAAAACATTTCTGATGTTATAGAAGCTTATTTAATTAAGGAAGAATTTAATGTATTCTCAGCCAGCGATGGTGAAATGGCATTGGAGTTCTTTAATAGTGAAGATATTCATTTAATTATATTAGACCTTATGATTCCTAAAATCTCAGGAGAAGAATTATGTAAAAGAATAAGAACCACATCTGATGTACCAATTATAATGTTAACAGCTAAAACCCATGAAGATGATAGAATTGAAGGCCTATCAATAGGAGCAGATGACTATGTGCTAAAGCCCTTTAGCCCAAGGGAATTAGTTAGTCGAGTTAAAGCACTTCTTAGAAGATCCTATCCTAATTCTAGACCAGTGGCAGAAAAGCTTAGCTTTAATAGTGGAGACTTGGAAATTGAAGTAGATAAAATGATAGTTAGAAAAAATAATGAGGATATTAATCTAACAACTAATGAATTTAAAATATTGTTAACCTTTATATCTCACCAAAATCAAGTACTTTCAAGAGAGCAATTAATAGAATTGTCCTTTGGTCAAGATTATGATGGTTTTGATAGAACTATAGATACTCATATTAAAAATATACGATATAAAATTGAATCTAATTCCAAATCTCCAGAGTATATTCATACAATTTATGGATCTGGGTACAAATTTACAGTTAAAAAACAATAACTATAATTTCTGAAGTTTAACTTCAAAAATTATAGTTATTTAAGTTTACTTTTTTATTTTTTCTTACTTAATTGGCAGCAATCCAATGGTTTATCTCCAAAGGATTCCTTGTTAGCATTTGCTAATCTATCTAACATCTTTTTTAGCCATTTTAACAAGTAGTTCACCTTCCCTATATCCTACCACAGCCTCTTCCAAATCTTCCGTTTCTTCCACTCCTACTCATCATACCACCCATCATCCCCATTCCAAAACCTTCTCTGTCACAAACACCAGGGATAAATCCATTTTCTGAATGGAATTTTTCCATTTGATCTAAATCTTTTTCCCAAATATTTGCTTCTTCTTGTGTAATCTTCCCATTTTTAAGTGCATCTTGAATTTCTTCCCTTTGAGATTTTACTCTTTCCTTAAACCATTCTTCTCTATTTTCTGTGCTATAATTTGTATCTATATTTGAAGGGATTATATTTGGTACATTGGGTGAATCTGCATATCCTATCAAGGAACCAACTCCTATAGATACTGCTAAAGCTCCTACTACTAATAATTTTTTCATAAACCATCTCTCCTTTCATTCTATGAATTTATTATAGCTATAGAATGTGAAGTAAATATGAAGAAATATAATATATTTCTTCATATTTATTATAAGATTAATTGTTATAATATAATTATACTATAGGCTTTATAAAGTTTATATATGAAAATGATCTTTACATTGACAATTACTGGAGGTTAAATATATGAAACTTTCTAAGAAACTTACTTTATTTTTTGTTTTTTCAATTTTATTCTCTATTATAATAATTAGCTTTATATCAAATTCCATGATAAATAATAAGTTTGAAATTTATCTAACTGAAGAACAGCAAAGTAGATTAGATCAAATTAGCAATAAATTAAATGAATTATATAATAAAAACGGGTATGTTTTGCATCAAAGTGAAATCAACTCCTATGCTTCACTAGAAAATGTATATATTGAAATTAGAGATTTAGATGATAATATATTATATACCTCAGCTAATAATAAGGGAATGGGGATGAATAATATGCATATGCAAATGATGAAGAATCATGGTATGTACGAAGGCCAGTATATAGAAAAAAGTTTCCCTTTCATACAAGAAAATGAGGAAATAGGGAAACTAATTATAGGATATATTGATAATTCCTATTTAACAAAGTCTGCTGTTTTATTTAAAAGTACTTTATCTAAATCCTTTTTATTATCAGCTATATTTACTACCCTTCTTGGATTAGTCGTTAGTGTTATATTGTCTAAATCTCTAACTACTCCCTTGATTAACATCAGAAATACAGCAGTTGAAATTCGTAAAGGTAACTTAAATAAAAAATCTAAAATAAATACAAATACTTTAGAGATTGTAGAACTTTCAGATGCTATCAATTATCTAGGGGAAACTTTAGCTGAACAAGATAATATTAGAAAAAAGTATGCCTCTGATATTTCCCATGAACTTAGAACACCTCTATCTACTTTAAAGTCACATTTAGAAGCTATTATTGATGATGTTTGGGAGCCTAGTGAAGAACATTTAACTATTCTTATGACTGAGATAGATAGATTATCTAGTCTTGTTGATAGCCTTAGAGATTCTTTTAAAGCCGAGGAATTAAATCTTATTTTAAATAAAACTAAATTTAATTTATCACAGGAACTTGAAAGTATCGTTACAACTTTTATTCCTTTATATACAAAAGAAAACTTTAATATAAAATCTAATATAGAAGAAAATATTCAAATTAATATGGATAAAGATAAATTTAAGCAAGTTATATATAATCTTCTTTCCAATTCTATCAGGTATCTAAATAAAAATGGGACAGTGAAAGTTTCTCTGAAAAAAGATAAAAATAATGCTATTATAGGTATTATTGATAATGGTATAGGTATCGAAGAAAAACATCTTCCCTTTATATTTAATAGGTTTTATAGGCCAGATATTTCGAGAAATAAAAATACTGGTGGAACAGGTCTTGGTCTATCTATTGTAAAATCAATAGTCGTAGCTCATGATGGTACAATAGATATAAGAAGTCAATATGGAAAAGGAACAGTTATTACAATAACTGTTCCCTTAGGCATCTAATCCAATAATCTTTCTTTATGATTATTAGGTTTTTATCTATTGATTAAATCTTGAGCGTGTTTTTCTGCCATGAATTTTATCTTTTCTACGTCTAAAGTTTTTATCTCTCTCTTTTCCATTATTATCTTACCATCTACTATAACTGTATCCACATCTGATGCTTGAGCTCCGTAGGCTAAGGAAGATATTATATTATGATGTGGATATAGATGGGGCTTATCCGTATCTATAAGGATTAAGTCTGCCTTTTTGCCCACTTCAATTGATCCTATTTCCTTTTCCCAATCTAATGCTTTTGCCCCATTTATAGTTCCCATTCTTAGAGCTTCTATTGCTGGTACCGATACTGCATCTAAATTTACAGCTTTATTTACTATGGCTGCCAGATTAACTTCTTCAAACATATTTAGGTTATTGTTAGATGAGGAACCATCTGTACCTAAAGCTACTGGTATTCCCTTTTTAAGCATTTCAGCTACTGGTGCAAATCCAGATGCTAATTTTAAATTACTTCCTGGATTATTTACAGGGATTACATTTTTTTCTTTCATTATATTGATATCATCACTATCTGCATGGACACAATGGGCAGCTATAGTATGTATATCTAATAATCCTAAGTCATACACATGTCTAATTGGAGATTTACCATGTAAATTAAAACTATCTTCTACTTCCTTTTTAGTTTCCGAAAGATGTATATGGATACCTGTATTTAATTCTTTAGCAAGTTTAAAACTTTCCTTTATAAAATCTGGGCTGCAAGTATAAGGTGAATGAGGTGCCACCATAACTTTAATTCTTCCATTTCCTTTGCCATGATATTCTTTAAATAATTGCCTAGTTTCATCTAACTTAGCCTGGCTTTCCTCGTCTTCAATTAATCCACGGGTAAGTACTCCTCTAATACCTGCTTCCTCTAAACCATCACCTACTTGATTCATAAAGAAATACATATCACAGAAAGCTGTAGTTCCACTCTGAATCATTTCAACCATGCTTAAAAGTGAACCCCAATATACATCCTTAGCTGTAAGTTTCGCTTCTATGGGCCAAATCTTTTTAGTTAGCCAATCATGTAATGGTAAATCATCAGCAAAATTTCTAAGTAATGACATTCCTATATGGGTATGGCTATTTATAAGTCCCGGCATTGCTATTTTATTTTTTCCATCAATTACTCTCTCTACTTCTATATCTTCTCTTATTTCACCTATATGGATTATCTTGTCATTCTGAATATAAATATTTGTATTTTTTATCACTTCATTTTTATCATCCATAGGCACTAGATTAACGTTTTTAATTAACATTTTTTACCTCCTATTTATTCATCTAAATCTATTGTAGTATATCTTTTTATTGCATATATTAAACTAGGTATTAAAACTAATTGAATTATAATACCTGGAATCCCTGTTGTAATCCCACCTATAACAAATGTCACAGGATTTAATTTTACTGCAAAGAAAATAGATAATAAAAATACTGCTAATCCTGCAATTATTCTTCCGCATATCATAGAGATAATCAACGATATAACAGCTGGCATTTTCATTTTTCTGTATAATATAGATGCAATAAGTCCGTAAGTTCCTAGTTCAAATACCATTATTATTGCCATAGGAAATAGTGATGGCATACCACTGATTATAGTATTACACAATGGCATTACCATGCCTAATATTAAAGCTAAATATGGCGGCAATAAAAGTCCTCCTAAAAAAATAGGAATATGCATAGGTAAAAATATATTTCCTGGAATACCAGTTGAGTGAAAAGTATTTACCATAATAATTCCAAGAGCTAATAGTGTACCTCCTATGACTATCTTTTTAGTATGATATATCTCTTGCATTGTATCTCTCCTTATTTGGGACAACAAAACTATCCCCTACTGATTTATTGATTTGAAAAAAGCTTCTATTTTTTCTAAAAGTATTATAGGGTCTTCTGTATCTAGTGAAAGTTTTTCTATGGGACAATAGTCTGTCTTATCTCTATTCTTTATATATGGACAGGATTTTTCCATACTATATGAAATTCTATATTGTTCTAAGGTTTTGATTCCTCCTTCCGATATTAAATCAGTATATATTGTATCTACTTCCATATATCCGCATAATAAAGCTGCCCCTTTACCTATTATTCGATCAGCCAATGAGGAACCTTTAGCCTCTTCCTTCATTTCAGTAGCCAATGTATATAAAGGTTTGATACCCTTATCTTTAGATTTATAAACTATTTCTCCATTTTTAACTACTACTAAAGCTAAATCTTCATTTATCAATATTTCCTTTGCAATTTTTATATCATTCAATAGCCTCATCCTTTCCTTTTACTCTATGACTAATGCATCTTGCTCAAATATATCTTTCTTCTTAAAGTAAAAATAAGAATACACCAATCTCCAACACATATCTATTCCTATGCCTATCCATATCCAAAGTATATCTGCTTTGAAGACGTAGGCCATTAACATTACAAAAGGAACTCTAATAAGCCAAAGTCCTATTCCTGCATTTATCATAGGTACCTTTGCATATCCTGCTCCTCTTAAAGCACCATTTAGTACTCCAGATATATTCTGTGGCAATTGGGTTATACCCATTACAAATAAATACATGGCACCCATTTGAATTACTTCTCTTTCTTTTACTAAAAGCCCCATTATTTGTTTAGGAAATATAATAAGAACCCCACCTGCAAATATTGTTACAAGAATAGTATATCTTATGAGCTGGTTAACATATTTTTTCCCCAATTCTTTATCTTTGCTTCCTAAGGCATATCCTACAAAGGTAGTGGCTGCTACGCCAAATCCTGTAGCTGGCATATATGATATGGATTCTGCCTGTAATCCAAGTTGATAAGCTGAATATGCTAGTTCACCGTAGGTGAGTATTGCCCTTGTAAGAAATATAGATGCTGCCTGCCAAAATGAGGTTTCAAATGATGTTGGAAGTCCAAGTTTTAATATTATCTTAGCTTCATCTAATTTAATCTTAAACTCAAATTTTCCTCCTATGTTTCTGATTATTCCATTTTTACCAAATAACATTATTATACCAAACAGGGCTGAAACTATGTAAGCTGTATTATAAGCATATCCTGCCCCTTTCAATCCTAAGGACTTAACTCCTGCCTTTCCAGTTACTAAAATAAATCCTGCAATAATATTAACTACATTTAATATAGCAACTGCTATCATAGGTGTTCTTGCATTTCCCATACCTTGGAGTATTCCTGCCACTAAAAGTATAATAGCCGCAAAGGGTAATGACCAAGAGATTGTTTTTAAATATAGTGCTCCATTTCCTAATAGCTCTGGATTAGGATTAAACACTGTCAATAGAGGTTCTGCAAACCAGAATAATAATTGTTGAAATATAATTGCTACTCCTATGGAGATTATAAAAGATTGCTCTGATACAGATTTTAATTTTTCATAATTATTAGCTCCATGAGACTGAGCTACCAGAACTGAAGTTCCCGTTGCTATACCTTTAAATATACCCCATAATATCCTATAGAGAACTGTTGCTATACCTATTGCTCCAACAGAATAGGCATCTATTCTCCCTATCATTGCCATAAGTACAATTCCTGCTGTCATTTGCAAAATATTTTCACCTGTTATAGGTATAATCATAGATAATATTTTATTTCTAATTATCCTGTCCTCATTTGAATATTCTTTGGCCATTTTACATCCCCTTTTACTGTAATTTTTATATGTTACAACCATATTATTATATTATATTTTAATAGCCTAAACAAGATAATATAGTTCATAAAAAAACCCCTTATGTTTCATAAGGAGTTTTTCATTTAAGCATGTTCTTTGTCTAATTTAGCTACAGTTATACTTGTAAAACTTAGTAGTATTACCATAATAGGCGTTAGATAATTAAAAAATGCCCATTTGCCATATTGCAAAGCAGATACACCTAAGATACCCTTCATAAAGGCACCACAAGTATTCCATGGAATTAAGGCTGATGTCAATGTTCCTGAAGATTCTAAGGCATTTGACAAAGTCTTTGGATGAAGGCCTCTTTCCCTATAAGCAGGAGCATACATTCTGCCTGGTACTACTATGGATATATATTGTTCTGGCATAGTAGCATTACTAAATATACAGGTTAATATAGTAGTGGTTATAAGTCCTGTAGCAGATTTTATTCTCTTTATTAGATGCCCTACTATCACATCCAATTGTCCCGTTTTCTCCATAATTCCACCAAACATCATGGCTATTATTGTAAGAGATATGGAAAACATCATGCCTTCTAATCCACCAGCAGTTAAAAGCTTATCTATCATTTCTATACCAGTTTCACTTACAAACCCTCCAAAACCAGCAGATAAAAGCTCACCCAAATTTGCTCCTTGAATAACAATAGCTTCAATAGCTCCTATTATAATACCAATTGTAATTCCTGGAATAGCTGGAACTTTAAACGCTATAGATACAATAACAGCTATAGGCGGTATTAATAATAATGGAGAAATCTTAAAGGATGATACTATTCCAGTTCTTATAGTTTCAATAGATGAAAAATCTGTTGCTTCTCCACCAAACTTTAGACCAATAAATAGAAATATGACCAAAGTAATACCGTAGGATATTAGCGTACTTGGAAGCATAAACTTAACATGGGTAAAAACATCTGTACCAGCAACTGCCGGTGCTAAGTTTGTTGTATCTGATAGTGGAGACATTTTATCCCCAAAATATGCTCCTGATATAATTGCTCCAGCTGCTATAGGTGCAGGTATTCCTAAACCTTGTGCTATTCCCATGAGGGCTATACCTATTGTTCCAGCAGTACCCCAACTTGTACCAGTGGCTAAAGAAGTGATAGAACAAATTATAACTGTAGCTACTAAAAATATACTAGGCTTTAATATTCCTAAACCATAGTAAATCATACTAGGTACAACTCCTGCTAAAAGCCATATCCCTATTAAAACCCCTATAATTGCAAGAATAATAACTGCTTGTAAAGCCTGATAAATTCCGTCAAACATTGAAGTTTGAATTTCATCCCAACTATAGCCTATTTTCATGGCTATAAGGGCTGCGAATAATGTTCCTATTAACATTGGAATATGTGGATCAGCTCCGTATATGGAAATACTCGCTGCCATAATAGCTATTAGGAACCCAAAAGATAGAATTGCCTCATAAAGATACGGTTTTCTTCTTTCATTTTTCACTGGTATATCACTCCTTTAATAATCCATTTCTATAATATAGATATATATTTTACTAAATATTTAGAACATTTTCAATCACATTTTTTTCTATATTTCTATGTTAATGGATAAGAAAACTCTACTAATATTAGATTTCTAATATTGTATTATAAGCATTTCTTGTTATAATGAAAGAGTATTATCTAAAACAGAGGAGGAATATAATGGAAATAGTCAAAGTATCTAGATTAGTTAAGTCAGAGGATCTGAACCACCATGGTACGTTATTTGCAGGAAGAGGAGCTGAATGGTTTGTAGAAGCTTGTTTTATTTGTGGAGCTAAAATCACTCAAAAACCTGAAAATATAGTTTGTGTTAATATCCATGGACTTACCTTTAAAACTCCAGGAAATAAAGGTGATATAATAAATTTAGAAGCTAGATTGGCAAAAACTGGCAGGACTAGTTTTGTTATTTATGGTAAAATGACTAGAAACAATAGTAAAGATATCCTCTCAGATGGATTTATTACCTTTGTATTTGTTGATGAAAATAACAAAACTATACCTCATGGGATAGTTTTAGGTGAACCTATGGATGATGAAGATATTGAAATAAGAAAAAGGGCTGAAAACTTAAGATAAATGATAATTATTATCATTTACATTTTCTATCGTTTATGTTATAATATTATTGGCTCAAAATTATCGCGGCAAATAATTTTGATGGAGTGATATATATTGGCAAAGATGATGGGACCTAGATTTAAACAATCTAGAAGATTGGGATTAAATGTATGTGGTCATCCTAAAGCAATGGACAGAGCCACTAAAGGAAGTTCTCGCGGAGACAAAAAACTGACAGAATACGGAATTCAATTATTAGAGAAGCAAAGGTTAAGAGCTTACTATGGTGTAATGGAAAAACAATTTATGAAGTATGTAGTTAAGGCTAAAAAATCTGGAGAGCAAACTGGCCATGCCTTGGTTAAAATCTTAGAAACAAGATTAGATAATCTAGTATATAGACTAGGATTTGCTTCTTCAATTAGACAGGCTAGACAGATGGTAGTCCATGGACATATTCTTGTAAATGGCAATAAAGTCGATATACCTTCTTATATAGTTCAAGTAGGAAATACTATTTCATTAAGAGAAAAGTCTAAAGATGTTGAAATTTTTAAGGAAAACTTCAATAACTTTTTCTTAAATAGCTATCCTTATTTATCAAAGGATGAAGATAATATGTCAGGTTCTTTAATTAAGTATCCTGAAAGAAATGAAATCCCAATAGAAATAGATGATCAACTAGTTGTTGAATATTATTCAAGACTTATATAAATATAGATCTAAAAATCCCTCTGCCAAGGCAGGGGGATTTTCTTTTGATTTTACTCCATTAGTTCAAATTGTGTTTTTATTAACTTCTTCAATACTACATATAATATTATACTTGATATTGTAAATACTCCTATTAACAATCCATAGATTAAGTTTATATTTACTTCATCCATTATATTCATAACTAAATATACTAATCCACCTATATATAAAACACCTAAACCCATAGCAATTAATACATTTAAGTTTTGTTTCATTGCCTTTTGCGGATTATCCCAATCTAAAAGTGGCCTTAGTATATCTATTACCATTCCTATTTGAGTCATTGGAATACTACCTAGAAGGCCTAAGATTGTAATCAATATAATACTTAATATATCTAGTTTTATTATGAAGCCTAAGCTAATCAATAAAGTCACTATTCCCAATGTCTGAACAACTAATGATGATAAAATTCTACCTATTATTTGATCTTCTACTTTTATAGGTAAAGTCCTTTGAATCCAAAAGCACTTTCCCTCTCTTGAAAAAGTAGTTGCCCCAATACTATTTAATATACCTAAACTTACAACAAAAGCTATACCTCCTAAGGTTATTAAATTAGTATTAACTCCTAGCATATCTATTATCTGAGACAGCGACTCTTCTCCACCTGTCATGCTTCCTATAACCAATATTATAGGAAGCATGACTACTCCTCCTACTGTATTTAATAAATAGACTGGAGTTTTGAATAACATTATTATTTCTTTTTTTGCCAAAGCCATATATGGTTTTGTTTCTTTCGATAAATCTTTTATAGATATTTTCTTTCCACTTCTGCCTTTGGATGCTGATACTTCTATATTTCCAATTAATCCATCAAAGAATAGAGATTCAGACAAAACTAACATAAGCATAAAAGATATAATACCTACTACTATGAAGGATAGCAAATTGATTAATCCTGTTAAATTAAAATAATTTGATAAAGCCAGTGCCCCCCACTTAGAAGGCGGAAACATAATTCCCAATTTTTTTACTAAGAGATTAGAATCTGTCACTAGATTAACAAGAAAATTGTCTCCTTCCATCATTGCCTTTCCAGCTATGGTTTGAATTTTAAGTTGGAAATATACCATAGCAATAATGAAAATCACTGCACCAATAACTCTAATTAAATCCTTTTTTGCCCCAATATTTGTATATTTCATAAATATCATTATTACAATAGATGATAATACTAAGGGTATAATAGGGGTCGTAATCATTAATAACAGCGAATATATCCAATAAAGTAATCCCTCTCCGCCTTTAACTCCATATATAATAATAAAAGGCAGTATAATAGGTAAGGAAGTCAAATATTCACTAATCATTAAAGTTACAAATTTTGAACCTAT
This sequence comes from Tissierella sp. MB52-C2, assembly GCF_030931715.1. Classification (NCBI taxonomy): domain Bacteria; kingdom Bacillati; phylum Bacillota; class Tissierellia; order Tissierellales; family Tissierellaceae; genus Tissierella; species Tissierella sp. MB52-C2. The sequence goes on from NZ_CP133261.1 coordinate 2,459,921, forward strand.
AATATATGATGATTTAATAGGTAGTGGCACTAAAGTAGCTAAGTCATTAGAGAAATAATATTTACTCATTACATAGAGTAGTCCAAATACAAATACCATAACCTGAGTTATTAAAAATCCTAATAGTAAAAACATAGATTTTTGACCTATTTCATTATATATATCATATATTCCATTTAAACTATTTACTATTAAGATATAGGATGGTAGTAAAGATAACATGGCTATAGCAAAAATTATAATCTGCCATCTATTTTTCTTATTTTTAAAACTATATGCAATAGAAGATAAACCAAAAGTAGTATTGAAATCGGTCTTGATTAATGAAATAATCTTATTCATCATTCAGTCAACTCCAAGAATATATTTTCTAAAGACTGTCTCTCTTCTGCATGGGCTTTTAATTCTTCCATAGTTCCCATGGCTACAATTTTTCCTTTGTTTATTATGGCAATTCTATCACATAGTTTTTCTGCTACTTCCAGCACATGAGTAGAGAAAAATACGGTTTTTCCTTCATCACACATCTTCCTCATAATCTCCTTTAAATTGAAAGCAGACTTTGGATCTAATCCTACCATAGGTTCATCAAGAATAAATAAATCTGGATTGCTTAATAATGCCCCTGTTAGTACGATCTTCTGTTTCATTCCGTGAGAATAACTAGCTATTATATCTCCTATTGCATTTTTTATATTAAATAATTCTAAATAGTAATTTAGTTTTTCTTCTCTTTCTTCCTTAGAAATTTCGTACATATCAGCTATAAAGTTTAAATATTCAATACCCTTTAATCTATCATATATTTCTGGGTTATCTGGCACATAGCTGATTATAGACTTTGCCTTAATGGGCTCCTTCCAGGCATCTACTGTACCCACTGTCACCTTTCCGCTATCTGGCTTTAAGAGTCCTACTATCATTTTTATAGTAGTAGTTTTTCCTGCACCATTAGGCCCTAAAAAACCAAATATTTCTCCTCTTTTAATATCTAAATTAATATTGTCTACTGCCTTTATTACACCTTTGTTATATGATTTAGAAATATTCTCAAGCTTTAGCATTTTTCTACCTCCTTTATCTGTTATATCAATTATATAACAACTAGTTTTTGATATCAATATATTTTTTAAAATTAGTTATTTGTTTGTCAAAAAAATTAAAGAGTTAGAGAAAATTTCTCTAACTCTTTAAGCTTACTCCAATACTTTTTTCAAAAACTGTCCTGTATAAGATTTCTCTACTTTAGCAACTTCCTCTGGAGTTCCTGTAGTGACTACTGTTCCTCCCTTATCTCCACCCTCTGGTCCTAGGTCTATTACATAATCTGCTGTTTTTATAACATCTAAATTATGTTCTATGACTACTACTGTATTTCCTCCTTCAACTAATTGATTTAATACCTTAATCAATTTATGAATATCTGCCACATGAAGTCCTGTAGTTGGTTCATCTAGTATATAGATAGTTTTTCCTGTGGAACGTTTAGATAATTCTGTGGCTAGTTTTACTCTTTGAGCCTCACCACCTGATAGTTCTGTAGAAGATTGACCTATTTTTATATATCCCAGCCCTACATCATATAATGTTTCTAGTTTTCTGCTTATTTTAGGTATATTCTTAAAAAACTCTACGCCTTCTTCAACTGTCATATCCAATACATCTGATATGGTCTTTCCCTTATATTTTACCTGTAAGGTTTCTCTATTATACCTTTTACCTTTGCATACTTCACAAGGTACATATACATCAGGTAAGAAGTGCATTTCCACCTTTAATATTCCATCTCCGCTACAAGCTTCACATCTTCCACCTTTTACGTTGAAACTAAATCTTCCTTTTTGGTATCCTCTCATCTTTGCCTCATTAGTCATAGCAAATACATCTCTTATATGGTCAAATACTCCAGTATAAGTTGCAGGATTTGATCTTGGAGTTCTACCTATGGGAGATTGATCTATATCTATTACCTTATCTAAATATTCTAATCCCTTTATATCCTTAAATTTTCCTGGCTTTACCTTCGAACCATTTAGTTTTTGTGCTAAAGCCTTGTGTAATATTTGATTTACTAAAGAAGATTTACCTGAACCCGATACTCCTGTTACACAAGTAAATAATCCTACAGGAATTTTAACATTTATATTTTTAAGATTATTTTCCTTAGCTCCTTTTATTTCTATCCAATTGCCATTGGGCTTTTTTCGTTCTGTTGGTATTTCAATTTTTTTCTTTCCTGATAGATATAATCCAGTAACAGAGTTAGGGTTATTTTTTATTTCTTCTATGGTTCCTTCTCCTACTATTTCTCCGCCATGAATACCTGCTCCTGGCCCTATATCTACAATATGATCTGCCACATACATAGTGTCTTCATCATGTTCTACTACTATTAAGGTATTTCCTAAATCTGTTAAATTTCTTAAAGTTTTTAGTAGTTTTTCGTTGTCCCTTTGATGAAGCCCTATACTTGGCTCATCTAATACATAGACTACTCCCACAAGGCTAGATCCTATTTGAGTAGCCAACCTAATTCTTTGAGACTCTCCACCAGATAATGTACCTGCCATACGGGATAAAGTTAAATAATCTAGTCCTACATTTTTTAAGAAATTTAATCTCTCTTTAATCTCTTTTAATACTTGTTCCCCTATTATTTGTTCTTTTTCTGTAAGGATTAAGTTATGGAAGAATTCTATAGATTTAACAACAGACAAGTCTGTTAGTTCTGCAATATTTAATCCATTTATCTTTACGGATAATACTTCCTTTTTTAATCTATTACCATGACATTTAGGACAAGGGTTTTCAGCCATATATTCATCTATTTTATCTCTCATATAATCAGAGCTAGTTGAATTATACCTTCTTTCTAGATTAGGAATAACTCCTTCAAACTTTCCTTTGTAATCTCTCATTCCCCCATCCTCAAAGTGACTTAAAAACTTAAAGCTTATTACCCTATCTGTTCCATATAGTAATTCATCTATGAGTTTTTTTGGTGCATCTTTTAAAGGTTTATCTGTACTAAATCCATTATCCTCTGCTAAAGTCTTAAATATTTGATAATAATAGGTGGATTCATTTGAGCTTGAGAAAGGTGCTATTGCACCTTCATCTATGCTTAAATCCAAATTTGGTATGACTAGACCCTTATCTATCTCCTTGTAAAATCCTAGTCCATTACAAGTTGAACACATACCAAATGGGCTATTGAAGGAAAACATTCTAGGAGATAATTCTTCTATGGCGATACCACAATCTGGACAAGCAAGTTTTTCACTAAACATTATCTTTTCCTTATCTATTACGTCTACCATTACAATCCCTTCTGCTAATTTCAATGCTGTTTCTAAAGAATCAGATAATCTTCCTTCTATTTCTTCTTTGATTACTATTCTATCTACTACTACTTCTATTGTGTGTTTCTTGTTTTTTTCTAGCTTAATTTCGTCTCCAATATCATACATTTCATCATCTATTATGACTCTTACATAGCCTTCTTTCTTAATGTTTTCTAATACCTTTACGTGCTCACCTTTTTTACCTCTTATGACTGGTGCCAAGATTTGAATTCTTGTTCTCTCTTCCAATTCCATTATTCTATCTACCATTTGTTCTACTGTTTGGCTAGTTATTTCCTTCCCACAGCTTGGACAATATGGTATACCAATTCTTGCGTATAATAATCTTAAGTAGTCGTAAATCTCTGTTACTGTACCTACTGTTGAACGAGGATTTTTCGATGTTGTCTTTTGATCTATAGATATGGAAGGAGATAATCCTTCTATATATTCCACATCTGGTTTATCCATCTGACCTAAAAACTGTCTAGCATAACTAGATAAACTTTCTACATATCTTCTTTGTCCCTCTGCATATATGGTATCAAATGCTAAAGAAGACTTTCCTGATCCTGAAAGACCTGTAAATACTATGAATTTATCTCTAGGAAGTTTTAAGGATACGTTTTTTAAATTATTCTCCTTAGCTCCCTTTATTATTATTTCGTCTTTTACCAATTATTTCACCCCATTATAGCTTCTTCTTTAGTTCTATTATTTTATCCCTTAATTCTGCTGCTTTTTCGAAGCTTAATTCTTCTGCTGCCTTTAGCATAGCAGTTTCTAATCCCTCTATCATTCCTTGGATTTCGTCTTTTGAGAATGTTTCTTCGTATTTCGCTTCTTCCTCTGCTACCATTGTAGCTTCTATGATTTGCCGTACATCTTTCTTAATACTTCTAGGTATTATATTGTGCTCTTTATTGTATTGGTCTTGGATTTCTCTCCTCCTATTAGTTTCAGATATGGTTCTTTCCATAGATTTAGTTATGGTGTCTCCATACATAATTACTTTTCCCTCTAGGTTTCTTGCAGCTCTACCTGTAGTTTGAATTAGAGATGTTTCTGATCTTAGAAATCCTTCTTTATCTGCATCTAATATGGCAACTAAAGAAACTTCTGGTAAATCTAATCCTTCTCTTAATAGATTTATCCCTACCAATACATCATACTTGCCTAATCTTAAATCCCTAATTATTTCCATCCTTTCTATGGTTTCCACATCTGAATGGAGATAAGTAACTTTTATCCCTATATCTTTAAAATAATTAGTTAAGTCCTCTGCCATTTTCTTAGTTAAAGTTGTAACTAATACTCTCTCTTCTCTATCTACTACTTTTCTAATTTCATTTACTAAATCATCTATCTGATGTTCTGTAGATCTTACTTCTATGACTGGGTCCAATAATCCTGTAGGACGTATTATTTGTTCCACTGTATTTTCAGTATGAGTAAGCTCATATGGACCTGGCGTTGCAGATACATATAATATCTGATTTATCATGGATTCAAATTCATTAAACTTAAGTGGTCTATTATCCAGTGCCGATGGAAGTCTAAAACCATATTCAACTAAATTAGTCTTCCTAGACTTATCCCCTTCGTACATACCCCTTACTTGAGGAACTGTAACATGAGACTCATCTATTATTATTAAAAAATCCTCTGGAAAGTAATCTATTAAAGTAAAGGGTCTAGATCCTGCTGGTCTGCTGCTTAAATGTCTAGAATAATTTTCTATTCCTTGACAAAATCCCATTTCTTCCAACATTTCTAAATCATACCTAGTTCTTTGTTCTAATCTCTGGGCTTCCAGTAACTTTTCCTTATCTCTTAATTCCTTCAATCTATCACTTAATTCTTCCTCTATGGTTTTTATTGCTTGTTTAACTTTATCTTCAGTTGTAGCATAGTGAGATGCTGGGAATATTGAGATATGTGATCGATATCCTATGACTTCTCCCGTTAAATAATTTACCTCTACTATTCTATCTATTTCATCTCCAAAGAATTCAACTCTAATAGTATTCTCACTGGATGAGGCTGGAAATATTTCCAGTATATCTCCCCTAACTCTAAAAGTCCCCCTTATAAAGTTAATATCATTTCGCATATATTGAATATCTATTAATTTCCTCATTATCTCATCTCTATCTTTAACCATTCCTGGTCTTAAAGATACTACAAGTTCTTCGTAATCTATAGGATCTCCTAAACCATATATACAAGATACAGACGCAACTATGATTACATCCTTCCTTTCAAATAATGCTGCTGTTGCAGAGTGACGTAATTTATCTATTTCATCGTTTATGGATGCATCCTTTTCTATATAAGTATCTGAGTGTGGGACATAAGCTTCTGGCTGGTAATAATCATAGTAACTAACAAAATATTCTACTGCATTGTTAGGGAAAAACTCTTTAAACTCTGAAGCTAATTGATAGGCTAATGTTTTGTTGTGAGCTATAACTAAAGTTGGTTTTTGAACCTTCTCAATTATATTTGCCATAGTAAAGGTCTTTCCTGAGCCAGTAACTCCTAGTAAAACCTGATGCATAAGATCTTTATTTATTCCTTCTACCAATTTATCTATGGCCTCCGGCTGATCACCAGTAGGCTTATAATTTGATTCTATTTTAAACTTATTCATATTTACACCTCTTTGTTTGAACATTTGTTCAAGATATATATTATTATATAATATTATATCTTTTTGTCAAAGCATAATATTAAAACTTGGCAATAATCTAAATAATCTTATCACAAAAAAGTCTATTGAAGAAAGAAGATTAATATAGTAAACTATGGGTAAGGAGGTAGTTATATGAAACGAATGGTATTGACCTTATTTATTGTACTTATTGCATTACCTCTCTTTGGCTGTAGTTCTAAGAAAAAGGATTTAATGGCCTTAGATAGTGATGCAGTTTTCGAAGAAGAGAACATTCCATACGAGATAAACCAAATTACATTCTCAAAAAGTTTCCAATCCATGGAGCCTACAGTTGAAATAATAACTAATAATAACAAATTAAAATTATTAGCCTCTTTAGGTTTAGCTGAGTATTCAGGTGTTAATGTAAATAAAATTGTTAAAAAAGGTGGGGAAATTAATATTCATGTTAGTGGTGTTTCCGATAATAAAGCTTCATCCTTATCAGTACCTCAAGTAAGTCTAGAGATTAAAAAATCTAAATTAAAAGATATTAAAGATCTAAAATTTAATATAGTCTATGATGACTTTACTCCAGTTGATGTAAAAATAAGTAGTAATGATGTCTTAAACAAAATTCATTCCTATCTAAAAGTATCAACCAAGGGATCTCCTAGCATTAACTTAATTAAATCTGATAATAGTATTATATGGGATATATCCTACAATACTATATTTGATAAAGCAGATTCCAATAATTCCTTAGTAAATCTATCTGCACAAGTTGATGCTAATACTGGAGAGATTATAAAGTCAGAGAAATCTTTTATATCTTCACCTCTAGATAACGGCCATATCTTGGAATTTAAAGAAAATAATTATCTCTTGTATAAGAAGTCTATACTAGACGAGGAAAATAATAATTCTTATGAACAGCTATGGATATATAATGTTCAAAAAAACGAAGCCAATATGATTTATTCTTCGGATTCTAAGATATTATCTGCCCAATTTAGTCCTAACTTAGATTTTATATCACTTATAGAGTCAAATGATAATTGTTCAGAACTATATATAATTTCAAGGGATGATACAAAAGCATATAAAGTAGCTTTTTTAGAAAACTTTAATCCATCTTCCATGGCTTGGAAGAATAATACTAATTTATTTATCATAGAAAATAACGGCGAAGAATCTAGAGTCAATGATTATAACGTAGAAAGCAATCAAATGAATTTAGTGAAACAATTAAATAAAAATGTTGAAGGATTAAATATTATCGATGATAAGTTTTTAATATTTGAAAAAGGTAAAGATGAATTTAACAATAAAATATCCGTTACTACAGATTGGAAGAAGTTTGTGTTTATAGATGACGGTTTTAGTCCGAAATTCATAAACAATAAGACTATTGCTTATTTACAAAAGAACGAGAAAAAAGATATCAATTTATTATTGATTTATGATATTGAAAAAGAAAAGATAACTACTAAGCTAAATAAAAATATTTTAAACTATGAAATATTCCCAAATGGAAAAATAATGTATGTAATAAAAGATTCTAGTAATAATTATACATTAGGATCATACTCAATAGAAAATAATTCTACTGAAAATATTGCCAACGTAATTAATGATAAAATCTTTTATGATGAAAACAGTAATATTATTTACTTAAATACAATATTACCCTTTGAAAATAATAAATCTGAAGTGATCTACTCCATAGATTTATCTAAACTAAACTAAAAATCCCTAGGGACTATTATTAGTCCTAGGGATTTTATTTTTCCATAATACTTCTTTGTGGTCAATCCAGATTTCATATTAAAGACTTCAATCTTCAACCTTTTTGCTTTTATTTTTGTAAAGTCTTCCATATCCTTATTGCTATTTATTTCAATTCCGTTGATTTTGAGCAATATATCTCCAGTACTTATACCTAATTTTGTTCCTATACTATCTGGAAGGACCTCCAATATTCGTACCCCCTTATCTATATGAGTAAATATAGGTGTTTTTCTTTCTTCTATTATTTTATTTTGTAATATTATATACTCATGACCTAATATTGCAAATAAAGGTGGTAAAAAAGGATTTTCTACTTCTCTTGATATATATAATAAGATGGCACTATATAAAAATAATATTAAAGATGTTTTAATCACTTTTCTCCTAGGATATGATGATATAGAATAATCACCATAACTTACAATTGCCATAAGGGTAATAGGTTGAATCAATCCGTCACCAATGAATATTACAAAGGGTATGGGCCAAAACCTATTCATATTAAATCCACCGACTATATCTTCTCCTTTTTCAAGAAAGATTGGAAGTCTGTTTCTCCCCCCATCTAAAAGTATTAAAATACTTTCCACTATATGTAACACGGCTACTACTGACATTACTTGAGAAATTTCAATTTTAGGGTAACCTATAATTAAACTGCATAAAGATACTATGGCACCACCATAGGAAAAACACATATATCTTGGATTTATAAGGGATAAAAATATTGATACTACTAATATGTACATATAATCTGTTGGAATTGCAACTACTCCCAAATAAAGAAATATTACTGTAGTAAGTATTCCACCTAATGCACCAAATATAGCTGATGTAATTAGCTTTAATATTGCAGATCTTCTATAGCCTATATTCTCCTTTTCTATTTTACCTATTTTTATATATTGAATATATATAATACCTAGGACTACAATAAAAAAAGGAGATTTAAAAGTATTTAAAATGTCTATTACTGTAAAATATAAAATCTGATACAATCCATACATACTTTAATTCTCCTTTTTAAATGTCTATTTAATTTTAGTTTTTATTTCTTCTATGGCTTTTTTAAGCTGAGTATCCTCCTTTAAGTTTTCTACTCCTATCTCATCTACTCCTTCAGGTAATTCCACTACTATATCTGGTTCAATACCTATACCATGGATATTTACTCCATTTGGTGTAAAATACTCTGAAATCGTTAGTTTTAGTCCTGACCCATCATCTAAGTCCTTTATCCTTTGAACAACCCCTTTACCAAAGGTAGTAGTTCCTATTATCGTTCCTCTATTATGATCCTTAATTGCACCTGCTAGTATTTCTGATGCTGATGCTGAACCACCATTTACAAGTAATACCAATGGATAATCAACCATTGACTTTCCTGATTTCTCGTAAGTTCTCTTACCATCCTTAGTTTGAGTATATACTACAACTCCTTCTCCCAGTAACTCATCTGCAATCTCTACACATCTATCTAATAGACCACCAGGATTATTTCTTAAATCTATGATTAAGCCTTTAATATTTTTTCTTCCTAATTTGTCTAATTCAGTTTTAAAATCTTTATATGTTAAATCATCAAAGGATGTAATATTTATGTATCCTATATCATCATCGATTATATTTGATTTTACAGTAACCAATCTTATTATTTCTCTAATAAGTTCTAAATTAAATATTTCGTCTTTTCCTTCTTTATTTTCTCTCAGAAGCGTTAAAACCACTTTAGTATTAGCCTCACCTTTCATTACTTTAACTGCCTCATCCATTTTATCTGCTGGAAACTCAACGCCATCTACTTTTAATATTTTATCTCCACTTTTTATTCCTGCTTTTTCCCCAGGAGTACCTTCTATAGGAGATACTACAGTTATTATATTGTCTTCCCCAGGTGTAACTACTACTCCAATTCCTGCATAGGTTCCACTTGTCTGTTGTAAAAATGAAGCAAATTCATCTTGAGTCATATAATTAGAATATGGATCTTCTAAGGATTGAAGCATTCCCTTTAATTGTCCATCTATCATTTTTTTTGTATCTACATCCCTCAAGTAATTTTGTTTTACATATTCTTCTACAGCTATTACTTTGGAAAATTCATTATATACAGATTTAAGCTGTCTATATTCTGCCAAAGGAATATATGCCTTGTTATTAAAACTTACACTCATTAAATTTGTTAGACCAAAAGTTGCTATGTTTGTAATAAGTAAAAGAACTACCATTAAAGTTATGACTTTCTTCTTGGACATTTTCTCACTCCCATATTTTTAGGTTATACAATTATTGTATTTATTTTCTATTAAGATTATACCATTCAATTTAATGTATTACAAAGATTAAAGAATCAGCTAGGACTATAATCCTAGCTGATCTTAATTTCTATATATTATTTTCCCTTTAGCCATGGTGTTGGATCTACATAGGAACCATTTTTTCTTACTTCAAAATGGCAATGTGGTCCTGTAGAATTTCCTGTATTACCTACTTTGGCAATCGTATCGCCTTTCTTTACTTCTTTGCCTACTGATGCTACTAGAGATGAATTGTGTCCATAAAGAGTAACTATACCACCACCATGATCTATCATTATGGTTTTACCATATCCACCTAATGTACCTGAGTAAATTACAGTTCCACCATTGGCCGCGATAACAGCTGTTCCTGTAGGAGCAGGTATATCTAATCCTGTATGTAACTTCTTGGTCTTAAAAATAGGATGTATTCTATAACCATATTGAGAACTAATCCTTGAATGCCCTGGGACTGGCCATGACATAATTCCACCTGAATAAGGTCCTGTATTTTTCTGTAACTTTACTATCTTTGAATCAATTTCCTTAGCGAATTCAATTAATTTATCCTCTTCTTTTTCTAATGCCTTTATATCCTTTTTTAATCTTCCCATTAAATCTTCTTTTTCCCTAGTAGCTTTTACTAAATCACTTCTCCTAGCTTCTAGTTTTGTTTTCGATAGCTCAACTGATTTTTTCTGCATCTCCAAATTCGTTTTCTTTGTATCTATTATATCTCTTTGTTCTCTCATGTATTGGATTAACTCTGTATCATGCTCTGCTATGGATTTTATCATATTTCTTCTAGATAAAAAATCTTTTATACTAGAAGATGACAATAAAACTTCTAAATACCCTACATTTCCATTTCTATACATTACTCTCATTCTTTTATTAAAAGTATCTTGTTTTTCATTAACATTTTCTTCTGCTTCTGCTAACTCAACAGTTGTTTTTTCGATATTAACCTTTAGGTTTTCTAATTCTTTTTCTACTTTATTAAGTTCATTACTGGCAACATCCACTTTCTTATCTAAATCTTCAATTTGCCTTGATACATCCTTTGATTGATTTTCTACTGCCTTTATCTGATTTTTATTTTGCTGAATCTGTTTAATAACACCTTTTTGTTGCTGTTTCAAATCATTCATGGTATCTGCCGCGTAAACTTGAATAAAGTTAAATGTAAATACTAAAGCTAGGACTAAATATACTTTTCTCTTATTTCTACTCATAACCCATCCCCCTATACATTTAAAAAACGTTTTAAAGATACGATACTCCCCAAAGCACCTATTCCTATACCTATGGCTGAAAACATAATTATTATGTCTTTCATCAATAGAGTAGGTGGCACTAGCCATACTGTAAATAAAACATAAAGTTGATCACTTACCGATCTAAAGAAATAATCATATCCATAGTTTATTATGGCTATGGACAATACTGCTCCAATTAGTCCAAATAATATTCCCTCTATAATAAATGGTCCTCTTATATATCCATTAGTGGCACCTACATATTTCATTATATTTACTTCTCTTTTTCTTGAAGTCACTGTAATTTTTATTGTATTAGAAATAATAAACACTGATACTAATACTAGAATTCCTATTACAACTAGGCCACCAATTCTTATATAATTTGCAAATATTAATAGCTTGTCTATTATGTCTTTATAATAGTTTATATATTCTATCCCATCTATTGTATCAAGTTTCTTAACTACTTCATCTGCATCTTTTATATCCTTTAGCTGAATTATATATGAATCTTGAAGTGGATTATCTTCTTCAAGACCTTCTAATAAATAACTCTCTTCTTCCCAATCTTTTTTCATTATTTCTAGACCTTGTGCCTTTGATTGAAAAATCACTGATAAAACTCTCTCGTCTTCCTTTATGGTCTCCTCTATCTTGTCCACATCTTCAGTTGTCAAATCATCTTCTAAAAATACTTGTATCTCATCAAATTTAGTCTTTATCTCCATTGCCACATTATTTATACTAAGAACTAAAATTATCACTACACCTAATATCATAAGTACAGCTGATATGGATCCAATTGATGCCAGTCCCATACTACGGTTTCTCCACATACCTTGGAATCCTTGTTTTAGTATGTTTTTAAATACTCGAAATCCCATCGCCATACCCACCCTTCTGTTCATCTCTTACTAGTTTTCCTTCGTTAATTTCGATTACTCTCTTTTTCATATTATTTACTATATCTTTAGCATGGGTTGCCATAAGTATTGTAGTTCCCCTTCCGTTGATTTCAGATAAAACTCTCATTATTTCCCATGCAGTCTCTGGGTCTAAGTTTCCCGTAGGCTCGTCTGCAATCAGTACAGGAGGACTGTTTACTATGGCTCTGGCAATGGAAACTCTCTGCCTCTCTCCACCAGACAACTGGTCTGGAAAACTAGATGCTTTTCTACTTAAATCCACCATACTAAGAACCATTGGTACATTTCTCCTTATTTCCTTAGGATGAGCCCCTATTATTTCCATGGCAAAAGCTACATTTTCATATACCGTTTTATTTGGTAAAAGTCTAAAGTCTTGAAATACTACCCCTACATTTCTTCTTATATATGGTATCCTTCTATTTCGTACTTTTGTAATATCCATATCCTTTAAAATTATTTTACCTTCTGTAGGCTCTTCTTCTTTTAATAAAAGCTTAATTATGGTGGACTTACCTGCCCCTGATGAACCTACTAAGAATACAAACTCTCCCTTATGTATATCCAAACTTACATTAGTAAGTGCCTTAACGTTGTTATCATACTCTTTACTAACATTTTCAAATTTTATCAACCATTTCACCTCATCTTTTGTCATATATTATATAAAATTAATGGATTTTCAAAAAGGTTATCTTGTGATATTTTTATAAAAAGATTTTTTACTTTCCCTTCTTTGTATATTATAATATAAACTGTGAGATAAATAAACCTTAAGAGGTGATTTTTTGAATAAAAAGACTTTAAGAAAAGAAATATTAGGAAAAAGGTCTGAGTTATCAAGGGAAGAGATAATAAAATATAGCAATATTATCTCAAATGAAATTTATGAAATGGATCTTTATAAAAATGCTAAAAGGATTATGTGCTTTGTTAGTAATGGTACTGAAGTTGAAACCCATCCATTAATAGAGCAAGCTATAAAAGATGGTAAAAGTATTGTTGTACCAATTACTATCTCTGAAACTAAAGAACTTTTAGTATCAGATGTCTATAGTCTTTCTGAACTAGAGGTGGGAGATTATGACATAGAAGTTCCTAAGAAAAAGTTTACAAGAATTGTAGATCCTAATACTATAGATCTAATTTTAGTTCCTGGAGTAGCTTTTGCTAAAGATGGATATAGAGTTGGTTATGGTGGAGGCTATTATGATAGATTCCTATCAAAATTATTAAATCCTACTCCTACAATCGCAATAGGCTTTGATTTACAAATTGTTGATAAAGTACCTACTGATAAATATGATCTTCCTGTAGATATGATTGTAACAGAAAAGAGAATTATTCATTGCTAATAGATAGAAAAATAATAAAAATACTAAGAGAACATTTGCAGGACACGATTTAATTCTTAGTGAATGTAAGCTGAAAAGCCGTTAAGCAGTTTGCACTGTTTGAGCGTAACGAGTTTGCAAACTGTAGGATTTTTAGCTGGAATGATTATGACCTAACCCAGTGGATGAACGTAGTGAATGAGCTGTAGGTAGGTCAAACGCAACGAATGCCAATTTTATCGACCGTAGGGAGAATAGAATTGTGCAATGAGACTGCGTCGAATTATTCGTGTCCGAAACAGTGAGCGTGTATCTTTTATCATTTTTCAATACACCTATGAATGAATGATAATAAAATTAATTTAATCCAACCTTTTAATTTGGTTTATTGATGGTATAATATATAGGGTGTTTAATTTGTTATTTTAGGAGGAATTATAATGGTAAGAGCCGTAGGAACTACATCAAGGGGGATTAGAACTCCTATTGTAAAGGAAGGTGACGACCTAGTTAACATAGTTGTTGATTCTTTATTAAAGGCTTCAGAGGCTGAGAACTTTAATATCTACGATAGGGATGTTTTAGGAATTACTGAATCTTTATTAGCTAGGGCACAAGGCAATTATGCCACTGCTAAAGCTATAGGTATAGATATTAAAAGTAAATTCCCTTCCACTATTGGGCTGGTCTTTCCTATTTTGAGTAGAAATAGATTTTCAATTATATTAAAGGGAATAATTGAAAGCGGAAGAAAAGTCGTATTACTTTTATCCTATCCATCAGATGAAGTTGGGAATCATCTAATGGATATAGATAAAATGGATCAGTTAAAAATCAATCCCTATACAGATATATTAACGGAAGAAGATTATAGACGTCTATTTGGTGAAAAGGTAATCCATCCTTTTACTGGGGTAGATTATGTAGATATATATAAAGAAATAGGCAAAGACAATATAGAGATAATATTTTCTAATGATCCAAGAACTATTTTAAACTATACTAAAGATATATTGGTGGCAAATATCCACGATAGACATAGAACTAAAAGAATTCTTAAAGAATCGGGAGCAAATATTATATATGGTCTAGATGATATTCTTAATTCATCTATTGATGACTGTGGCTATAATGAAGAATATGGTATCCTTGGTTCAAATCTTGCATCTGATGACGAGTTAAAACTATTTCCAAGGGATTCACAAAGCTTTGTAGAAAAGGTTCAGGAGAAAATTAGAGAAAAGACAGGAAAAACTGTAGAAGTTATGATTTATGGTGACGGAGCTTTTAAAGACCCTGTAGGAAAGATTTGGGAATTAGCCGATCCTGTAGTTTCACCTGGATATACTAAGGGTCTTATTGGAACTCCAAATGAATTAAAGTTAAAATACTTAGTTGATACTGAGTTAGATGGTTTACGTGGTGATGATGTAATAGAAGCTGTAAAAAGTAAAATCATTAGTAAAGATAATGATATGACAGGACATGCAGAATCTTTAGGTACAACTCCAAGAAGATTAACAGATTTACTAGGTAGCCTTTGTGACTTAACTAGTGGTAGTGGAGATAAAGGTACACCTATAGTCTTAATCCAAGGTTATTTCGATAATTATGCAACAGAGTAGGGAATCCCTACTCTGTTTTATTTTTTAAAGCATCTCTTTTTAAAACTAAATCAGAAATATATAGATGATTTTGAAGCTCTTTTATTTTTGCTTCATATAAATCAATATCCATTTCTTCTCCTGTTTCCTTATTATATACTTTATTCTCTCCGCTTATATATGTGAACACATCAGTTATTACATTGCTATTTCTCAAGACTGCATATCCCTCATTTGTATTTAATAAATCTTTTCCTAAGGCATAAGGAACATCAAATCCCATTAGATTTCCTATTGTAGGAAGAATATCTATTTGCCCACCTGTTTTACTGATTGTTTGATAATCCTTTATACTTATGTCATGAATTAGTAATGGAACTTTTTGAAGCTCTATCCATTGAAATTCAGAATACTCCCTGCCTGTAAATTCCATAAGCTCCTCTGCATTATCTTTTGGTACTGCTTGATGGTCCCCATATATGACTATTAAAGTATTATCATAAAGTCCCTGTTCCTTTAGATAATCCATTAAAGAGCCTATGGCATCATCTGCATAATTGGCAGCCTTTAAATAATATCCTAAGAATGTTCCTTCATATTTCCCCACATCAAATTTATATTCCTCAAAATATTTAAAATTAAAAGGATAATGACTGGACAGAGAAATCATGAAACTATAAAATGGTTCTTCCTTATTTATTTTATCTATAGTTTGTTTATAAAAAGATTTATCTCCTAATCCCCAACCAACATATTCATTTATTTCGAATTTCTCATTACTGAAAAACTCATCAAATCCTAATGCATTATACATTATAGATCTATTCCAAAAGGTTGGATTATTTGCATGGGATGCATAAGTTCCATAACCCTTGTTCTTTAAAATATTACCTATGGAATTATAGGTATTAGTTGGATAAAGGAAATAGGCACTTCCTTCCTTCGCAGGATACATAGATGCATTAGATAATAATTCGGCATCAGAAGTATTTCCTCCCCCTGTCTGATAATATATATTATCAAAATATAGACTTTCATTTATTAGAGCATTTAAATTAGGTGTTATTTCTTCCCCAGATGGAGTTCTAGCATTTATTACAAATTCTTGTAAGGCTTCCACTTGAATAACTATGAGATTTTTCCCTTGAGATATTCCTCTATGATTTGTATCTTCTATGTCTCTATTATTAAAATAAGCTTCAAATTCCTCTAATTCTTTATTATTCATTTTACGATTTCTAAAAATAGTATTTTTAGTAAATTCCTTTATATCATAATAATGGTAATATGCTATACCTCCATGTTTTATAATATGGTTATTATCATAAGAAAATGTTGAAGTATCTGCATTTTTAAATGATATAAATATTAACAATATTCCTGCCATTGATATAACCAATGTTTTAAATACTCTTTTTAGAAATGATTCTCTATTATTTCTATGAAAGAAGTTTTCCTTAAATAATCTGTTAAACAAAAATAATATAAATACTATTACTGGAATATCCAATATATATACTAAGTCTTTAATTTTCACTAAACTTAATATACTATCTCCTAAAGAACCTACAAATCCTATTTGATATATAGTTGTTACACTAAGGGCACTATAATAATATCTATAATATACTGTATCTGAAAATAATATAAAGCTAAAGATCAAATTGAAAATCAATAGTCCTAAAGACTTTTTCTTATTCGATATTAATATTACAATAGATAAAAGTATTATACACATTCCTAAATTGGCAACCAACATCATGGTATTTTCAAATTTAAAATATGGTATACGATTTAATTTTGTAGTAAATTGAAAATAAAATATTTTAACTAGTATTGCACCCAAAAACATTAAAAAAATCAGAATATCTTTTAATCTATTGTTTTCAAAGTTTATGTTCTTTCTAAATAGTTTTTTTAATCTGTGTACCATTTTGTCCTCCTTCTCTTTATTTTGTTTAATTTTATACAATTTAAAGTTTATCATAAAAACATTAATTTTTATAGTTCTTTTCAATATCTTCATTTTAAAAAGCCATATCAAATGCTATAATATTATATAAATAATTATTTATATTTCATGGAAGGATTGAGAAGATGATAAATGTTCTACATTTAATTAATATTACAGGAGGTGGCGGTACAGAAAATTATATCTATTCCTTAGCAAAAAAATTGCATAATAATCAGTGTAAGTTCTTTTTAGTCTATTCAGAAGAAGGTCCTAGTCTAAATCTATTTAAAGAGTTAGGTATAGAAACCATTCAATTGTCTATGAATAGTCCCTATGATTTTAAAGCTGCTAAACAGCTAAAAAAAATATGTGCTGATAAGTCTATTGATGTAATTCATACTCATTTTTTAAGAGAAAATTATATAAGTATTATTTCTAAAATCTTAGGAAATAATGTAAAACTTATTAATACTCGACATATGCTTATAAAAAACAGTAAATCAGTTGCATATTCCAATAGATTTATGACAAAATTCAATTATAAGGTTATAGCTGTAAGTAAAGCTGTAGAAGAACTTCTTATAGATGAAGGTCTTTCGCCTAATAAAATTAAACTGATTTACACTGGTATAGACTTAGATAGTTGGTCTAGTGAAAAAAAACTGGAATTTAGAAATGAATTTAATATAGATAAAGATGAAATTCTTATAGCCTCAGTTGCAAGATTTTCTGAAGAAAAAGGTCATGAATTCTTAATAAATTCTATTGCTGTCATGAAGCAAATCATGGAATCTAAAGGAATTTCTGATTTGAAATTTAAGTTTATTCTTGTAGGCGATGGAAATTTATTAAATAAAACTAGGGAACTGGCTCAGACTTTAGATATTGATAGTGATATAATATTTACTGGTCATAGAAATGATATAAATCATATTTTAAGAGCCTGTGATTTATTTATATCTCATTCTAAATCTGAAGCTTTTGGTATCTCTATATTAGAAGCTTTAGCTTCTGGACTTCCTGTTATATCTACAGATGGTGGTGGTTCAAGGGAAATCATAACTCCAAATTGTGATTTTGGTATATTAATTCCCTATGGAAGTAAAGATAAATTAGTAGAATCCATGTTGAAGTTTTTACTTAATAAAAATTTAATAGAAATATATAGTAAGAATGGATTGAAATTTTTAAGTGAGAACTTTAATCTTGATAATACTATGGAAGAAACTTATAATCTATATAGTTAAGTCTAAATCCAAATAACAAATGAAAGGAGACAAGATATGATAATTGACAATAAGGGAAGAATCTTTGGAAAGATTAGTATTATAGACATTGTATTTGTACTAATAGGGCTATTTCTTGGTGCTTTAGTATTATTTAAACTTGGATTTATATCTAGTAATCAAGGAAGTATTGTAAATAACAATAAAGTTGAAATTGTGTTTTATCAAGAGGAAGTAAATAATTTTTCCTCAGATAATGTTCATATAGGAGACCCTGCTTCTGAAGCCTTGCAAAATGCTAGTTTTGGTAATGTTACAGATATTAAGATAGGCGAATCTGTATCTTGGGATTCAACTGTAGAAGGTAAGCAATTTTCTGCTTCAAGAGAAGGATATTCATCTATATATATAAGTATGGAAGCTTATGGTACTTTAGGTTCTAATGGAATAAACCTTGGTGGTTCTACTTATTATATTGGACAAACCATTACCCTAAGAGCTGGTAATTCAGTGTTCTATGGTAAAATTTATAGTGCAGATAAAATATAGGAGGTAGTTTTCATGAGTAAAAATAATTTAAAACCAAAAAGAAAATTCACCATTATAGATGGGATTATTATATTAGTTCTTGTAATTGGAATTGCTGCAGTAGGTCGTAAATTCAAAAAGGCACAGGTAAGTACTCCATTTGTGGCTAAATCAGATAAGATTCAAATCTCTTATTTTGTTGAAGAAGTGCCTGAATCAGCTGCAACTTCAATAGAAATTGGTGATTCTGTAAGAGAATCAATTCAAAATGCTAATTTTGGTAAAGTTTCAGATACAGTTGTAGATCAGTCCATATCTTGGTCTAGAGATGTAGATGGAAATTATGTACCCTCTACTAAGGAAGGCTATGCTTCACTGTATATAACTATGGAAGCTGACGGAATCATAGGTAAAAATGGTGTGACTATTGATAAATCTATTTATTATATAGGTCAAACCCTTACTATATATGCAGGTAACTCAATGTTACAAAATGGAAGAATAGCTGAAATTAAAAAAGTTGAATAGCCATTGGAAGGTGATAAAAATGGAATACCTTATAAATAACAGCTTAATTATTGGATATATATATAAGTTGTTAGTATTTATAAAAAATAAATTTAAAAATTCCTTAATATATGGACTCTCTAGATCCTTTGTTAAGAAAATTGAATATTATCTATCCTATAGTAAGATTTGGAACTACTTAAAAAGACCTGATTATTTAGATACTATTTGGCGAAATAGTTTTATCTATAGAGTTCTAGATAAATGTTTAAATGGACCAATTATCTTCTTTAGGAAAATTTATTTAAAGTATGAAGAAGTATTTTCTTATAGTTATATATTTAAATTTATCAAATTTTTAGTAAGTAGATTTGAAATAGTCATAGGATTAACTTTAATCTCTACATTTATAATACCAGATCATAGATGGTATAATGCTTATGGTGTATTATTTACATTAATTCTTCTGGGACTATTTATTATAAAAACTATAATTGAACCTACTAAATCTATAGATGTTTTTCACCTGGACTTTAGCTTAGTTCTATTTTTTGCTACAATAGCTTTGGCAACTGTTACATCTCTATTTCCTAAGGAAAGCATTAACTATTTTATATATTATGTAATTTCATTTATTACAGTAATTATAATTGTTAGTTCTATTGATTCAACAGCTAAATTAAATAGACTTATTGAATTAATCCTTATGGGAACTTTTCTTACTGTGCTATATGGCATATGGCAATGGAAAGTAGTTGGTATAGAAGTTAATCCTTCTTTAACTGATATAACTGTTAACCAAAGTATGTCTGGCAGAGTATTTTCAACTATGGGAAATCCTAATATATATGGAGAATTATTAGTCCTTACAATGCCATTTTTAGGTACTGTTTTTTTCAATTCAAAATCTTGGTGGAAAAAAATATTTATCATTTGTATATCTCTACCCATTGTTGTAATACTTTTGAAAACAGGATCTAGATCTGCTTGGGTATCCTTTGCAGTTGCAATGTTTATATTTGTATTCTTTAAAAATAGAAAACTGCTACCTTTTATGATTTTAATTGGAGTGCTTTCTATTCCAATATTGCCTCAATCTATTTATAAAAGAATACTCACTATATTTAATCCAAATGATTCATCCTTACAATATAGAAAACAAATCTTAGAGCCTGCTATGCCTATGTTAAGAAATTATTGGCTGACTGGTGTAGGTCTAGGAAATCAAGTATTTAATACTATATATAAAAGATATAAATCCTTTGCACTAAAAACTGTAGCCCATACTCACAATCTTTATTTACAACTTTGGTTAGAAGCTGGAATCTTAGCAATAGGAGCATTTGTATTATTCATATTCCGACTAGTTAAGAAATCTATGGTATTAATATTTAGTAAGAAAGATGATTCTATTAATAATATATTAATAGCTTGTATATCTGCAATAGGTGGATTAATGGTTATGGGACTTGCTGATCATGTATGGTTTTATAATAGAATTCTATTCTTATTTTGGATAGTGGTTGGAATATGCCTTTGTGGACTAAAATTATTAAATAAAGAGTATCAAAATGAAAACCTGACAAAATAATATTACTTTGTCAGGTTTTCTCTATTCCTCTTCAAAATCTTGACTTAACGTGGAATAATAGATTAGCTTTTCTTGCACATAATAATTTACAGTATTATCCTCATATTCTCCATCTTCATTTAATTCTCCTGCTTTTATACCAGTTAATATTTCTATTCCTTCATCTATGGTATTTACAGCATATATGGTAAACTTATCTTCTTTTACTGCATTTATTATTTCTTCATTTAGCATTAAATTTTCTACATTTATCCTTGGAATTATTACACCTTCTCCACCTTTTAGTCCCTTTAATTTACATACATTATAAAAGCCCTCTATTTTCTCATTTACTCCACCTATAGGTTGGATTATTCCTTTTTGATTTACAGAGCCTGTTACTGCTATTCCTTGTTTTATCGGAATATCACCTAAACTCGATAATATTGCATATAGTTCTGTACTTGAAGCACTATCTCCATCTACACCATCATAGGATTGTTCAAAGGTTATACTGGCAGTCATAGATAATTGAATATTTCTGGCATATCTCTCACCTAAATATCCACTCATAATTAATACTCCCTTATCATGGATATTTCCACTTTGCTCTGCTTCCTTTTCAATGTTTATTATTCCATCTTTACCATAGTAAGTATTAGCTGTTATTTTAGTCGGTCTACCAAAGGAATATTGACCTAGATCAATAACTGATAATCCATTTATTTCCCCTACTTTTTCTCCTTCTATATCTATTAAAATAGTACCATTATTAATTAATTCCAAAATCCTTTCTTCATAAGAATTATTTCTATATTGTTTCTTTAGAATTGCTTTTCCTACATCTGCTTTACCAACTATGGTTTTCAGATCACTTCTAGCCCATCCATCTGCCTCGTATATTATTTCTACTAATTCATTAAATCCAGCAGTTAGCTTGCTTTTCTCATCTGCTATTCTACTGCTTATATCTATAATAGCCCCTAGGGCTTCTCTATGGAATGGCAATAGACTTTCCTCTTTACATTGGTAAGCTACAAAGGAACCAATCTTTATAATATTTTCATCTGTTCTTTCCATTTCAGTGTCGAAATCTGCCTTTATCCTAAATAATTTCTTAAATTCTTCATCATAGGAGTATAATATATGATATGTTAAGTAGTCTCCCACAATTATTATCTTTATATCTAAAGGTATTGGCTCAGGGTTTAATGTTTCTGATGCTATATCAAACCCAAGGACATTTTCTATTTTCAGTTTTTCAGTAGTCAATGCTCTTTTCAACCCATCCCATGAAAATTTGTTTTGTAAAATATCTTTTGCTTGAATTATTATATATCCACCATTTGCTTCGTGCATGGAACCTGGCTTAATTCTAGTATGGTCTGTTTTTGCAACGCCCATTTCGTTTGCATATTCTATTTTACCAAATAAATTATAATAATTTGGATTCATCTCCCTAATTACAGGAGCTCCTTTATTTTGACTATTATCTATGAATAGATTTATATAATATCTTTTCAGAAATTCTTCCTTTTTATTTCCTTGGAAAAGTATCTTTTCCATATAATCTTCTTCTTCATTATCTAAAAACATTTCATAATTCTTTACTATATCCCCTTTTATTTCTAAAAGGAACTTTACTATACTAGGATTTTCTCTATATTTAACTTGGATTGGCCCTATAAATGTAGTAACCACCAATGTAACTTGCTCTTCCTTTAATCTTTTTATTTCATTTTTAAGTTTTGTTTCAACAGCCTTTATTCCCTTTATATAATCATAGGATTGTTGTGTTAATTCTATAGATGTATTGCCTAAAATCTCTATTTCTTCATCTGATAGTTTATCTAGTTCCTCATCTGTCATAGGCCTATTTCCAATTAAAGGTATACTAAGTATTCCTTTTTCTGTTTGTCTAAATACA
Organism: Tissierella sp. MB52-C2; assembly: GCF_030931715.1. Lineage (NCBI taxonomy): Bacteria > Bacillati > Bacillota > Tissierellia > Tissierellales > Tissierellaceae > Tissierella > Tissierella sp. MB52-C2. The sequence goes on from NZ_CP133261.1 coordinate 2,482,847, forward strand.
AAATTATATTTTTTAGCAAAATTATTTAATTCTTGGAGTATTGCTTCAGCTAATTTTTTATTCTCATTAAATACTGCATTTTTACTATCTTCATAAATTTTCGAATTTAACGCCTTAGGTATTTCAATATCTATATTCTTGATTGCAGATTCTACCTCTTGTTTAAAATTTATTCCTTCACCTGGTTCTAGACTTATCGCCTTTGGGCTATTGGATTTTTTAAAATTATAAACATAACACCAATCCTTAGGTATGGGCCTTCCCTTTGCAAATTCCTTTGCAACCAAATAAGAATAAGAGTTTCGTCCTGTACCTGTAAATCCTGATACATAAATATTGTATCCTTTTCTTTTCATGGAAATACCATATCTAATAGCCTCCATAGCCCTATCCTGCCCAATAAGTTCTCTAGATTCTACACATTCTTCTGTAGTTTCATATGGAAATATATTTGGATCACATTGGTTTCTCAATTTCTCAATTGGTACTATATATCTTTCTAACATTATGATTCACCTCCGTAGATAACTATTTTAATTATACATTATTTCCTAATTCAATGTATTCTAAATATAAAAATTGTTTACAAAAACCTTGAAATAATAAAACCTACCTATAATAAATATCCTATTCAAAAAATAATTAAAGCGAGTATATACTCGCTTTAATTATTATATTCTATATCTAAATGAACTTCCTCCGGCATATTTTTCAAATTGGTTTTGACTACTGTATATGGATAATCATATTCTTGATTTACTATTTCATTTGGATCTGGATCAGTAAACTTTGCATATACTACTATATCGAATACTTCCTTAGAATACTTTTCTTTAATTATCTGATCTATTTCTACTAGGTATCCCTTTGAATTCTTTTCTCCCCTAGTTACTACTACATAGATTTCATCTCCATATTTACAGGTTAAGGCTCTCTCTTCCATTAAATATTTTGGCAACATTTCAGAAATCTTTTCTGGAATCTCCTCTTCACTTACTACCTTAAATTTTATGTCTCCTTCATTTCTTTTCAACATCTTAGGTATAAATAAAGCCCCAATAATCAAAATAATTGCTAAAGCTATAATCTGATTTCTTTTCACTCCAATCCCTCCAAGTAATTAATCTTATATCATTAATATTCCTAAATCGACTGGATTATGTGTAATTAAAAAATATTCATAGGAGAATAAGCTCTCCTATGAATATTTTATAATAATTCTTTTGCTTTATTGATTATATTTTCTACATTAAGTCCATATTTATCAAGTAGCTTAAATCCATCTCCTGATTCACCAAAAGTATCCATAGTACCAATTCTAACTACAGGAGTTAGATGGTTTTCAACTACTACTTCTGCCACTGCACTACCTAGGCCACCTATTATACTATGTTCTTCAACTGTGACTATACCTTTGGTCTCTTTAGCAGCTTTTATTATAATATCTTTGTCTATAGGTTTTATAGTAGACATATTTATAACTCTTGCCTTTATGCCTTCTTCTAAAAGCTTTTCTGAAGCAGTCAAGGCTCTTTCCACCATAACTCCTGTGGCTATAATAGTTATATCTGTTCCTTCTTTTAATTCTACACCTTTACCTATTTCAAATTTATAATTTTCATCAAATATTACTGGAGTTTTTGCCCTACCAAGTCTTATATATACTGGTCCATTATGTTTAGCCGCCTCATATATACATTGTTTTGCTTCTATGCCGTCTGCTGGACTTAAAACCACCATATTAGGTAAGGATCTCATTAAGCTAATATCTTCTAAGGCCTGATGAGTTGCACCATCTTCTCCTACTGTTAGCCCTGCATGAGTTGCAGCTATTTTTACATTTAAGTTTGGATAACATACGGAGTTTCTTATGACTTCGAATGCACGACCTGTAGCAAACATAGCAAAAGTACTTGCAAATGGAATCTTTCCTGCTGCAGCAAGTCCAGCTGCTGTACCTATTAAGTTTTGTTCTGCTATACCTACATTAAAAAATCTCTCAGGATATGATTTTGCAAATACTGATGTTTTAGTAGAACCAGAAAGGTCTGCATCTAATACTACAATATTTTCATTTATCTTACCTAACTCTTTTAAAGCTTCTCCATAAGCGTCTCTTGTTGCTATCATTATTTAGCACCTCCCAATTCTTCTAAGGCTTTTTGAGCTTCTTCTGCTGATGGTGCCTTTCCATGCCAACCTACTTGATTTTCCATAAAGGATATGCCTTTTCCCTTAGAAGTCTTAGCTATTATTATTGTTGGTTTATCTTTAGTTTCCTTTGCCTCTCCAATTGATCTAATTATTTCATCTATGGAATGGCCATCTATAGTTAGTACATTCCATCCAAAAGCTTTAAATTTTTCATCTATTGGATCTATATTCATTATCTCTTTATTAGGTCCATCTATTTGAAGTCCGTTATAATCTAAAAATACTGTAATATTGTCTAGTTTATAATGAGCTGAAAGCATTGCAGCCTCCCATATTAGACCCTCTTGACATTCTCCATCTCCTATTACTGCATATACTCTATAATCCTTATTATTTAATTTACCTGCTAAAGCCATGCCATTTGCAGCAGCTAGACCTTGTCCCAAGGATCCAGTAGTCATATCAACACCTGGTATCTCTTTCATATCAGGGTGTCCCTGCAACATAGAACCTAGTTTTCTAAAGCTCTTTAATTCTTCCTTAGGAAAAAATCCTCTTTCTGCTAAGGTACCATATAAAACTGGTGTCCCATGCCCCTTTGAAAGTACAAATCTATCTCTATCCTCCGATTTTGGATTAGCTGGATCTATATTCATTTCTTTAAAGTATAGTGCTGTTAATATCTCAACTGCTGATAAAGATCCTCCTGGATGTCCTGATTGTGATGCTTCTAACATTTCGATAATATCAACTCTTATTTTTCGAGCTATTTCCTTTAATTCCATTTTCCTACCTCCTATTATTTCTTTTCCTCTGTAAATCCTTCACCTAGTACCTCAGACATTTCAGATACCATAATAAATGCAAATGGATCTACTTCTTTTACTATTTCTTTTACTTTAGTAAATTGAGCTCTATTAACTACACATAATAAAACATCCTTATCTTCTTTTGTGTACATACCCTTTCCTTTAAGAGCTGTAACTCCTCTCTCTATTTCTACCATAAGCCTTTGACTTACTTCTTCTGCTTTAGTTGTTACAATATAAAATCCTTTTAGATATCCGATTCCTTCTAAAATCATATCTATTACCTTCATTATAACAAACATAGCTATAACTGAATATAGGGATATTTCTATGTTTTTCTCAACAACACCTGCAAATATAACTACGCAGAAATCAATTATGGTCATAAACGTAGCCGTGCTTAAATTTGGGAACTTTTTATTTAAAATAGAGCCTGCCAAATCTGTTCCACCAGTAGTTCCCCCAAATTTAAAGACAACACCTAATCCTATGCCCATTAATACTCCCCCAAATATTGCTGATAATAAAAGGTCATGAGTTAAAATCATAGGTTGTAAAACTTTTATAAAAAGGGATAATAAAAATGTTGCATATAATGTTTTTAAGGCTGTACTTTTTCCTAATGCCTTTGCACCTAAAAGAAATAATGGAATATTTACAGCTAAGTTTGTAATGTATATGGGAATTCCAACTGTCTTCTCTAAAACTACGGCAAAGCCTGTAACTCCTCCTGGAGCTATTGTATTTGGTGCAAGAAAATATACTAAGGATATTGCCATTAAAAATACTCCTATAGCTATTAAAACATAGGAAAATAACGCTTTGTACCATTTATGACCATTTTCCATAAAATTCTCCTTCCTATTTTATAATGTCTTTGGAAAATAATACTTTTAACATAAATTGAGGTAAAACCATTTGTCTTTTTATTCTTGATGGTTCTTTAATTAGTCTATAGAACCATTCAAGTCCTAGTTTCTGGTATATTTCAGGTGCTCTTTTAGAATTTCCTGCTAATATATCCATTACACCACCATTTCCTATAATTACTTTCCCCCTAATCCTGTCTTTATTAGCATCTATCCAAATTTCCTGCTTTGGAAATCCTAAGCCTACAAAGATTATATCTGGGTCTAATAAATTAATCTGATTTATAATTTCTAGTTCATCTTCATGGTTTTCATATCCCATATGACTACCCTTAAAGTACCCATGATGATATCCTGCTATTCTAATATTAGGATAATCCCTCTTTATGTTTTCTCCTGCTATTTTAGCGGTTCCCTCTTTTCCTCCAAGAAGATAAATACTATAGGAGTTTTCATCAGCTATTTTAAGTAGATTCATAGATAAATCAAATCCAGTCACTCTTTCTTGTAATGGCTTTTTTTTAATTCTTGAGCCATATATCAGCCCTATTCCATCTGGTATTATTAAACTTCCTCTATTAATTAAATCCTTAAGTCCTTCATCGTCCTTTGCAGCCATTACAATTTCTGTGTTAGGAGTATAAATAACCTTTAATTCATCTTTCTTAAGATAAGCCTCTACTTGTTTTGTTGCCTCATCTAAAGTCGTATTATGTATCTTTACTCCAAATATCTCTAAAATATCCACTCTATCACCTGCTTTCCATTAAATCTAATGCCATTTTCACATTAGATAAGGCTTTTTCTTCTAATTCCCTATGTTGTTCTTTTAAATGGCCCTTTAATTGTGTTCTGTTATTCCATACATAATCTATTTTATCTACTAAATCATTATATTCTAGGGTTTCAATATTGCATATATAGTCCATCTTTAGAGAACGTAGAATCCCATCAACCTTTGGATCATAGGATAGTCCCACCATTGGAATTTCTTGAGTAGCTGCATAAATCAAAGAATGGAGTCTCATGGCAACAATGATTTCTAGTTCCTTTATTATTCCCATTATTTCCTCTACACCATATCTCTCCTTTATTACATAGGAGCCTTCTTTATTTACCATACTGTTTATCTCAAGACTTATATCTAAATCCTCAGGATAATGCATTGGTATTAGAACTATATTTACATCATACTTATCTATCATATAACTTATGGCCTCCGCCATAATATTGACTAGATTTTCAGTATTTTTCCATTTTCTAATGGAAATCCCTATAAACTTTTTATCTTTAGGTATATTTTCTTTCTCAAATATCTCCTCAATTTTAGATTTTGGAGCTGGCTCCAAAGTAAATACTGGGTCTGCTGTTACCATTATATTTTTATTCTTTACTCCTAAGTTTTTAATAAATTGTTCAGAATCTTTATCCCTAAGAGTAATTAAATTAACTCCATTTAATATTCTTCTAGTTAAAAATCTATTTAATTTCTTTTCAATAGGCCCTATTCCATTGGCATATACCATCACTGGCTTATTAAATAATCTTGCCAATTTTATTGTTGCTAAATAATATAGTAAAGATCTAGTACTGGTTATATCCTGCAATAAAGATCCACCACCTGAAATAAATAGCTTTGAACTCTTCATAGCCTTATATACTTGTTTAAATTCAAATCTATTAACTGCCTTTACATTATATGCATTTTCAGTCTTTATGGGACTTTTAGAAAGTACCTTTATATCTATTTCTTCATTATGATCTTTAATATCTTTAACTATGGCTTTTAATATTGCATCATCACCACTATTATCAAATCCATAGTACCCTGATATGAGAATTGAATTATTTGCTCCCTTATTATCTAATATCTTCCCATAAATTTTTAGATGCTCCTTTGCCATAGCATCTGATGAATATTTTTCCCTTACTTTATTAAATAGTTTTTCACCCATAATCTTAATTTTTTCTTTATCTTCAGCCAGAGTAATTATTCTATTGGCTAAGGCTTCTATATCTCCAACCTGGACTAAATATCCATTTTCTCCATCTTCTATTAACTTGCTTACTCCTCCCACATTAGTAGATATTATGGTTTTTTTGAGTCTAGCTCCCTCTAATATTGCATAGGGAAAGGATTCACTAACTGAAGTTAGAGTATTTATATCTATGGCATTAAAAAAAGAATGTGGGTCTTTTATATATCCTAGAAAATACAAGTTTTTATCTATTTGTAGTTCTTTAGCCAATGACATTAATCTTTCTCTTTCATTTCCATCTCCTGCAATTAGAAAAATTATATCTTTTCTCTTCTTCAATACATTTGCAGCCGCCCTAATAAAAGTTTCATGATCTTTTACTAAATCTAACCTTGCTGCAATACCTACTACTGTTTCTCCGTTATACTCGACGCCATATTTCTTGAAAAATTCTTCTTTAGATAAATATTCCATATCGGTGTCTAAATCTATACCATTATATGCAGTAAATATTCTATCTTCCTTAAAGCCTCTTTCAACTAACATATCCTTAAATGTATCGGAGATTGCAATAAAGTTTTTAAATCTTTTAAGAGAGAATTTATTTAATCTAGTAAATATAATTTTCTTATAAAAATTATCCTTAAAATCCAATTCATAATCACTATGGATTGTTGTAATAAATGGCTTATTTACCTTTAGCTTTAAAAACATACCAATAAAATTTGCCCTTGCACCATGACAATGGATAATATCATAATCTTGTTTTTCCACTTCTTCCGCCAGTCTATTAACTACTGACATATCGAATCTAGCCTTTTGCTTAAATACTTCTATGGGGATACCTGAATCTTTGGCATCATGATAGAATGTATCTTCAATAAAGCATACAATCTTAGCATCTATTAATTTATTTATGGCTTTCATTAAAGAGATTATGTGAGTCTTAGCCCCACCTGTATCTCCTCCGCTTATTAGATGAAGTACTTTCATTTTAATATGCTCCGTAGGAGCTACCTCCTAACTGTTTGTTTTCTATTATTTTTTTCACTGATTTACTATAAATTTTCTTTTCTTTTCTTGATTTTATAAATGCATAAATCAAAGTAAATTCACTACTTATTTGCTTAAATATCTGTGGATTAAATTTTTCTTTTTCTAGTTTATCTATTATTACATTTAATATGGTGTAATCTATACCTACAAAGTTCTCAACAGCATAACCTTTTCCATACATTAATGCTTTCCTTCTATCTAATAAGTTAAAAACGCTAAATCCCATTGCCCACTGAGATTGAAATATATTAAATCTATCAAGTTTTTCCATATAAGCGTTTTTATCTAAGAAGCTGACTTTGTTAATGATTTTAGGGTGAATTAAACTATTTACTCCATATAGATATATATTTTCAAATTCTTTGTTCCATATTGATAAAGCCTTTTCTAAGGACTTTGTAGTTTCTACATGATCTATATTTCCATCAATTAGAAAAGGACTAAAGATAATATCTGGCTTCTCTTTATCTAAAATTTCTATGATTTCTCCAATCAGCTTTTTGTCCTTAGAATCCAGTGTACCATCTACCTTTTCTAGAAAGTATACACTATGAAATCCATAGCTTTCTTTAATCTTATATCCTTCTTCCATTCTTTCTTTTGCTGTCTCTTCCTTGGATTTATGGCTAGTACTGCCACTTCCATCGGTTAAATATACTAAAGACATTTTACTTCCTGAATTGTGATATTTAATAATGGTTCCACCTAAGCCTATAGTTTCATCGTCCACATGGGGGGATAGTACTAAAATTTTTTCATTTCCCTTAGGGGCTATTTCCTCATATTTTTCATTGATCTTTCTTGTTTTGAAATAAAACCATAGATATATACGGTTTATGAAAATAATAGGATATTTAAGTGTCATTTTAATTAATCTTCTTATCATATAATCACTTCCTAATAAAAATCTGATTCTATAGGCATTATATACCAATTTCTTTCATCTGCAATTGTTTCCTCTAGCTCTTTATTTTCAACAAGGTTTTTCACAACAAAAGGTATAGTACTTCTCGTCTTGGCAAATCCTAACCTCGCTAGTAACCCTCTATATTGCATAGATTCAGATGCCCATGTTACTACTAAATCTGTATTTTGACTTTTGAAATATTCCTTTACTTTAAAATATAAGGCAGCTATTACATCTTCATTGATTCCCATTATGTCTACCATACTGCCAAGTCTTATATTAGGATTATTTCTTATGTTTCTTTTCTCAGTTTTAGTAATTATATAACCTACTAATTCATTATCTAAATAAGCACCAAAAGTTTTGTAATCTATATCTGGATGATTCTTTATTCTCCAATTTAAAAACTTACTATCTCTTTTAGTCATTATGGGGCTATCTGCTTTAACCTTATCCCATAGTTCATCAAATTCTTCATCAAATTCTTCTATTTCTTTAAATATATACTTTTCTTTTATCTTTATTTTTTGTTCCTTGTATATAAATTTAATTAAACCATGTAAAGGTATGGATAATATTTTGGCTAGAAATTTTATCTTTACAACATTTAATAAAATATTATCTAACCTATAATAATTTGTGAAAAGAGGTATCTCCGTTACAAGAGAACCACCAATTCCACCTAGTAATCCTCTTAGAGCCATTTGGGAAGGAAATCCAAATCTAAATTGGATATTATTTTCCACACCTATTTCATAGGATTTATTAGCTAATTCTCCATGTATGCCTTTACCTCTAAAGTCTTCACTTATCATGGTGTCTATTGATTGTCCTGCTAATACTTCTTCTCCCTTAACTACCATTGTAGTAGGTAAAAGAGTACATTGTCCTACTATTTTTGAATCATCCTCCGCCACTACTATTACAGATTTCCCAGCAGAATTCTCCATAAACTGCCAGTTCCAATGTTCTTCCTTTCTATTGGAATTAAAGACTTTATTAAATAATTGGATTATTTCCTTTTCGTCGCCATTCTTATATTCCCTTATATCAACCATAAATCCACTTCCTATCTAATTTCATAATTTCCCTTCACTAGGAAAAAACTATTTCTTATAGCTTTAGCACCTCTGCCATCATCTCTAGGCACTATTATCAAATGATTTGGTTTAATATCTTCTTCCATTTTTAAATCCTTGCCGAAAGTTATATCAGTAAGCCCATTTTCTATACCATTACTTATTATGGCAATTGCCCTGGCTTCTCCAGATCTTAAAATTATTTCTGTACCCTCTTTACATATTAAGGATTGCCCTTTTGCTACCTCCACTGCTTTCCAAGAATTTGCAGCTGTATTTTCATTATTATTTCCTATTTTTTCATCTACATAATATTTTAGTTGCTCTATTTTCTTTTCTACATAGCTAAGACTAACTAATGGATCATTTTCAGACCCCGGCTCTGAAAATACTACTGTAGCCCCTAAAAGAATAATCACTGAACCGACTCCAATGCATAATCTTTTAAATCTACTCATCTTACGTACCTCCTTTTATTAGTAAATAACTTTTCAGTATTCACCATTCACTGTTTCCTATTATACTACAAAAACAATAAAAAAATAAGCATTTTCAATGCTTATTTTAAATATGTATGTATTTTATAGTTCTACTAACCCTAAGCTTATTTTTAGGCACTGATCCACATTGATCATCATTTCTTCATTAAATCTCCCTATTCTTTCTCGTAACCGTTTCTTATCTATGGTTCTTATTTGCTCCAGAAGGACTACAGAGTCCTTCGGTAATCCATATTCTGGAGCATTAATTTCTACATGTGTTGGCAACTTTGCCTTGTTTATCTGTGATGTAATAGCAGCAATAATAATTGTAGGACTATATTTGTTTCCAATATCATTTTGAATAACAAGTACTGGTCTTACTCCCCCCTGTTCAGACCCAATAACAGGGCTTAAATCTGCATAGTATATATCCCCTCTTTTAACTATCATAAAACCTCACGCCCCATCAATCTTGCTTCATATATTACTAAATCAAGGATATCTTGCTCTAGCCCTATTTCTGCAAGAGTTAAATTTATTTGACTCATTTCCCTATAACCTTCTTTCATCTTTTCGGCAACTTCCATTCTTTTTTTTTCGTTAATATATAATCTCATAGCTTCTATTACAAAATCAGACCTATTCTTGTACTCCACAGGTACCATAACATCAACTTCCTCAAGGAGGCTATTAGGTAAGCTAATCATAATCCTTCTAGTCTCAGCCATATAAGTCCACCCCCATAATACAGATTTTATAATTACAATATAAATATAACAAAAGCTTCTATTGAAGCGCTAATGTAACTTTTGTTGAAACTCATTGACGGAAAGTTCAAAGATTTTAAAAAGGAAAAAGTAGAACCTTCCTATTCGTTATAACAAAAGCTTCTATCAAAGCATTAAATATAGCTTTTGTCGAAACTCATTGACGGAAAGTTTATTATTTATAAAACATAAAAAAGTAAAACTTTCCTATTCGTTATAAAAATTTAAAATAGCCTAAGCTCATTATATATTTATTATATTATATATGTCAACCTAATCATTACTTACTCATCTGAAACTTTATTCCAGTAAATAATCCTTTATTTTAATAATATTTCCATCTGATATATATATTCTAGGAACTCTTCTACTAACCATACAGACAATCTCATAATTTATTGTGCCAATTTTTGACGCTAGCTCATCAACATGAGGGTGTCCATCCTCATATCCAAATATAACTACCTCATCCCCTAGCTCTATATTTTCTATATGGGTTACATCTGCCATACATTGATCCATACATATCTTACCTACTATTTTTGCCCTTTTTCCCTTTATATAAACCTCTGCCTTATCAGTTAATAATCTAGTAAATCCATCTGCATATCCAATAGGTATAGTTGCAATTTTTGATTCTTTTTCTGTAATAAATATATGACCATAGCTTATGCCAGTTCCTTTAGGTACAGTCTTCAAATGAGATATCTTAGCCTTTAAGGCCATAACTGGCTTCAACTTTATCTCTTTCTTATTTACTTCATTTGAAGGATAAAGACCATATATCATTATTCCAGCTCTTACCATATTTAAATTATAATCTCTTAAATCGATAATTCCTGCACTATTGGATATATGTTTTATTTCTATATTTAGTCCTCTATTTTCTAATTTATCTATAAACCCCATATATTTTTGAAATTGATCCTTTGCATGGGACTTATCTAATTCATCAGCCTTTGCAAAATGAGTAAATATGCCTTCAATATATATATTGGGAAGTTTTGATATTTTTAGTATATCTTCTATTGTTTCTTCATTAGCTACAAATCCTATTCTACTCATCCCAGTATCAATCTTAATGTGAATAATAGCTCTCTTTCCTAATTCTACTGCTTTATTAGATAGTTTCTCAGCATCTTCATAATTATATATGGTTGATATTAAATCATATTTTAATACATCTTCATGTTGATTAGGTGGTATATAACCTAATATTAAAATAGTATCTTCTATATTCGCTTTTCGTAATTCTATGGCTTCTCCTAAAATAGCAACAGCCAGCCTATCAACACCATTATCCAATAATGTTCTTGCCATATCTATAGACCCGTGTCCATAAGCATTTGCTTTTACTACAGCAGTGACTAATGCATCTTCCTTTATGTGTTTTCGCACTTCCATGATATTATGGGCTAAATTATCTAGATTAATCTCTGCCCACACTGGTCTTACTTCATCTAAGGTATACATTTCATAGTCCCCCTTATATAATACTCATTAGTTTTTAATAAATTTAAAATCTTCATAAGTAATTTCCATCTGTAGCAAACCATTGTGATCTAATACATTTAATTTATAAGGAACAAAATCCTTCTTTCTTACCCAAATCTTAACTAAATCCCTATATCTATTTTTTTCATCTATATTGAGTTCAAAAACTATATGCTCCTTTCCATCTATTTCTTCTCCAGATATATTTATTATATTTCCTAAGTTTTTTAAAAAATCTCCCACAAGTATTTGATTATTTAAAGATTTTATTGCTGTTAGTGATATGGATTGATTAATAGATGGATGCTCTACAAAAATCTTACCATCAGTATTTAATATTACTATACCTTCGCTTTCCTCAGGGCTTAAAATCTCTAATCTATAGTCGTTAGATTTATTATAGGTTTCTTCAATTGTATATTCTGATATAGCATCGCCGGAAATGATTTTTATATTAGTCCTACATTTATATCCAATATAGTCTTCATAGGTTTTTTCTATCTTTGATAATAACTTTTTATCTTTATTGGATGCATCTTTACTATTGTTAAAATTGCATCCTGTAAGTAAGATCATAATAAGTAATATAAATACAAAAAACCTTTTCAATATTACACCAACCTTTACCCTAAGATTTTTTTAATACTATAGGGAATACTTTCCAAAATATCTGTAGCCATGACTCCATATTCACCTTTCTCATAACTTGCTAAGTCTCCAGCTAACCCATGGCAAAATACACCTAATTTTGCTGCATCCTCTGGTTTTATTCCTTGCCCGATGAAAGAAGCTATAATTCCTGTAAGTATATCCCCAGATCCTGCTGTAGCCATTCCTGGGTTTCCAGTTTCATTGATATATATATCACCTGTAGGCAATGCAACAATTGTATTGAATCCTTTAAGAACTACTATTATATTATATTTGCTAGATATATATTTAGAATAATAAATTCTATTTTCTTGAACCTCCCTTGTACTTTTACTTAGTAGTCTGGCTAATTCCTTAGGGTGAGGTGTAATAATAATTGGACTTATGTGATTATTGAGAATATTTAAGTCAAATGAGATGGAATTTATTCCGTCTGCATCAATCACTATAGGATTAGGATAAGTCTTTAAGATTTTCTCGATTATATGCATTTTCTCCTTATCTACTCCAATTCCCGGTCCAATAGCTATTGCATCCATTTCTTCTATTTCATTTAAGATATCATCTAGTGAATCTTTAGATAAATATCCATTATTGTCTCTAACTGGTTTTATTATTGCCTCTGTCAATTTTATACTCATTATAGTTTCTATAGCTTGGGGTATAATTGTATATACAAGTCCAGACCCTGTCCTAAGGGCAGACTGTGATGCTAAGTAGGCAGCTCCTGTCATTCCTTTACTTCCTGCTATTATACCTACTTTTCCATAGGTTCCTTTATGACTTTCCTTTTTTCTTTTAGGCAATAATCTTTTAATGGAATCATCTATATTTATATTAGGATAATGTGAATATGCCACTACAAAGGCTATGGCATATTCTTCCTCATGGGAAATGGATAAACCCATATTATCTATTCCTAGTTCATCCATTCTTAACTTCCCATTTCCAACTAAATTTATATAGGGCTTACCTCTCTCATCATGTAATATTTCTATATCTTTCCATCCTACAGTAGATATGCCAGTGCCTAGGGCTTTACTTGCAGCTTCCTTAGCAGCAAATATACCACCTATTGTTGTAGCTTTATCTCCGCCTTTAGAAATATACTTTTTTTCATTTTCTGTAAATATTTTATTATAAAAGGAATCTTTTTTCTCTATTAATATTTTATTTATTCTATTTATATTTACAATATCTGCACCTGTAAATAATTTGTCTCTATCTCTCATATTATTTAAATCTCTCTTTATCAATTTTATCTATTTCTTCAGAGCCTAAGAGTCCATGTAAAAAGGTATAAGTCTCATTTATCCACTCTTCATAATCATGTTTTTTATCTATTAATCCCTTTAATCTTTCTCTCAAGACTTCTATTTCGTCATTAGCTTCTTTTACAAATTTTTCCTTAATCTTCAGCTCATCATAGCTATATTGTATAGTAGCATTAAGTAGTTTTAAATTGCTTTCTCTTATTTCCTTCGGAATAGTTTCTAACATAAAGGCTACTTCATCCAGGGCATCATTTACTTCTAAAACTTGTTCCTTATATTCATCTAGAAGCCCTATATTTTCTACTTTACTTTCATTATTTATGGAATCAGATATACCAAGAATCATTTTCATAGATTTTAGTTTCTGTCTTTGTAGTTCTCTACTTTGTATTTCCAATTCCCTTTCTTTAGCCACTAGTTCCATAAGTTCTTCCCTAGCATTTCCAATTTTTTTATCATCTACGCTTCCAAATAGTTTAATCCAATTAGGCTCACTATGTAATAATGGTATTTTATTTTTAAGTAATATGTCTTTATCTAAATTAATACTTCTATTAAACATTTTATCACTCCCATATACAATTTTACTAATTTTTTCAAAATTTTTCAAACAATATAATTTTTATTTCTTAAAATATAGAAAAAATAAGCTAGAGGTCCCTCTAACTTATTTATATAATAGCCTTATTCTTTACTACAAAGATATTATTATATTCATTCTTTGTTTCTTCAAATATTACATGACTTACATTTATTACAGTTACCCCTTCTAAATTAAGCAATGTATTTTCTATTTCTCTCGCTACACTGCTATCTAAACTTGCAAAGGCCTCATCAAGAAATATTATATCTGATTTAGTTAAAAGTCCTCTTGCTATGGCTATTCTAGACCTTTCTCCTCCTGAAATGTTTTTTCCATTATCATAAATCATAGTATCTAATCCATTTGGCAAAGCCTTTAGAAAATCTTTTAAACCTGCTTTATCTATGGCAAAATTAATCTCATCATCATTATAATCCTTATATAGAGTAATATTATTACGAAGAGTATCTTCAAATAAGAATACTTGTTGTTCAACATTGGAAATATTTTTGAAATAACTTTCCTTTTTAATATCCTTTAAGTTCTTCCCATCTACTAGAATTTTACCTTCAGTAGGATTAAAGTATTTCCTTAAAAGTTTAAGTAATGTAGATTTCCCGCCACCACTAGGGCCTATTACCAAATACTTTTCACCTTTAGTAATGCTTAAATTAATATCAGCTAAAATTTCCTTATTGTCATAACTAAATGATACATCCTGAAATTCTATGGTATTATTGAAACTATTTAGATCTACTGTTTCCTCATAGTTATCGTGATTTTTAAGGCTTTCGTCTAGCTTTATAAATAAAGATTTCACTGAGAATATCTTTGGAAACCACTCTGCTAAATTCATTAGTGGAAATATTACTCTACTCATATTATTTACTATTAAAATAACTGCACCTGTAGTTATGGAACCTTTTATTGCCATAGCTGCCGATATGAGAAGAATAGCAAAAGTAGAGGCATACATTATAAACTGCTGTATAGATAAAGTATAAGTATGGATCTTATCTATTGTATATCCTTTATATTGAATATCCTCACTTTTATTATAAAAATCCTCTTTTATTTTTTCATTTAAGTTATTAGACTTAATGATTTGGAAGGCTCCAAGAACTTCTTTTATATAGGATGTATATCCTTCAAATAATTCTGCTCTATGTTTTTCATGTCTTTGTAATGGCTTTCCTACTGCCATTGATAAGATAACAGATATTATGGATACACCTATTCCAATAAATAAAGCTGCTGGACTTACAGAAGCAATGACAATGAAGGATATTAAAAAACCAATAAGACTATTTCCCACTTCATATATGCCTTCTAAATATTTTTTCTCTATATTGTTCATATCATTAGTCATAGATGATAAATATACTCCATTATTTTCAGCTTGAAATTCATTTATATTTTTACCAAAAAGTCTCTCTACATAAGTAATCTTTGTTTTTATTAAAGATTTATAGATATATATTCCCCTTGTATAGGAAATAAGAATACTAAAGGGAAGTGATAATCCAATAAGTATAAATATTTTTATGGCCTCATTTTTAAATAATGTCATGTTGCCTTCCAAGGCTGAATCTATTATTTTCATCATTCCAATACTCAAATATCCATCTAAAGCTATCCCAATGGTTAATACTAGAAATGCTAGAATTAAATATCCAATAGACTTGTTTATAGTTCTTTTCATATGGCCACCTCCATAAAATATTCTTTTGAATTATATTTTTCAATACTCTGGTTTTTAATTTCTAAAACATAATCATATTTCTCCGTTATTCCTTCATAATATCTATGGGATATGGCAATGACTGTACAATCCAATGAAAGAATAGTATCCTCTACTTTTCTTCCTAATTCTTCATCCAAACTTGATGTTCCTTCATCTACAAATAATATCTCTGAATCCTTAACTATGGCTCTGGCAATAGAAATTCTTTGTCTTTCTCCACCAGATAAATTCTTTCCGTTTTCCATTAACATTTCATTTATTCCATTTTCTTTTTTTCTAAGAAGTCCATCTAATCCTGCTTCATTTGCTGCTCTCAAAATTCTTTCTTCATCATAGGGCTTATATAAAGCTATATTGTTGTAGATAGTATCTTCAAATAAAAATACATCTTGATATATAAAAGAAACCTTGTTATTTAAGCTAGATTCTTTAATGTCTTTGTAAGATATACTATCTACTGTTATTTCACCTTCATAATCATCATATGTCATGGATAAAAGTTTAATTAAAGTGGATTTTCCAGCACCACTAGCTCCTTTCAGCAAATATTTCTTTCCCTTTTCTATAGTGAAAGAAGTATCTTTAAGTATTTCCTTTCCATCATATTGAAAATACAAATCCTTTACTTTAATTTGGTTTTCGAATATAAATTCCTTTTCTTTATCCATTGCTATGAATTTTTCATCATCCCACTTTGTAATTTTATCAAATATTTTAGCTGATGATTTCAGTTGATTAAACAAAGGTAAAATAGAAGTAATATTCCATATACAGCCATTGGACAGTTGAAACATATAGGTTATTTTAGTTAAGGATATTCCCTTACTCATTAAAGCAGATAAATATACTAAAGATATCATTACAAATCCAAATCCTAAGAACTCCATAATCCTTCTTTGGCTATCTGTATAAACGTTGTAAGCAAACTTCTTTCTTTCAAGACCCATAATAGACTTTAATGATTTTGAAAGAAATTGATTCTCTATATTATTTAATTTCAATATCTCTAACCCATTAAATGTATTGGACATATTTACGGTAAAATGTTCATTATATTCTGATACTTCTTTTTGAAGAGATACTGTCTTTTTCTCAAAGGTTTTACTGATAAAGAATAATAATATTGAAATGCCAAATGCACCTACGGCAAACTTTAAATCTAAAAAAGCTATAATAGTAAGAGATACCACATATACGCCACCACGAAATATTACATTGATAAGTTGTAAGAAAAAGCTACTTTCAAATAAATTAATATCATTAATTAAATTTGAAATGTAAGTATCCTTAGACTTTTTACTAAATTCTTTGTAAGATGAGTTTAATATCTTATCAAAGGCTAAAAGTCTAACATCAAGTAATGTATCCCTCATATAGGATATTCTCATAAATCTAGATACTATATACAGTATAGAACCTAATATTATGATTCCCATTGAAACCCATAAAACTTTCAAGAAATTTTCCTTTGTTCCTATTTGAATACTACCTATGACCATGGATATAGCTAGGTTCATTAAAGTATTATCTAATACCGGTATAAAACAAGCCAATATGTACATCATGAATCTTGATTTTCGCTTCATTAAAAGTTCTTTCATGTTATCCCCCCATTTTATAATTCATAATTATCTTACTCTTTATTTCCTAATACGATATTAGTATATTTTGTTAATTTTGTCAATACATTAATTAATATTTTTAATTTATATATTAAAAATATTAATATATAAATTAATTATATTTATTTATAGTTTATGTCTTTTTTATCTTAATATTAATTATTATATTGTTAATACTATAATATGTGGAGGTGAAACAGATGGATAAAAAACACAAATCTAATCAGCCTTACTATACAAAACCCGTTAAAGAAGTAAATTCTAATATGTTTGAAAATAAAGGAGACTGGAAGAAAACTGGATTCTATGAAAATAGTGAAGTTTTCCCTCCAAGAGGCAGCTTTATTAATGTACCAGATGATGTTTTGTTTGAACCTAAAGCAAATTTATTGGATAATATAATCGAAGAAAAAGAAGAAGATATAGGTTCTCAGTTATATAATAAAAGTGAAGATAAAAACAAACGCTAAAAGAGTTAACTCTTTTAGCGTTTGTTTTTTAAAAATTTATTGTTTAAAATTGTCGAATCCTTATATCTTTCTACTTCCAGGTTTTGCTATAGTAAGTCCTTCTTTACATAGAGGACATTCTTCTTCATTGTATGTTTTTATTTCTAATTCAGTCCCACCATAAACAGGATATTTAATATCTCCCTTTGATCTATTGGCGATGCAAGCTATACCTACTACTACTCCACCATATTCTTCTACTACTTTAATAGCCTCATAAGCTGATTTTCCAGTAGTTACTACATCTTCAGATATAATCACCCTTTGTCCCTTTTCTATATGAAATCCTCTCTTTAGTGTCATCTCTCCTCCTTCTCTTTCAGTAAATATGGCAGGCTTACCTAGCTGACGTCCTAACTCATAAGCTACTATAATCCCACCCATGGCAGGTCCTACAACTATGTCAATATCCAAGTCTTTAATCTTATCAACAATAAATGATACTGCTTTTTCCGCCTTATCTGGATATTGTAATAGCTTTGCACATTGTACATATCTATCACTATGTTTCCCTGAAGATAGTAAAAAATGTCCTTCAAGTAAAGCATCTGATTCTTTAAGTAAATCTATAATCATTTTAAAACCTCCCGTTTTCAATTGATAATATTTCTAAATGATCCCTCTGATTTCTTCCAACGATTTAATTCCTTCTTTCTCCATAAACATCTCAATCCCTTGAATAATGTCTATAGTAATATCTGGTTTAATAAAGTTCCCGCTACCTACTTGAATAGCAGTAGCCCCTGCCATAATAAACTCTATGGCATCCTCAAAACTTATTATTCCTCCTATACCTATTATTGGAACATTTACTACCTTACTTACTTCATATACCATCCTTAAAGCTATTGGTTTAATACATGGTCCTGATAGCCCTGCTGTTATATTGTTAAATACAGGTTTTCTTTTATAAATATCTATGGCAAGTGCATTAAATGTATTTACAAGTGACAGTCCATCTGCTCCTGCCTCTACACAGGCATAAGCCATTTCTTTTATGTTTTCAGCATTAGGAGATAATTTTACTATCATTGGTTTTTTTGATATACTTTTAGCCTTTTTTACTACTTCTGATGCAGTATTGCATTTTATACCAAATGCCATTCCACCTTCTTTTACATTGGGGCAGGAAATATTTAGTTCAATCATATGAACTGAAGTTTCATTTAATAGCTCTATTCCTTCTAAATAATCATCTATGGTGCTGCCGCCTAAATTAGCCAGTATTACAGTATCTTTTTTCTCCATAAATGGCAATTCTTCTTCGATAAATCCCTTTACTCCAGGGTTTTGTAATCCTATGCTGTTCATTAGCCCCGATGGTGTTTCGTGAATTCTTATGCCTTTGTTTCCATCTCTTTTATTCAATGTAAGCCCCTTAGTCGAAATACCTCCTAGCTTTTCTATAGGAAAATACTCTTCAAATTCTTTACCAAATCCAAAGGTACCAGATGCAGCTATGACAGGATTTTTAAATTCTATTCCGCAAATATTTACCTTAGTCAATAGTTATCTCCTCCCCTTTAAATACTGGTCCTTCTTTACATACTCTCTCTATTCCCCTTATGGTCTCCACTGTACATCCAAGACAAGCACCTATTCCACAAGCCATTCTATTTTCCATTGAAATATATAAAGGCACCTTTCCCTTACATATGTTCATTATTACTTTCATCATAGGAGTTGGACCACAGGTATAAACTAAATCATATTCCATAGGATTAAATAATTCAGTTATAAAGCCCTTATGCCCCATAATACCATTGTCTGTTGCCATAAATATATTGTTTACATATTGTCCTATTGATTCTAAAAAATAAGGTTTATCTCTAAAACCACAATATAAATCTGCTTTTATATTAAGACTTTTAGCCAGATATAGCATTGGTGCAATACCTATTCCGCCAGATATTAAGGCAATTTTCCCCTTTGTATTTAAGTCAAATCCATTGCCTAATGGTCCTAGTATACTTAATTTGTCACCTTTTTTAAGTTTAGATATAATATGAGTTCCTCTGCCTTTTACCTCATATAAAAACTTAATTCTACCATTATTTAAGTCTGCAATGGAAATCGGTCTTGATAAGAATGGGTCTAAGGCTTCCCAACCTCTAATCATATAGAATTGTCCTGGAGAACCTTGAAAATCTCCATCTAGAATAAGTTCATATATATTTTCACTGATTTCTATATTGGACTCAATAATCCCATCTTGATAGCTACTCTTCATAGCCTATATCCTCCCTCATGGAAAGCACTGCTTCTCTTGTATATTTTTCAAAGTTTTCTATGCCATCTTCATGTTTTTTATATGCGGTTATTATTCCTCTTGAAGAGTTTACAATTCCACCGTTTCCATTATTTAAATAAAGGTTTACATCTTGTCCCTTAGCTCCTTGTGCACCATATCCTGGAATTAGAAAATACATATTCTTATATCTTTCTCTTATTTCTATTGCCTCGTCTGTATGAGTGCCCCCTACTACTCCACCTATTAAACTATATCCAGATTCCCCCATATATTTAGTGCCTAGTTCTTCTAATTTATTTCCAATATGATAATAAAGTTTTTCTCCATTTACATCTAAATATTCAATATCCTTAGCCCCTGGGTTAGAGGTTCTAAGAAGTACAAATATACCTTTATTCCCTTTATCTAAATACTTAAAATAAGGTGTAATACTATCAAATCCCATATATGGATTAAGGGTGATAAAATCCACTTCAAAATCTCCTTCAAAATGTCCCTTTGCATACATATCTGCTGTAGATTGAATGTCTCCACGTTTTATATCTCCTATAGTTAAAGACTTTAGACTTCTTAAATATTCTAAAGTTTTTTTATAGGCTATTAATCCCTTTATTCCATAGGCTTCGTAATATGCTATTTGAAGTTTATAAATTGCTGTAATATCTTCTGTACAATCTATAATCTTTTTATTAAATCTAAAGATTATTTCATCTATATCTATATATTTCAGTTTTATATCCTCAGGAATATAATCTAGATGTGTATCTAGTCCAATACAAACATTTCCTTTAGCTTGTACTTCTTCATAAAGTTTATCTATTATCATATCTTCACTCCTAGTTTTTATACTCTTTATTTACATACTTTATTTCTCCATCTTTTAAAGTCATGATTACTTCACCATAAAACTTCATTCCATTAAAGGGAGTATTTTTCCCCTTAGATAAGAATGTATTGCTATTTACTATGATTTCTTTATTTAAATCTACAAGGACTAAATCTGCAAAATATCCTTTTTCTATTTTACCTTTTTGAACCTTCATTATCCTTCCAGCATTGGCTGACATTAACTGTGATAATTTCATTAAATCTATTTTTCCCGATTTCACTAAGTTAGTATATGAAACTGAAAAAGAGGTTTCTATCCCAGATAAGCCCGGCGCTCCTTTTTCTTTATCCTCCTTAGTATGAGGCGCATGGTCTGTTGCTATTGTATCTACTGTTCCATCTATTATTCCTTCAATAATTGCATCTCTATCTTTCTCTGTCCTAATAGGTGGATTTACCCTATAATCATTATCATAAAGTGCAATATGATGTGGTGTCACTTCACAGGTCACATTTACTCCCTCTTTTTTAGCTCTTCTAATTTCCTCTATGGCTTCTATGGTGCTCACATGGGCTAAATGCAGTTTGGCACCTGTTACCTTAGATAGATATATATCCCTGATGGTAATGATATTTTCAGATATTCTATAGTCTACCTCTGTTAAATCCTCATCTTCTGCATGGGTAATTATTATTAATCCTTTTTCCCTTGCCTTCATCATGGCATTATACATTACTATATTGGATTTTATGCCCTTACCATCATCTGATATAAACTTCACTCTTTCATCTAATGTATCTAAATGTTCTAAAGTTTCCCCGTCGAAGTTTTTTGTAATAGAAACAGTTTGATGAACATTTACTAAGTCAATTTCCTTAGCCTTGTTTAAAACATACTCAACTATATCCATAGAACTACAGATAGGATTTGTATTTCCCATTAAATTGACTACAGTATACCCACCTTTTAATGCTGCCAGTCCCCCAGTAAACAAATTCTCCTTATGAGTAAAGCCTGGTTCTCTAAAGTGAACATGTAGATCGATAAAGGAGGGCATAAGAACCAAACCTTCCCCATCTATTACTTCACAGTCATAGTCTAATTTTTCATTAAAATCTTCTATTATTCCATCTTTAATATATAAATCTCCTAAGAAATCCTTAGATTCATCTACTATCCTAACAGATTTTATTAAAAGTTCCATTTTATCCCTCCCAAGAATATATTTGGTCACAATATTCACATTTATATCTTCCTTCTTTTTCATCAAGTAATACAAATTTGTGGGTTATTCCTCTTTCTACTGAAGTTATACATCTTGGATTTTTACATTCTATAATTCCTTCTACCTTATTTGGTAATGATAAACTTATTTTCTCCCTTATAATTTCATTTTCTATTATATTTACAGTTATATTTGGATCAATAAATCCTAACATGGCTAAATCTATATCTATTTCATTTTCAATTTTTATAATATCTTTACGACCTTGTTTATCACTTACAGCATTCATTATTAAAGCCACTGTAAAATCTGCCTTATCTAATCCTAGATGTTTAAATATTATAATTCCATATCCTGGTTTAATATGGTCTATTACAATCCCCTTTGAGATACTATTTATACTTAACATTATTTCACCCCCAATAATTTAGCAATTAAAGCCATTCTAACAAACATCCCATATTTAGCCTGTCTAAAATACCAAGCTCTAGAATCATTATCTACTTCCATACTTATTTCATTTACCCTTGGAAGTGGATGAAGAATTGTTAAATCCTTTTTCGCAGTTTTCAGCTTTGCATTATCTAATATATAGCTATCCTTTAGTCTTATATAGTCAGCTTCATTAAAAAAACGTTCTTTTTGCACTCTAGTCATATAGAGAATATCTAGTTTATCTATAACTTCCTCAAGTCTTTCTACTTCTATATAATCTAAAGATTTCTTATGAAGGATTTCAGTTTTAATATATTCAGGTGTTTGTAATTCATTTGGGGATATTAATATAAATTTTATATTTTCATATCTGGATATTGCCTTTATTAAAGAATGGACTGTACGACCGAATTTTAAGTCTCCACATAATCCTATGGTTAAATTTGAAAAGTTACCTTTTGCAACCTTAATAGTCAAAAGGTCTGTAAGTGTTTGAGTTGGGTGTTGATGTCCTCCATCTCCTGCATTGATTAAAGGAACATCTGAATAGTATGAGGCGTATTTAGGTGCCCCTTCTTTTGGATGACGCATGGCTATAACGTCTGCATAGGCTGCAACTGTTCTTATGGTATCTGCTAGATTTTCTCCCTTAGATACTGAGCTGGAATTTGGTTCTGAAAAACCTATTACTTTTCCACCTAATCTTAACATTGCAGCTTCAAAGCTTAATCTAGTTCTTGTACTAGGCTCAAAGAATAAAGTTCCCAATACCTTTCCATCACATAAATGTATAAATTCTTCTGGTCTAGTGATGATTTCCTCTGCTAATACAAATATTTCTTCTATTTCTTTCACTGTAAAGTCTTGTGGGTCAATTAAATTTCTTCCTTTTAACATTTTAATGCCTCCTTATAGTCTATTAGACCTTTAAAGGATTAGCGTCAAAAAATGCCCTCCATAAAGGAAGGCACAAGAATATCATGTACTATTTATCTACGCTGTCCTTCCTAATCTCACAGGATTAGATTAAAGGTATTTATTTATTACTAATAAAAATAACACAAAACATATCAAAAGTCAATGGTTTAATTATCTATTTATAATATCAATAATAAGAACTCCAAAACGGAGTTCTTATTAATTATTGCATTTGATTTCCTGATGACGTACTATTTACTGCAGATGTTAAAGTAGTCTTTAATTGATTTATATCATTTGACTTAGCTGTTGGTGCTGGAGTATAATATCCTTTTTGTTCTGCTATTTGATATAATTGATATTGCATTTGTTCTGCTTCGTTTCTTAATGTTTGTAAAGTTGATCTTAATTGTTGATTTGAACATTCCTGTATAGCTGTTGTATAACAATTTATACTTGCCTTAGTTCCGCCTAAAATATCGTTAACTATATCTCTTTCTTGCATAATTTTTTCCGCCTCCTCTTATAAAGAATTAATTAAATTTGTAGCAGTAGTTTTGGCATCAGTACTTGCCTGCTGTAACATTTGCTTTAATTGTGGGTCTTGAACTTGATTAGCATAATCGCCAAATTTACTACTCATTGTTAAATGTTCACCTGCTATTTCCTTCAATGAATTAAGTTCTTGATAAGTTAAATTATTTAAATTTAATGTATTTTTAAGTGCCATAATTACACTCCTTTCAAAATTATTTATTTTAAATTCCTTTAATATTGTTTGTTAAAAACGATTTTTTATTCTACCAAAAGATTCCTAAATATATAGGACTGAAAAGGAAAAACTAAATTAGGAGGTGTAAAATTTATGAGAATTCCCGATATAAACGATTCTTCACAGTTCTATAACTATTTTGAAAATGAGAATTTAGAGAACACCGATTATATGAGCCATGACGATGTAAATATAAGAAGACCAGATGCTTATATAGGATTTTATAATAATCTATTCTCATCTCAATTTTCCGATATTGTTACTGCTGAAGAATTAGGTGGACTGGAATGGTATAATAAATTGGAGAGAAGATAGATAATAGTCATAAAATGTTCCCATTCACAGTAAATAAGAAAAATAATAAAAATCCACACTCACTGTTTCGGTCACGAATAATTCCACGCAGTCTCATTGCACAATTCTATTCTCCCTACGGTCGATAAAATTGGCATTCGTTGCGTTTGACCTACCTACAGCTCATTCACTACGTTCATTCACTGGGTTAGGTCATAATCATTTCAGCTAAAAATCCTACAACTTGCAAACTCGCTACACTCAAACAGTGCAAGTCGCTTAACGGATTTTCAGCCTACATTCACTAAGAATTAAATCGTGCCCTTCAAATGTTCCTTTAGGATTTTTATTATTTTTCAGTGTAGTCGTGAATAGTAATATAAAATGTATGGAATTAAAAAAATATAAAAATTGTTGTTGACAAATCCAAAATATGCTGTTAAAATTTTAAATTAATATTAAGAATGACTTTGAAGAGAAGAGTAAGTTTATGAATACTCATACAGAGAGCTTCCATTGGTGAGAAGAAGCAGAGGATAGTAAGCTGAATATGGTCTTGGAGTTTGATCGTCGAAGTTCACTTTAGACTTTCACGTATGCACACGTTATAGTGCTAGGGTATAATCACTTTTATAGTGACGTACTTGATGAGGTACTGTATCGTGAGATCAGTATAAACTTAGGGTGGTAACACGAAGCTTTCGTCCCTTTGCTTTTTTGCAAAGAGATGAAGGCTTTTTTTATTGTTCTTGTAAGGGGGTTATGTTCTTGATTGAAATATTTAATATTAGTAAAAATTTCAGTAATGGTAAAAGTCAAATTGATGCTGTTAAAAATGTTTCTTTAAAAATCAATAAGGGAGAAATCTTTGGAATAATTGGTCTAAGTGGTGCAGGAAAATCCACATTAATTAGATGCTTAAATAGGCTTGAAGATCCAACAGAAGGAAATATATTCATTGACGGCGTAGATTTGATGCAGCTTAGTAAGGATGATTTGAGAAAAGAAAGAAAAGAAATAGGTATGATTTTTCAACATTTTAATCTATTATATCAGAAAACTGTTTATGAAAATATTGCTTTTCCTCTACAGTTGGAAAAAATGGAAAAAACAAAAATTGATGATAGAGTAAATGAACTTTTAGATTATGTAGATTTAAAGGACAAAAAACATAGTTATCCTAGTGAGTTAAGTGGTGGTCAAAAGCAACGGGTTGCCATAGCAAGGGCCATTGTCAATAATCCTAAAATACTTCTTAGTGATGAAGGTACATCTGCATTAGATCCAAAAACTACACACTCTATATTAAATTTATTAAAGAAAATTAGAGATGAGTTAGATATAACAATAGTTATGATAACCCACCAAATGGAAGTGGTAAAAGAAGTTTGTGATAGAGTTGCTATTATGGAAAATGGTCAAGTTATAGAAGAAAATACTGTAGAAGATCTATTCAAAGAGCCTAAAACAAAAATTGCAAAGACTTTCATAAGTTCTCTACAAGGAAATATAGAAGATGAGATTATTAATCCAAATGAATTTAGAGGAAAACTCATTAGATTAAGTTTCCTGGGAGATAGCTCAAAGAAACCTATTATATCTAAAGTCATAAAAAACTTTAATATTGATGTAAATATCTTATCAGGAAATATTAATAAATTGCAGTCAACTAGTGTAGGTCATCTAATCTTAGAATTAATTGGAGAAGATGAAGAAATAAGCAAAGTGTTTTCATTTTTAAAAAATGAAGATGTCCATGTGGAGGTGATATAATGGCAGAATTAGTTATACCTTCTTTATTTGAAACTCTATATATGGTATTTTTCTCAACAGTATTTTCATTATTATTAGGTTTTCCTTTGGGAATTTTATTAGTAATTACTGAAAAAAATAGTATCTGGGAAAAACCTAATTTCAACAAAGTTTTAAATAGTATTATAAATGTAATGAGGTCTATACCTTTTATTATTTTAATGATTTTAGCCTTTCCGTTGGCAAAACTTATAGTTGGTACAAAAATAGGTACAACAGCAACCATAGTTCCCCTATCCATATCTGCAACTCCTTTTGTGGCTAGAATTATGGAAGGAAGCTTAAAGGAAATTGATAAAGGTATAATTGAATCCAGCCTTGCTATGGGGGCTACAGTTCCACAAATTATTTTAAAGGTTCTTATACCAGAGTCCTTACCTTCAATAGTATCAGGGATAACCTTGACTATAATAAATATAATTGGATATTCTGCAATGGCAGGTGCCATAGGAGGTGGTGGATTAGGTGATTTAGCTGTTCGCTTTGGATTATATAAATGGCAAAAAGATGTGATGTTTATAGCTCTTATAGTAATTATAATTTTAGTCCAAGGAATACAAATTTTAGGTAATTATATTACATTAAAAATAAATAAAAAATAAATGGGGGAATTAAATTGAAAAAATTATTGTCAATTGTATTATTAGTAGTATTATCATTGTCTATATTAGTTGGTTGCAGCAAAGAACCTGCTGAAGTAGCTGAAATAGCTGAAGTAGAAAAAATTAAAATTGGAGTATCTCCAGACCCGCATGCAAAATTAGTTTCACTAGTTGTAGATGATCTAAAAAAAGAAGGCATTGAGGTTGAAATAGTTGAGTTTACAGACTATATAACACCAAATCTATCTCTTAGTGATGGTGATTTAGATGCTAATTTTTTCCAACATGAACCCTATTTCAATGATTTTAAAACAAAAGAAAAGCTGGATTTAACTGTATTAGGCAAAATTCATGTAGAACCAATGGCATTCTATTCAGCAAAATATAAATCTATAGATGAAATTCCCAATGGCGCTACAATAGCTATTCCAAATGATACAGTAAATGGTGGAAGAGCTTTACTTCTACTTGAAGCCAATGGAATAATAGAATTAAAAGATGGTGTTGGCTATGAAGCTAACGAAAAAACAGATATAATCCATAACCCTAAAAATCTTAAGTTCCAAGCCCTTGAAGCAGCATTTCTTCCAAGCTCTTTAGACAGTGTTGATGGTGCAATAATAAATGGAAACTATGCTCTTGAAGGTGGACTTAATCCTGTAAAGGATGGTATTTTAATAGAGGGTGGAGAATCACCTTATGCTAATCTTATAGCTGTAAGATCTGGCGAAGAATCTCAAGACAGATTTATTAAACTACTTAAAGCATTACAATCAGATAAGGTTAAAAAATATATAGAAGATAATTATGATGGAGCCGTAGTTCCAGCATTTTAAAGAGAGGTAAGCCTAGGCTTACCTCTCCTATAACTTTATACAATATAATTTATTCGTTCTATTTGTATTTCCCTTGAATCTCCATGTCTTTGGTATTTATTATGAACTGCTTATCATTGCTATACATTGGATCATATCTGTATAATGAACTTTCGTATATAATAGCTTCATCGTTGCTTAAATTCTTTTCAAAATCAATGTCCTCATACAAGAATATTACTAATATCAATTTATCTTTATTATTTGGGTTTTCTGCTATAAAGCTTCCCGTAACATTTTCATTTCTAATGGATATTTCATTTATATTAATCGTTTCTTCATCTAGTTTAATAGGGAGTTCTGGGTTCATTTCTTTAATTACACTATGCTTAATCGGATATCCAATTAATATTAAATTACTCTGTTTATCCTCTTTGGTTAAATCCTTTTCTTCTTTAATCTTCATCTTTGAATCATATCCACTCATTCTATCACTTAATAACATTTGGGTAAATCCCTCAAAATTCATTAAGTCTCTTTCGCTTAAGTATTCTGGCTTTACTATTATTACATTTTCTCCATCTAAAGCCCTCAAAGCTATACTGCCTATTATCAATCCATTTCTCTTTTCTGATTCTCTTAAATATCGTTTTTGGTGATTTCTATAGTACGCTTCTTGCTCTTCTTGAGTTAATTCAATATCATTTGGAAAATAATTAGGCTGTGTTACTGCCTCCTCCATAGAATTCTTTATATCTTTTCCTGCTACCTTATCTATTATATCTAATAATCCTTCTATTGTTGCATTTTTGAATTTATACTTTTCAAAATAAGTCTTTAATATTTCTATAAATTTCTCTTCCCCTACGTTTTGTTTTAGAGCTTCAAAGAAGGCAGGTCCCCTTGTATATATAGCCTCTCCATAGTCTCCCCAATTCTTAAACTCATCTACCTTGCTATTTAGCGGTATTATATTTGATGGATAAATTGAATTTCTTATGGCAAAATCGATTCCGTTTTCATGATTTTTTCCATATTCTTTTTCAAAGTAGTATGCAGTAGTAAATACGGTTAAGGACTCATCTAAAAAAGGCTCCTTAAATTCATTGTTTCCCACTGTTACATACCACCATTGATGAATAGTTTCATGAACAGCAGCTTCTATTAG
This sequence comes from Tissierella sp. MB52-C2, assembly GCF_030931715.1. Lineage (NCBI taxonomy): Bacteria > Bacillati > Bacillota > Tissierellia > Tissierellales > Tissierellaceae > Tissierella > Tissierella sp. MB52-C2. The sequence continues at coordinate 2,511,947 of NZ_CP133261.1, forward strand.
GAATGGAGCACTCTCTTCTATATTAATATCTTCCATATCCCAATATCTTCCCATTTGTATTGCCTGAGGGTATTCCATAGCCCCTCCACCTAAATATGTTTCTGCTATCTTCAACTCATCATAAGGATATTTCCCTATGGTTTTGTTCATAAATCTTACGGTCTTAGCCACTTCATCTAATACCATATCTGCAGTTTTACTATCTTTTTTACCTTCTTCTACAATATAATAATTACTAATTTTAATATCATCTACTTTTTTAGTTTTTACTTTATATTTATCACTCATAAAAACAACAAAATCTCTAACCTTTTCAGCTCTTATAGATACAGTCTTATTTGCACCATTTTCTTTCTCCTCTATTATGGTTCCAGTTGGAGCTATTACCATATTCTTAGGTACGGTGATCTCAACATTATAGTTTGAAACATGGCTATAATTAGACTCTCCTATAGGATTAAAGGGATTCTCATCCCATTTTCTATCTTTCTCATTATAAATGGATAGTATTGGATACCAATTTGTTAAGGAGTAAATTCCTTCTAGATGATGAAAACGATGATATCCTTCGGGAATTTTTATAGTGAATTCAATTTTTATCTCTGCCTTTTCACCTTTTTTTAGTGGTTTATCCATATTTATTTTTAGTATTTGATTATCATCTGTATACTTAACTTTTTTATCATTAATATGGACATTTTCTACCTTAATATAACCTTTTTGTTCCTCTGTTAATTTAGGAATTTCCTCTCCTTCCATTAAATACATACCGCCTATAGCTGGTAATGTCTCGTATGATTCATAGGAATTAGGATAAAGATGAAAAACTAAATTATTCAAGTCTGTATTATAAGTATTAGTAAAAATAACCTTCTGTTCTCCTTCTACAGTATGAATCTTAGTATTTAAAGTAATGTTCATCTCGTACTCAGTCAGATTATCTAGATCTACTGCAAATCCCAATTGAAAACTACTTAGTAAGATTACTAAAATCAATGCAATTGATAAAAATCTTTTTTTGTTCATTATGTACCCCCCTGATTTTTTATATATTTACCATTATATTATCATAGAGTGCCTATAATTTCCAGAATATATAGTATACTTAAAATGAATTAAACCTTATCTACAGTCTGTTAAATTTCTTTAATGATAATAAAGCCAAAAGAGTTAATTCTCCCATCCATTCACCCCTAGCAATCTCCCATTCATCTAAATAATTCTCCCATTCCCATGTAGGAAGTATTTTCTTGTTTTCTTCAAGTTGAGCTATTAAATAATCTAAATTCTTATCTATAAATTTACTATTAATTTCAAAAAAATTCTCAGAATCAAATTCTATAAATTTTAATGGCATTGGAACATAGTCTGTCCATTCAGCTTCATTAACATTAATTAATTGAGAAATCGCAAGTTTTAAAGTATCTTCTATTTGAATAGCAAATTCTTTATCTATAGTATTATACATTTTTATATAACAAAATATTTCATGTTCAGAGCTAAATTCTGTACGTTGGTTTAATTTCTCTATAGCATAGTTTACAAGTGAAAATATATCTAATTTAGTGACATACTGTCTATATTTATAAAGATATCCTATTAATTCAGCTGAAGGATTCCCCCATGAATAATCAATAACTGTCATACCTATATCATCTCTATACTCCCAATGGGGTGCGTGGGGATAATCATTAACTATATTAGGAACGCTGTACCAACCATTTCTCTCTTTATCAAATGTTGATTCTAGATATTCAGTTGCTTTGGCTATCATTCTTTTTGCTCTATTATTATTGCTTAGTAAATTCAAATACCTTAATCCAATAGATGTTGCCATAGGTGAAGATTCTACTAATTTAAAATCAGGCTCTATACCTCTACCGAAACCACCATCTAGATTTTGAAACTTCTCTAGCATATCCAATATATCATCATCATTTGAATCATTAAAATAATAATTAAATATGGCTTTTTCCAACCCTCTAGCTTCTTTATTCATATAAGAATTTATTTCGTCAAAGGCTTCTTTAGATAATCTTTGCATACTATATCTTCCTCCTAAATTCATCAAACTTCTCAATTGTATTAATCCAACTTGATATAATGTCATAGTATTCTTTCACTTTATCTGGATTCTTTTCATATCCTTTCAACAAGTCTATTTGATGTTCATAATACGTTCTTAGCTTTTCAACTGGTAGTTCTTCAAAATCTTCTTTAGTTAAATCATTGTTAGTAATCCCTTTTTTGAATTCACTTAATTTATCAGCAAAATATTCTGGAGCTGCACCTGTATACTTTTTAAAATCTCTAAGTATCCATTGACGCTCAAATACAGGTCTATTCTTCCAGCCATCAACCTGTTCTAAAAAAGTCTGTAAAATCTCGATCATCATTTCTAATACTTTACCTTTATCACCATTAGAAAGTATAATTCTATTATTTTCTTTCGGCTCATTAATTGACACTCCAATATCCATAAGAGCTTGAATTGAGCTTATCTCTAATCCATTATAAATGTCAGCATTTGCTACAGATGCAGCAAAACCTGATCCAGCTTCTTCAACACTTAGCAATACATATTCATTCATTTTATAGAACTCATCTACAGTTTTACCATACAATGGGGCTATTTCAGTTATAGCTTTATGTGCCGTATCTGTTTTAACCATACCAGGCCCTATGGAATATGTAATAATTCCTGTACCATCTAGCTCTCCAGCTAAGGTATTTGATAACTCTACTTGTGATGTTTTAAATACCTCATATGCGCCCATATAAGGGGCAGCACCTGAAGAAGGAATGAAAGCTATAACTCCTGACTTTCTTTCTAGCATTTGAGGAAGAAAATATTCAATAAGAAGTACTGGCCCCCTTAGATTTGTTCTATAACTTAAATCCCATTTTTCAATCCCAACCTTATGCACTGGACCTATGGGAGCAACTGTTGCATTATTTATAAGTATATTTAACTTTCCAAACTTTTTATGTATTTTTTGTGATAGTTTTTTTACTTTTCTTTCACAACCTATATCCGTATGAATAAAGAGACAACAATCTGATCCAAACTCCGATTTTAGTTTTTTCTCTGCCAATCTACCTTTGCTTTTATCTATATCACCAATAACAACCTTCACACCAAGCCAAATTAAAGAACGAGCAGCCTCAAATCCTATTCCACCGCCTGCACCAGTAATAAGTGCAACCTTTCCTTTTAATTGTCCTTTCTGAAGTGAGCCTTTGCTTATAACTAGAGTATTATTTGACAAAACTTATCCCTCCATACCAGAAAAGTTAGTCCTAAAATTAAAAAATATTTACATCTAAGAATTTACAACACCTTCGAATCCTACAGTATATAAAGTCCTACTTTTTCTTTATTACATCTACATCCATTACTTTTTTATATCTTCTATCTGGTGAAGATTCTCCTAATTTAAAATCAGGCTCTATACCTCTATCGAAACCACCATCTAAATTTTGAAATTTCTCTAGTTTGTCCAATATATCATCATCATTTGAATCATTAAAATAATAATTAAATATGGCTTTTTCAGTAATCTAGATTCTTTATTCATAGTTGTATAAATTAATCAGAATATAATCCCTTGCTTAATACCACACTCTTATAATTTGTTACATCCCATTTAATAGTTTCTATATATTTATAACCTCTTTTTTTATAATAATCAATTAAATGATATGCAGTTTCAGCTGTGTCTAGTGCAAGTTCTCTTATATTTTTCATCCTTCTAGCCTCATCTTCTACAATATCCATCATCTTGCTACCAATTCCATATTTTTGTAATTCAGGTTCGACGGCAAACTGTCCAATCTTGGCTACGAAGTCCTTACCATACCAGCCACTTCCGCCCGAAATGTCTGCCCCATATAGAGATATTGTTGAAACTATTTTATTTCTATATATTCCTACATAACATTTATGGGCCTTTTTTATTCTATCTAATGTTATTCTGCAATCCTGCGTAGCTGCCACATAATTAAGCCCCATATCAGCTAAAATCTTATAAGACTTATTTAGAAGCTGTGTTAATTCTTCAACTGAATCATCATTTGAAAATAATCGGAACTCTATATGGTCTTTATTATTTAATTCATATGAATGTAAATTTTTTTGCATTATTTAACCTCTCTTTGTTTTAGTTTTTTTCTTATTCAAATATATTATTTATAAGAGGGATAGTACTCTAGTAATGTCCTATAACTGACTTATCCTTTGTTCTATGCTTGCGATTAGGTTCATATTCCTGCCAATATACTCTTTTCTCATTAAATCGTGTTCTTGCCTCTTTTTCTTCTGCAGGATATCCAACATATACAATACCTAAAGGAGTAACATATTCAGGTATATTCAGTATTTTTTTTAATGGTCTTATATTGCTTTCCAAAGGATATATTCCTATCCAAACTGAACCAAGCCCAATGCTTGTGGCTGCGATTAAAATATTTTCTATTGCAGCGCTACAATCCTGCACCCACATTTCTTGGGATGGACCTTTAAAGGCTAATTTCATATTTCCACATACAACAATAGCAACAGGTGCATTATATCTAGCAAAAATCAATTTATCTCTTAATTGAGAAAGTTTTTCATCCTCATCAATAACTATAAACTCCCATGGCTGACAGTTTGCCGTTGTGGGTGCTGCTGTAGCAGCTTTCAACAAGGTTATAATCTTATCTTTTTCAACCTTCTTATCTAAATAATGTCTTATACTTCTTCTCCTATAAATCGTTTCGATTACTTCCACTCTAAAACCCCTTTCACCTCAAAGCATCGGATTTTTTATAAACAATTTTACCTAACACTCATTAACCTATAAATATAGAAACATAACTAATCCTTGAAGTAAATATATTATTATAAAAATGTTTCCATCTTCTTATCCTTCCATAATAAGCCTTATTTAAAATAACAAACTAATTGGTTTTACTTAATACCACTACATGTACTATTTAAGATTTCTTAATCTTATAATAAAACTTATACATAACTATTTATTCTATAAAGTTCGTTAAATTCCTTCTTTTCCAAGTAATATTTTAAAAAAAGTATGTAATCTTTCTTTTGATTACATACTTTTTTAATGTGGACTTTCTTTCGATTCCCACATGCCCTATTTATAAAAAATCCACTTCTATTATTCAAACATATTATTTATAATTGGAATTATATTAAATAATGGTTCTTCATATGGATGAATTCTTCTAATGGTTTCAATTGCATTTTTTACATATTCCATTTTACACCTTACTTCAACCTTACATTCCTTACCTTCACAAATCTCTCCAACTTGCCCACTATAAGGATTAGTTCCTTCTAATGGTCTCCAATATCCCTTGACATTAGTTATAGACATACAATTATCATAATCCCCTACTCTACAGGCATTTACTCTATTAAGTTCATCCCTTAACTCTATAATATACTCCTCTGGAATATAGACTTCTATTTTTACTTCCTTTATTTCCATAATTATATCTACTCCTTCCCTTATTAAGGATAATTTTTATATCTCAATTTGCTACCTAATTTATTTTAGTTCTTTATTGTATAATAAATAATCAAATCATGCAAACAATATGTCTTATGGAGGTAGTAATATGATATTTTTTAAAACGGTTTTAGCTTTTTTACTATTATTAATCTTAGCTAGACTGCTTGGCAAAAAACAAATGAGTCAAATGACCTTTTTCCATTACGTTACGGGAATAACCATTGGTTCCATAGCTGCCGATATAGTTATCACTGATAATGGGTCTATCATAGATGAAGTCATAGGTTTAGTATTATGGTGCACCTTGACTGCTCTACTATCTTATGGAACTTTAAAGTCTGCAAAGCTTAGATTACTCGTTGATGGACAGCCTACTATTTTAATTAGAAATGGGGTATTGCAAAAAAAGTCTCTAAAATCTGCTAGACTAAGTATAGAAGAGCTATCTATGATGCTTAGAGAACGAAATATCTTCTCCATTCAAGAAGTAGATTATGTTATTTTAGAACCTAATGGCAGATTAAGTGTTCTAAGGAAGCAATCTAATTTAAATTTAACTAGAGCTGACATGGATATTCCTACCTCTAATCCTAAATACTTACCATTACAGATAATTGTAGATGGTAAAATAATCTATAAAAATTTAAAGTCCATTGGTCTAAGTATTGAATGGTTAGAAAAAGAACTTGAAGCTCAAAAGATTAATAATATCAGTAAGGTTTTTTATGCCGAGATTCAAAGTGATGGTTCCCTATATATAGCTCCTTGTTAGAGGTGATTTCTTATTTCTTTTAACATATGGATGGCATATTCCTCCAATATGGTGTCCATATATTTAAGTTCATCTAATCTCCTAGTATATACACTAACAGCATCTTCCACAATTCTTCTATATTTTTGTGGTACTATTTCCTTAGCCCAATTTCCAGCCTCTAGCTTTGAGCAAATTATATTCTCCTTTATATAATATAATACCCTGCATAAATTTAAAGTAATATAAACCTTATTTTCTATTATATCTTTCTCAGCATTTTCTATGTCATTAACAATTGAGTCTATATAATATTCTTTTGGTACATCTGCAAATACTTCTTCAATCTCTTTACCATACAGGCAAATACCTCTGTATATAATGATTGTAAAATGAGCGGCCAAATCTTTGTCTATAAAATTCCCACAAATATAATTACTATCAGACAAATATCTATCTCTATGAGAATCTGAATAATGCAATTCAAATGGTGTGGGATATATAAATTCTTTTGTATGCTTTTCTAGGACAATACTCAACTCTATCCCTTTTCTTGGCAAATTATCTAAAGCTATTATTGATTCAACAATAGCTTTCTTATCTATGATATTTATAGGTTCTCTTACTACAACGATTAGATCTATATCACTTTCATTTGTATAGCATCCCATGACTAAGGAACCATGTAAATATATGCCAACAAGATTTTTATCTAATATATTTTTATATCTTTCAATTATAATATTTAATATTTCTCTAGGCTCCATTTTTTCACCTTACTTATAGTTATATATCTTTTGTAATTCTCAGCAAAACCTTTATTAAGTTGTTCCAGCATATCCTTTTATTTCCAATGATAACAAATATTTTTAAATAGAACAGCTTATAAATTTAAAATCTATTTGATGTTTTTCGCAGTAGCCACTAATTTATTATCTTATAGTTCTTAATATATTTTAGTATCCTAACTCTTCGTTCATAATAATTACCTTTATTCTTTCACGATCAAATTGCCTTGCAATAACGACGAAACTATTACAAATTCGTTGTGGATGTTTACAGTCAATACATCTACCTAATTTGGTGCAAGGAGTTTCTTTATCTAGTCGCTTTGCATCTAATGGTGCTGCAATCTGTCGTACTCTTTCTATTGCATCATTTATATTTTCTACAATTTTATTTTTACCCACAATAACGATTACTTGTGATGGTCCATATATCATAGGAGCAACCCTGCTTCCGTTGCCATCAATATTAACTAACTTACCATCAGCGGTTATTGCATTACAGCCAGTGATAAAGTTATCTGCTGAAAAGTTCTTAATATATATCTCCTTTTTCTCAATAGAAGTCAATTTTTCAACATGTTTATCATAAAATATATAGTTCCGATTCTTAATAAAATCAAAAACTCCCAGTTGCTCTAATGTAACGGAGTCACCACTCCCAATAGTGCTACCTTGTAAAATTAATTTATCTAAAAGTGGAAATAATTCCTCATTATTCTCAAGAAAATACCCCTGCATATTATTACGTTTCAAGTTGTCTAAAGTAGTTTTTATTAATTCCACCATTGCATTCTCCTTTATAAAATATAACTAATCATAGAATGGTCCACCTATACCTGTTTTTATAATATTTGTATTCTAAATCTAGTTTTTCAATTATTATCTTCCAACATGTCTAAATTATTTTCTGCATATACCTCAATATTATTTTTAATTAATAGTTCTGCGGCTAAGCCATTTCCTTTTATCAAATTGCCTGAAAATGTTCCATCGTATATAAGTCCACAACCACAGGAAGGACTTTTGGACTTTAATATTGCTTTTTTGATTCCTATAGCTTTCACAATTGCTAGAGTCTTTTTCGCACCTTCAATAAATTGTTTGGTAAAGTCTTGTCCATCTTCACTAATTACTTTTATATCTCCATTCTCATATACAACAATCTCACAACTTGACCTTGGGGTAGATAATCCAGCTAACTGCTCTGGACACACAGGTATTGCCTTTCCTTGATTAACCAATTCCACTATGGTTTTATGTTCACTATTTCCTCCATTATATCTACAATTGATTCCTGCTAAACATGAGCTTACTAAATACATACTTAATATCTCCTTTTGTCATTTTAGTGATTTACAATTTTTAATTCTAGCTTACCACTAATGTCTCTATTGCGAAGAACTTGGTAACAGAATATATAGATGTCCTCTTAATTTAAATTACTTATTTTTATTAGTGTATCTTCTATTTGCTCAGTTAGAATTTCAGTATTATCTAATCTGATTAATCTAAAATATAGACTTCTTAATAAATTTTTTACATTAATTAATAAATTATCATCTTCTGGATATATCCCTGTCCTTTGTAATTCATTAAAACCCTTTATCCATTCACAAAATTCTTCATTTTTTATTAGTTTTCTATTGAATATACTTATTATTGCAGTTACTAATCTTTCATCTTCTTCATTAATATATACATAATTATTAATACAAACTTTATCTTTAATTATATCTAACATGTATAATAACTCTTCATGTCCTATTTCTGAACAAATAGCTAAATCATCTAGTGCATCTGCAGCATGTGCAACTGAATGTGCCCATCCTTGACCTTTTACATATCCCCTTAAATCCTTCTCCTTTATAAAATAATCTACTACTTTTATATAGATCTCTTTGATATCATTTTCCGAAAGAAATTTAAGTTGTCTATTATTAATAAGTATTAGCGGTATCAATAAAATAGAAAATGAACGAGTAAATACTGAATCAGTATTTATCTCTCCAATTTTAAAGAATAAATGATTATCATCCATACTAATTGCTAGCAATTCCTTTAATTTATCAGTTGCAATCTCATTATTCATAATCCAATGATACATTACTGAATATATTAATTTATCTCGTAACTCTGCATCTGTATTACCTATCTCATGCATCATTTCCATAATAATCTCATTTGTATCTAAACTTGCGGGAATCCTATAATTATCTTCTTTTATCTCTTTCAATATTTTCTTTAGATTATTTGTCATATACAAATCTCCTTATTCTACTATTCATTATCATTTTGAATCTTTAATTTCAAAATCTAATAATTTCAGCATATATCCCATCACTTAAGATGAAAAATTATTTACTCTAACTGACATCCTTCACAATAATAGATACTCCCTCCCATATAAGATTTCTTAATAATATTTTTGCCACAGACCTCACATGGCTCTTTCACAGTATTCTTACTTAATTTTGTGATATAACCTCCCGAACATCCAAATAAATCCTTTTCTGTATCTCGTCCACCTTTTGTCACCATCTCATTCAAAGTAGATTTAATAGAGTGATATAACTTCTCTATCACTTCAGCTGAAAGTGTTGATATCTTTCTTTTCGGATGAAGTTTTGCATTAAATAATATATCTTGTAATACTCCATTTCCAAGACCTGGTATACGTTGCTCTGTAGCTAAAAGAAATTTTACACTTTTCATCTGTAAATTTTTATCCGATATAATTTTTTCATAATACTTAAAATCAAATTCTCTAGATAAAGGAGATGGTTTCTCCTTAGCTAATTCATAATATACATTGTCGAATTCTCCATCTTTAAAACACCATATTCCGCCATACATTTGAATAGATGCAACAAGTGAAGAACCATCGTCAAACTGTATTAACAATTGATGCTTTGGTGGTAATTTCTGACCTTTATCAAAGTATCGCAGATTTACTCCATCACCTAATAATAATTTAATGTCACCTAGGCTGATTTCAACCAAACCGGCATATGCACAAGCTTCCTCTATAATCTTACCATTTAATTTTGAATTATACTCACTAGGATCGCCATAATACCAAGCAAACTTATGCGGTGATTGATTAGTAATAACATCATTAATTTTTTTGCCTCTTAAAGTTTCATTTATTTGACATGATAAGGTAATAGCTTCTGGTATTTCAATCATACAATTCCCTCCTAATATATAGTTACTTCTTGTCTATTCAACAAATATGGTAGTCTAATAGTTCTAGTTTATTGACTCACAACATATAGATATTCTCTTCTTCGTTTCTAACATAATTTAATATATAGTCAGCATTTTGGATAGGGCAATATTCTTCAATATATTTATCTTCCGATGGAAAATATCGTCTTTCATATTTTAATTTTATATCTTCCGAATTTCCTATATACTTGTCTCTATTTATTACACGATTTAATCGTACCTCTTTTGGCACATCTAGATAAATTACGTAATCAAAGTATTCTCTCATCTCTTTCCTTTGTAAAAATACTCCCTCCAATAGTAAAATTGAACCTTGAGGTATTTCTATTTGTTCTAAGGTATATATATCATTATCTTTATCATATACTTCAATTTCCTCGTGAATTTCAGTTCCTTCTTTTATCGGCATCAAGATCTCTTTAATCAAATAATCGTATCTCCATTGGATGTTATAGTAGCAATACCATTCTTCTTCAGATTCATTATATCTAATATTTTTTGGATATATGAAATCATCAATATGTAGTATAACTGTATTATAATTTCTATTACTTAATCGTAGCTTTAATGAGTCAACTATTGTAGTCTTACCAGATCCCCCTAGACCATCAATTCCTATAATTAAAGTTTTTTCTCGATTATATATTTTTATTATCTCATCTAGTAATTTCTTCATTTACAATTCTCCTGTATTATCAATATTCTTTCCGGCTAATTCCTAAACTTTCAAATTTAATACCATATAACCTCAATATATCTTCAAGACCTAACTTTATCTCTTCACGACTAAAATCCGCTTCTTCTAATTCCTCATCACTTAATTTATTTACTTTATCATAAAAATCCATGGCTATTTTTATGTATATTAAATCATTGGTTTCTATGTTTTCAAACAATAGATCTTCAGCTTCATTGACTTTTAGGTTATTTATCAGGTTTATTAACCTTTCGTATAATAAATGAATTTTCTCAGAATTACTTTCACCGTGAATATTTAGTTCAAAACTATCCTTCTTAAATAATACCTTCCCTATCATATCTATAAAGCTTGTAATTTGCCTCATTATCCAATCTTGATGATACATAAATTTCACCTCTTTATCTATTTTTTATCTTTAATTACTTTAATGAATTTATCCCTTTAAATTTAATAAATGTTCCTGCTTATTTAAAAACACAACTCTTCTTTCCTTACCACTTACTTTCCATAAATGTATTCCAGTATCACCAGTACTTATATATGAATCTGTATTAACTGGTAGCATCATAAAACTTCTAAAAAGCATATTTATCATTCCACCATGTGACACTATACATATCCTAGTTTTATTTTCTTCTTTCTCATATTTATGTATAAACTTTGACCAAAACATCTCTGCTCTAGCTCTAAAGTTAATATATGACTCTGATTGTGCAAATTCATCATGAGGATTTCTTCCATCTTTTGGCATAGGAAATTTCTCATTTGCTTCTGAACGATATAAACCTGCTAATAAACCATTATTCCATTCCATCAATTCATCATCAAAGATTATGTCCACACCAGTTTCTATACTTATAAGTTCAGCTGTTTTTGCTGCTCTTTTAAGTGGACTACTTAAAATAATATCAATTTCATAATGTTCTTTTATCCATTTTGCAGCAGATTTTGCTTGTTTGCATCCTAATTCAGTAAGTTCAAAATCTGCTCGCCCCTCATGTCTATCTTCTAAATCAGCAACAGATTGTCCATGTCTTACTATTAATATTTCCATATGAAATCCTCCTTTTTATATTAATTTCATGATTCTCATATGTTAATACAATCTATCTACCTAATCTAAATCGTGAGAATATATTATATTAAACCCCTTTTCATTTACAACAGATAATTCCATTCGAACAATTTTACCTTTAAACTGAATAAATCTTTTTGACATTTCACCAATAATCCCGCCTAAATCTTCAATGTCACTATAATAAAGTGATATATGAGGTAGCCATAGCCCTGAATCAATACTTGTCCACATATTGCAATAAGAATCATATTCTTGATGGTATTCCTCATAATATTGTAATAATTTTCCAGAAGTAGAAGGTATGCAGGCTATACAATTAGTTGTTAGGAAGCCCAATGCTGAGCAATTTATATAGAATGATTTTTTTCCCTTTAAAAATCTCTTGGTGTACTTCAAAATTTCATCTATATCAATATTTACAAAACTTGCAAATGTAATATGTCCATAGATAGGATTATATTCAATGTTAAATAATTCTAATGTCTTTCTTAGCTCATCTAGTTTTTGATTAGTAGTTTCATCTAATATCCAAATAGCATATACTTGATTATCCATATTTATCTCCTCCTATAAGGCATATTTTTAGCCAAGCTTTGCTCTCGATGAAAGGATATAATATACAATATCTTAAAATATAAATTATGCTACACGTAGTTTACTAAGTAGAATTCTTTTCTTTACTTAAAAGTCAAGTGCCATGATAATTTCATCATCATCTTCTTCATATGTATGATAAAATCCAAGGCTTGTAAAGAGACTTACAGCAGCCTCATTTCCCTTACAATAGCAAAGCTTAACATGATTATATTTACCATGCTCCTTCATTCTATTAAGAATAAGCTCTAATGCAGTTCTAGCATAACCCATACCTTGAAAGCGTTCATCAATCATAAATTGATCTAGAATATAATAACTGGATTGCCATTCTCTATAAAATAACAGCCCAATCATTTCATCATCATTACAGATAATTAACGCCTTACTGATTTCATCTCTATATGCATATGCCCTTGCAAGGATTTTCACATTTGTAAGGGCTGTAAAGGTATTTATACCTGTTTCCTCCTTTGCCTCTTTAATTGCAACATGTAAAAAGTCTGAATCTCCATCAACATGTCCACCAGTCCAAGCCCAAGTATTTCGTATATTATGATGAATCATTAGTACCTTATCCAGTGACTTGTTCATTATAAATCCAGAACTTGTAATATGTGCAAATTGGTACATATTCCTTAGATGCATTATGAATACGCCCAGTAGTTCTACCTAATTCCTTAAAGACTTCCACATTATTTAAATATTCAGGGTATGATAGTTTTATTCCTCGGGCTTTTTCAAATAGAGTGGCAGTAATTTTAATCTCATTATAACTCACTAGTTCAGTCATCAGTCCGTTTAATGTTGATAAGGGCTTTGATAAAGGTACTCCATAATCTACAAGATATAAACACCAGTCTAACTCGCTATTAATTTCATCATTATTCCTTGTGGAAGAATTCGATAGCCTCAAAATATAGGATCTATCATTTTGAATATATTCATATACTAAGTTTTGATAACCCCCTATTATTGGGACTAACTTATCTCGTATTAATCCATATCTATTTGCTACTTCATTTAAGATTATTTCAATATCATCATTTATAATTTCTTTTTTCAAATCATTCACCATTACTTTCATATATAATCTTTAGGTTCTTATTTATTATTTTTACATTGAGGACGCATAATGACTTATATTTATAGATTCGCCTATTGCAATATATTTTGAATTAATTCTTTAAATATAGTACTTTCACTAGGAATTCAAATGTTCTATATAGTTACTCAAATCTATTTTTATCTTTCCTTTATCTAATTTAATCTTATGTATACTTGTGTTTTGAGATTTAAAAGCCTTATTTTTATTACTCCATTCAATCTCTTTTACTAGATGATATATAATATTTATTACTCCACCATGTGTAACTACTAATATATCTTCATCTTTGGCTGAAACTTCATCTACTAAATTATAAAATATTTTTTCTATTCTATTTAAAAATTCCCTTGGACTTTCTCCCATTGGATATTTTTCATCCATTCCTAATGTGTTAAAGTATAAACCTGGAAACTTTATTTCAGCTTCTTCATTTGACATACCAGCCATTATACCATTATTATGCTCTCTCCATTTCTGATTCGCTTCAGCCTTCATTTCAAATTTTTTAGCAATGCAAAATGCTGTTTCTTTTGCTCTATTTAAATCACTACTAATTATTCTAGTAATATTAAATCTTTCTTTGTTTTTATACAAATATTCAGCAAGTAGCTGAACCTGTCTTCTTCCTTCATTCGATAAACCTCTTTGACTTCATCCTCCCCTAAATCCTTCCTCTTCTTTTCCATGTCTTACAAAATAAATAGCCAATATATCCCCTCTAACGTTTTATATTTAACCTATATATTCACCAAATCCTTCTTTATTAAATGCATCTTAGCAAAATGTCTTTCCTCATTGTATATAAAGCCTAAATCTATATATCCTTTATCTAAAAACCAATCAAGTGGACCATTTGGAAATGGGGTATTCTCAGAGGCTATGGCCATTATAGATTTAAATCCTAATTCAGATAATTCTTCTTCTAGCCTTTGTAGTGGATATGTTTTATAATCACCATTTTCACTGGTAGTAAAAGAACAAGTAAGAAATGCCATGTCTTCAGCCTTGGCTATAGGATATGGAACTGCTACTGAAGGAACAAATTCTGCTCCTCCGATACAAATTTCATTTAAGTAATGGAGTTTTCCCATATGTGGGAGGTTATATCTTTGTCTTAAAGCTTTTATCCAGTTTCCTTTATCCCTACAATAAGTATCTCTCTTATAAGAAGAACATAGAGCACAAGTATCTATAATGGTTTCTTCAGTTAAATCTTTTATATCTCCCCTAATAATATTATCACTCATTTTAACATTATAAGGCTTTGCTTCTGGTATAGAACCATTTAAGATATTCTCTAGATTATCTATGGAAATTGGTCCATGCCATCTTAAATTATCATCCATAACAATCATATTGGGTGAAAATATATTTAATTTTTTGGCTATATTATAATTTCTTGATATATCAAACAAATTAATTTTACATCTTTTATCATCTGAAAAATTACTTAGCAACTCTCTAATTTTACAATTATGGGGACATTGATCTCCCCAATAATAAAAATCAATTTTTCTCATGTTTTTCACTTCCTTAATTAATATACTGACAAGAACTATTTTAATTACATTCTTTAGATGTATAGTATTATAATTAATCTCTCTGATCTCTCTAAATATAAATTATGTTTTAAATATACATAACTATTATTAAGATTTAAATAATTGTTTTTACACATTCAATCAATGGATTTATATATTCTTTTTTTGAGTGATCATTTGATTTAGTAATTGTATCGTACATCCCTTGTTCTTCTGGAGATTTATCTTTTTTAATCTTCAACATAGATTTAAATATGCTCATCATCCCTTTGCTACTAATTCCCATCTTCTCATAATTCATACCACTATGAAAATAAAATAGATGAAGACTTTCTTTTTCTTCCAATGAAAAGTTTGCATTTTCAATTTCTTCAATTTTTATAGCCTCTTTCGGTGTTGCACCTGTGACAAAAATAATTATATTTTTATCTTTCATTTTAAAAATATCATTCTTGATAGGTTTTAGTCCATTAATCTTCCCAGCATGTAATCCTCCTCCAAAAATAATAGTTTCATAATTTTGTAATTCATTTACGTTTATATCTTTTATAGAGATAGCACTACAATTCAATTCCTCCGCAATCCATTCGGCATATTTTTGGGTAAATCCTGTATTTGACTTATATAATACAATCACATTTTTCAATATTACTTCCTCCTTCTTATACAGATATTATTATTACAAGAAAATACTTACTTAATCCATGGATGTCCTTCTGGATATTCTGTATTCATAGCATTTATAAACCAATCATATCTTTCCCTTTCAAGCTTATTTATTACTGAATCAAAATCATGTTTATAATCATTATTTTCGTGGTTTCTTGACTTATAGAGTAATATAACCTCTGGGGCAAGAATACTAATTTTACCCTTTTTTATAAAAGCCATATCTGCCTCAATCATAATGTTATGATTTTTTTGATAATAGAAAATACCATTTTCTACTTTATTAAATAAAACTTCTATAAAATCTAGTTCTGTCTGTTCTCTATCAATAAATTTTACATATTTAAATACACCATCTATTTTTTCAGTCCTTATAAAATCAGCATCTTTTTTATAACACCAAATATTATCAAAATATAATTCTGGATGTTTAAGAGCAAATTCTACCGGTACTAATCTTTGATTACAAACTGGTGCATCTATCTCCCAACCCTTTGATTTTAGATACTGAATGCATACTTCCATATCATCAAAACTAACAGTTATATCTATATCTTTATGCTTCCTTGTTATGCCCCCTAAAAAAACATCAATTGCAAATCCTCCGCAAAGATGCCATTCCACATTCATATCCTCTAAGTGATTACATAAATCATCCAATAGCTTCATTTCTATCTCCTTTTATTTGCTTTTTCATTTTCATGCTTAAAATTACCAGTGACTTTAGCCATGATTAGCTGCGACTCTATTGTATCTGCTTTTTCTATTCTAGCTAAAAACTTCTGACTATCTTTACCTTTTAGTATCATTACTTGTTTTTCATGCCAAAATATACATACTTTGTTATCTTTTGATACTCTATATGAAAAACATTCTTCTTGAAGTCTATTGCGTTTATCTGTATCATTCAACTATATTGTCTCCTCTAAAATAGACTCAAGTATTCTGTTAGTCTTGTTTCAGTCCAATCATACATTTCTAATAAAAAAACATATGGATTACTGTTTATCTTTAATAGTTCTCCAAAGGCTGGCTCGGTCTTTAATTTATCATTCTTTAAACTCACTATGGTCTCTCTAGCCTTGTCACCTAAAATACTAAGTATTCTATCTTCTATAATCATATGTTTATAGGCATTTTGTTGTGTTGTAGGAATAGGTTGTCCAAATATTTCAAATATCCATCCCTTGTAAATAAAATTACATACAACCCTAGTTATTCCATCGACCTCTCTAACTATGCAATCAAATCCTTTATACCTTCCATACGTATTCTCCATAAAATCTTTAAAATTCTCAAAATCATA
The DNA here is from genome assembly GCF_030931715.1 of Tissierella sp. MB52-C2. Lineage (NCBI taxonomy): Bacteria > Bacillati > Bacillota > Tissierellia > Tissierellales > Tissierellaceae > Tissierella > Tissierella sp. MB52-C2. Next base: position 2,529,229 of record NZ_CP133261.1, read on the forward strand.
AATCTCACATATTATATCTAAATCACTTTCAGGCAAGTCTATTTCTATTGGAATCGTTCCCACAAGTATTGGATTGTACATATGTAATATCTTTAATATATTTAATTCTTGAATAACCTCATACACTTCTTGCTGTTTCCTAGTTCCTGTTTTTAAATATTCAATTTCTAAAAAATCTTGAGATAAATTCTTCAATCTTTTATCATCCTTCCCTTACAACTTTATCAGCTTTTTTAAATCCATATAGCAATTATATACCTTGCTATCTTATTAAATAAATATCTGTACCTAAACATTGAATTGCTATAGATACAGACAGTAATTCTTCATCCTAATACTATTCTATATTTTCTTTCGAAGTCCTTCTTTTCACAAAATATTCTTTAGTAATTCCGTAGCAATACATAATAAAGCCTATAATAATCTTTTCATCACTATAGGCTTTTGATTATATACTTATTCTTATTTGTCAGGATAAATATATTTCTTACTGTTTTCATTTATATTTTGAAAACTTATTTACTTGATTAGAGTTATATTCTTATATAATTTTGCTTTACTAACCAATCTATTGTAGTATAAATTCTTTTTATAGTTTATGTACAATTGATTTTAATTCAATTAAATCATCAATAATATAGTCTGCTTTTGCTAACTCTTCATCACGTGCAAAGTCGAAGTTACATCCTATTGATACTAATCCGCTGTCCTTTGCTGCATTTATATCTGAGATACGATCTCCCACAACTGCTCCTTTTTTGATATTATGCTTCTTCAGAATAAACTCAACTAAATCTGATTTATTTAGTGAGTCAATCTCTTCTATACTATAGAAATCAAGTATCCAATTATCTAGGTGATAAAACCTCACAATAGCCTTTAAGTATTCCTTTAATCCATTACTAGCTATAAATATTGACCAATTATTATCTTTTAAATAATTAAAAATATCTTCTACATTGGGATATAAATCGCCTTTACCATTTCTTATATTTTCAACCAATACTTTGAGGAAAAATGAGTCTGTAAATTCTCTTATATCTTCTGTGTGATTTGGTAATAAAGTTTCCCATACTGTTGGTAGTGGTGCTCCCATTATTTCACGATATTTTTCAATTGGTATTTCGTTCTCCCATTCATTAATTGATTTTAGGTAATTAAAAGTTTCAAATAATGATATTTCTAAAACCTTGTTTGTTTGAAAAAGCGTTCCATCCATATCAAAAATAATGGCTTTGCGGGTTGAATCTTGTTTATGATATGTAATTTCTGCCATATTTAAATCCTCCCATTTTATCTTTCTAGTAATTCTTATGACATTATAAGTGATTTAGAGTACACAAATTTAATCAAGTATTTTCTCAAAATTTATACTATCAATCCATTTTCCTTTTTGATAAATATGCTGATTGTAACGTTCTGTAAATTGGAATCCATTTTTAATTAAAACTATTTGTGAGCCTATATTATCTGGAGATGTACCTGCTTCTATTTTATGAAGCTTATGTGTATTGATGGCTTCATTTAAAATTAATTTTATCGCACTTGTGGCATATCCTTTTCCTTCATGTTTCTCAGCTATTCTATAGCCCAATTCAGCTTTATTAAGACTCCCTCGTGTTATTGATACTAAGTTTATTCTACCAACAATTTCTTTGTCACTATCCATAATTAGGTACATATATACCATATCTTTTTGTTGTTCTTCAACTAGCTCCTTTATTATTTCTTTAAAATTATCAAAATTATAGTAACTATCATCTCTCGATAAAGATTTACTTTCAAAAAAATCTCTGTTTTCAAACTCAAATTTAAAAAGTTCTTTTTCGTCTGATTGTTCAAGTAACTTAATACTAATTTTAGTCATAAAAACACTCCTTCACCTTCAATTGTTAAACTATCACTGATATATCTTTAAATAAAACTTCAAATAATACTTTAATATTTATACAGAAAAAATTCCTACAGTAATAAGATATACATGCCTGATTATACATAATAAATATGATGCAGCTTTCATTTTTTAATATTTATGCTATTGTTAAACCTAAAAATTAGCTTATTTCCATCATCTTCTGTTTGTGAAATCTCCTCTTGATAATTTCCGTCTATATAATTTTCAATGGTTTTTCTCCAAAAAGTTTGCGCTCTTTTATTTCCTTCATTAGGGTTTGTCTGCAATTCCCAAGTACCAAGATGATTATTAAACACTTCAATTGCTGCTTTTTCTGCTACGCCCTTCCCCCTATAACTTCGTAAAATAAAAAATTCATTTAAATAAAAATCACTTCCTTCTGGTGCATAAGGAGATGTTGCTACTAAAGCAAAACCTGCTGGAATGCTATCTACCATTATTAGATATGGGAATAATATTGATTGTTTAGACCACCATATATCAAAAACTTTATTTTGCTCATTTAAAGTCAAAGTTTCATCATCTTCAAAAACTCCATATTTGTTTGGTTTCCATTCCCATATCTCAGATAAATCGTGTAAATATAATGGATATAGGTTATTTATGATAAATTTAGTACTTTGATCTGTCAAGTTTAAAGTTACTTCCATCTACTTCACTCCTTTATCCATAAATTATCCTAACTTCATAGAATATGTTAAACATGTATCTGTTTTTTTAAATCCCAACTTTTCATACAGATGAATTGCAACCGAATTATTCTTCCCTACCATGACCATCAGCTCATCAGCCCCATTATTACTAGCATGTTTTATCGACTTATTGATTAAAGCTGTTCCATAGCCAAGATTTTGTTTATCTTCTGCTACTTCCATTAAATAAATCTCATTCGAAAACTTGCTAGTAACAATTGAACCTACTACTTCATCCCCCTCTAAGATAATAAAGATATCAAATTTATCCAAAGCCTCTAATAATCTCTCTCCTGTCCAATATACATTAGGGTAAAACTTATTATGAATCTCAATAAAACTCTCATAATGCTTTTCGTTCAACACGATAATATTGCCAATTTCAGCTATGCTCTTATATTCATTCTTACTTAATCTCAATTCATAATCAAGATCTAATAACTCAGCTCCAATTGACTCCATAAAATTTATTGCCTGTTCATTCTCCTCAGGATAAGCTGCATCAAACCGATATCCCTTATAACTATCTTTCAAATATGCATAAAACTCCTTCGCTACAGCTTCATAATTATTTTCCGCGAAAACTCCACCTATAGCCTCTAAATACATATCTTCTGGTTCTACAAGTAAAGCCAACACACCTAAAATGTTAATATCATCTGTTAATATCAGTAATTCATCATTAGGATGATTAATCATATTTTCAAATTGTCTTAAAATATCATTATAATCAGTAGGAAATGCTTTACACTTATGTTGTGGATCTAAATTAAGTTGATATGCATACTTTGCTACGCGTTCTAAATCTGATATATCTACACCTTTAATCATCTTTTACACCTCATCAAATATAAATTTTTTTACTCTGAATTATTTTATAATTAGCGATATCTTGCTTTTATTCAATAGGGCCCAAAAGAACATCCCCATCACCATGTCTTATGACATGCCGAGCCTTAGCGATATTAGAACCTAGAACCTGTTCTAACAAGGCATATACCGTATTCTATATAGTCTATAAAGTATTGCCATAATGTTTTACCGAATACAATATTTCCCCTTTCCTTTAATAGCTTTGAGATATTTATTTCCTTCAAAGTTTTTGAATTTCCAATGCCTACTGAACAATCTATGGGGATTAAATCATTTATTCTCTACCCTTAACATCCTCTAAAATTTCAAAGAAAGTAACATCTATATTCCTAGACTTAAAGTTTTTTATTATTTCTAACTTCATGTTTTAATTCATTCTTTTTCTCCTCACATAACTTTATAAAAACTAGGGGGTTCATTCTAATTAATGGCATATAACAGCCTAGTATTTCAGACATCGCTGAATCGAACACCAAAGCCTTACTTCTTAGCGAAGGCTCCATGTGGTATATACATTGCTCTAGGATTGCACCCTCTTTACACCTTTACGTAAGTACATTGTTAACTGCTATCCTGTATATCAAAACCTCAACAATCAATGCATTATTTTATTTATCTATAATGACTTATGTAATTTCTTTCTATCTAGTATAAAAAAATAAACTCCTGTGCCTATAGCAGTAAGAACTCCTATTCCTCCTACTGTATAATCTAATATTGCATGAACAAATACAGGTATAAATAGTGATTTGGATTTCTCTAGAAGATATATAAAGTAGTAACCTGCAACAATTCCTTCACCTATATCACTGAGCATTCTAATTCCTATTTGCCTTAAACCATCTCCAGCCAATAGTCCCGGCAATACTGCATGTAAAATACCCCAAAAGAAACCACTTACAATAACCGCCAAAAACTTATTATGTCTTAGCAACTCATTATAAACGTATCCACGAAAAATAAATTCTTCTCCAAAACCAACTACAACTAGATAAAAGAAAAACTTATAATACCCTCTTATTGTAAAATCTCCATGTAAAAGAAAAAGTACCATCATAATTGCTATTAAAACGTATTGAAGATATGTATGTATAAACTGAAGTTTGAATTCTATTAACTTTTTTCTATAAATCACTACCAAAATAAGTGGAACTAATAACATTATGAAAAAATCACCAATAAATTTTGTGCCTACATTATTAATCGTAATATTATTAATACTAATCAGCATATTGCATTCTATAATGAACTTTATTACTACATAAAAATAAATTGTATAAAGTAATGAAATTATTATTGGTATAGCTATATAATTATTAAACTTTTGCTTATTCATCCAAATCACTCCTCAGTAAATATAACTATTCCTTGGTCTACACTTAATGATATTTGTCTTATTCCCTTCTCTTTCTGCTCATCGAATAGCTTTCTTAATAGCGCTGTACCATCCCTTTACCTCTATATTCTGATCTTAATGCCATTCCCAATTCAGGTATATCATTACTAACATATCCGAATCCTTTATTGTCCTCACTAAAATATCGGATCTAAAATCTTACCTATTTCATATTATTTTCAGACTCAAAAAGTAACCATTTTTAACTCATCTTGTAAGAAATTTAAAGTTTTCCTTATTAATAAGTCGACTACCAAGCGCTATCACAATTTCTCAACTTCCTCAACTTTAATTAATATCAAATTATCATGATTAATCTCATGAATGTATATATCCATATTGGGTTCATATACTAAAACTTTATATTCATAATCTAATTCTTCTGTATATTCAATCGCATCCTTCAAATCATCTAGATCCCTCACATAATAAAGATTTAATCTCACATCATCAAATTGGATGTATAGATGAACTTTATCAGGTCCTTTTCGAATGCCATTATCATATCTCCCATTAAAGCAAGCCGTCTCACGATAACTAGTTGTTAATACCTGATCAATATAAGAACTAAACAATCCTTTTATTGTATTCTTGTTCTGCTTATATGCATACATGAAAGGGTAAAATAATTCAATACAACGTTCATGGCTTTGATTCCTAATCTTAATTTTATCTTCTTGTATCATTTTAGTTATATCATCACTTAGCATATTATTCTCTCCTTAGATTCATAATGATTATATTAACAAAACGTAGAATCTCTTTTATATTTACTAGGCTTTCATTTTAAATAAAATACCATTACGAGTATATCTTTTTAAGATCAATAAGGAATATCCCGAAATGAGAATTGAGTTATTAAGTATATTTGATATGTCCCTTCTTAATTTCTAAACGTTGTCCAAAAATTACTTACTATAGTAATGCTTGTATTACTTTTCTATCATAAGATGATATAAAACTCACGCCAGGGTCACATCCTTGAAAATATGGAATATAAGTATCTTCGACTTCCTTTTTATCTTCAGTTTCCACAGTTATTTTATTCATCAATTATGAATACTTTATTCCATTTCTCATACTAGTCTCACTAAATAATACCAGTATCTTTAAGGATTTTCATAGTTGCAGACTTTTCATTATTATAGTTATATATAGTATCATCAATTAAAAAAGGTAAAGGAGCATTTCCAGTTAATTTAATCAAATCTAAATTAACTTTAACTCTTGTGATGTTTTCATTAAGTGTTGTTTTTATTGATGGCAGTTGTATATTTGTTAAGTTTTCTAGAATATTATGCACACCACCATACTGATTAATCAGCTTTGTTGCAGTTTTAGGTCCAACTTTGGGAACCCCTTTTAAATTATCAGACTTATCGCCAATAAGAGCTTTATAATCTGCAAACAAGGCTGATTTGACTCCGTACCGTTGAAATACTTTTTCTTCATCATATATAATTGTGTTTTTACCACGATAAACGTATAAAGATACATTCTTATCAACAAGTTGTAAAAAATCAGTATCATTTGAAACAATAAATATCTTCATTTTTTCTCTATACATTTTTACATAACTTGCAATGACATCATCTGCCTCAAAACCATTGGTTGTTTCAAAATATCTTATATCTATGTATCCTAAAGATTTCATTATATCTTCTAACTGTGAAAAAGGATTATCACTTTCTTCAATATCAGTGTAATCCATTCTGTTAGCTTTATATTCTGGATTAATTTCTACACGGTCGCTTCCACTTTCACCATCAAAAATAACAACAATATTAGATGGTTCAATATTTTTTATTATTTTTAATAATGCCCCTAGGAAACCTACTATTGCATGAATAGGCTTGTTATCTTTACCCAGTATTCTTGCAGGTATTCCATAAAACATTTGAAACAGTAGGTTATGTCCATCTACTAATAATAACCTTTCCATATACAAGCTTACCTCCCCAGGTTTTTAAATGTATTATGTTATAGAACGACATTGGAATCTAGAACATGTTCTAGAAAAGCATACACCGCATTCTATAAAGTCTATAAAGTATTTCCACAATATTTTTCTTTAAATTGTTCAAGAACATCTTCTGTTGTAACTGTTAATTCTAATGGTAACTTCTCTATTGGAAACCAGCCAATTTCTAGCATTTCTTCATCAAATGATAGGTTTGTCTTTCCAACTTAATATTTTTTTGCAATATATCCTGTCTCTTCAGTAAATTCCATTTTTGCAGACTCTTCTGGTGTTTCGAATATCTCCATGCACCCGCCGGGATCCCCCCATAATCCATTATCAGCTCTTTTCTATAATAATACTTGTCCATCTATGCAGGCAATAATACTTGTCCCAACTAACATTAATGGCCTATTACCAATAAGCTCTCTCATTTCCTTTATATAGTTCATTTTTTCCTCCCTAGTTGATTATTCATTTTTTAAGTTTATCTTTATTCTTTTACCAATTCCTAGAGTTTCATAATAAAACAATGTCATTCTGTCACATAGCATTCTTATATTTAAGAGCTCTCACTGCGTAGACAAGGTGTTATACGGAGTTCATGACATCTTTGAATTCGCAATCGAGAATGCTCTTAATACTATCAAACATCTTATTCCAATCTCTATCTGTATTATTCAAAATATAAAAACGAAAAGGTAATAACTTGGCTATTTTAAGTTCCAAATTTTTGCGTTTTATATAATAGTCTACTGTTTCAGGATCTGACCATTTTGGTTTTGAGCGAATAATAGCTGTATGTCTCAATGATTCTTCAACACTATTTTGTGACATATACAATAACACTGGATTTAATGGGCTCATTATAACTGCAAGATTTCTTATATATTCGATGATTTCATCTTCTGAGATTTGAGGATACAATCTATTGATATCATGAATTTGATGCTGAAATAGGACACTCTCAAAAATTGTTAATGCGTCTATATTGCGCATTCTTGTAACATACTGTTCAAAACGCGTATAAAATACCCTTTTATATGTATTAAATGGAACAATTGGCTTATTTGAATAACAAAATTCTTTAAAAGATAAATACTCAGCTAATTCATCACTCCACGGTTCCGGCTCAGGTACTTTATAAGGTGTTAAAATATAATCATTTTCTATAATAGAGTTTAATCGAATCCATTCTGCTTGTTGAGGAAATCTCATTAGTAAATTGTTGTATTCAGACTTCGTAAGATAAGCATAAAAAGGTAAATCAATTGGATGTTCACTACCTTCAATATAAACTTCTGAATTTATACCAACTTCTTTAAGATATGTATATAGTAATTGAGATGTGGTTGTTTTGCCTGAACCTGGTATACCCTCAAACATAATTAATTTAGTCTTTTCCATTTTCATCATCCTTATTATATATAATAAACCTATTATTAATTTTCAAAATCTTTATATAGATATATTTGCAACTGCCTTATCAAAATTCTGCATTCTTTTCCCATCTTTCCTTGCTATCATTTATGTGGTTTTTCCATTCCTTCATTTATTCCCTCCTAGCTTGTATATTGCCTAAAATTTCAGATTGGTAACATATCTGAACCAACTTACTGCTTTGTATGACTTCATACTGATATAACTAAGTTTTCAATTTTAGATATTATTTTGTTATAGACTTTCTTCATATGAGATTCACTTGAATAAATATCTATTTCATTGAATGGTATCCACTTGACATCACTATTCTCATCTTGTTTAACAATAACTGGTTCATTCTCATCAACCTGAAATAAATATGTAACCGATATATGTAAATGTGATGTAATATACTTTCCTTTTCTAATGTGTCCGAATACAGGTAAAATATCTAATGAAATAATCTTATCAGTGATAGGAAGAATGTCTTTTACTCCAGTTTCTTCTATAATCTCTGACATAGCAACACCTATTAAATCTTCCTCGCCATCTGCATGTCCTCCTGTTAAAGACCAAGCATTAAATATATTATGATTTACCATCAATACTTTATCCCTATTTTTATTTATAACAAACCCAGAACTTGTTATATGAATCATTTCATTATCTCTTTCTAGAATATCATCAAACATATTTATGTACCTCAATGTTGCTTCCTTGTCTTTTCTCTCTTGTTCATTAAAAGGAACAAATTCTTTTATTAAATTAACCCAACTCACATTCCCACCTGCTTTTCTTTCCTATTTTCTGCTATGTAACCTAAATCTCCTTCTCTACCCCAATCTTTTACCTTTATTAATAGCATGTCTATATATCAAGCCATCTTCACCATCTGGATGTACAGATTCTTCAAATCCCAACTTTTCAAACACATTCCTTGACCTTAAATTTCCTCTAAATACTTCTGCAACTACCTCATTTGCCTTCAATTTGTTCTCAGCATATCTAGTGAATCCTTGTGTTATCTCCTTGGCATAGCCCCTGTTCCAGCAGGCACTTCGAAGCCTAAATCCTATTTCAAACTGATTTGGCTCTTTATAATCGATAATATACGCCATTCCGATTTTATCGTTAGTATCTTTGTACTTAACACAAAACACTCCAATTAGTTCTGAATTCTTATATTTATCTATCCAATTATCAATTACGTCCTTGCATTTCTCCAAAGACATTGAATCCCATCCATTAAACTCTATACACCCGGGATCATTATTAATTTCGAAAATCAAATCTATGTCTTCTTCAGATATCTTCTTTAATAATAGTCTTTCAGTCTCAATCATCTTAATCTACCTCAAATATGAATTTTTTCTCACCATATACTATTCTACTTTTCTTTCCAAACTCCTTCTTTTTCTGAAATCTTTCTTTATTCTCTGTTACTTACGCTTTACACCAATGAATATTATATTTAAACACTGATCTATACACAAAAGCTATAATAATCCTCTGATTACTATAGCTTTTAATTTCTTAAACCTACAATTCTCTTGATGTTTTATATAATATTTGACTATGCACCTATTAATTCACTAAAAAAGTTATATGCTTCAATAAGCCAAGGATGTAATACTTTTAGATTAGATTTATTTTCATATAAATATTTTATAAAAATAAATACTCCATGTTCCAATGATTTTTCTAAACCATTTTTTACATTATCTAAATAAGGTGGTATTCCCTTCTGATCCCATTTTAATTTATCTGCAATAAACAAAATCATTTCTAGTCTAGTTGGATTACTCTTTAGTGTTGTATGACAACAAATAGCGCTTAGAATTTCTTCATTTGTTATTCCAAATAATATATTGGCAATTTCTCTAGATATTTTTTGATGAATGATGGAGGGAAATTCCCTCTCCTCATCTAAAATATCTATATCTAAAGACTCTGCAATCTCTATCTTCTTATGGTCTGGGATAATAGCACTAATATCATGTAAGGCACCTGCTATTCTTGCACTGGTACAGTTTTCTCCAAGTAAATCTGCAAGTCGTTCTGCCTCAACTGCTACATTCTTTGAATGCTCAGCAACAATATGTTTTTCATACTTATAAAGTAGATTAATGCCATCTTCAACTATATTTCCTGTAATCTCTAACTGCTCCTTCAATTCCATTAAAGTTGGATGCATACAAGCTCCCTTTTCTATTCTATTTTCTATAACTCTCTCTCCTATCCTTAAATATAGTATAATATTCAAGTACCATTCACCAATTCGATACATATATACTTTCTCTTAGATTCATCTGTAAAAGTATATAAGCTTACTTTAATTGGCTTTTATAGCATTTGACTTCTTATTTCTTCTTCATTTTTAACCATAAATTTATAGCTCTTGTCCATAAATTTATCTATGGAATTATCTTTATATATTTCATCTAGATAATCATATAATAGCCTTCCACCAATATTCATTTTATAAAAATAAGGATAGGCATTTCCATTTTTATGGTATGGATTGATTTTATCAAGTTCTTTATCTTTAAGGATTTGTTCTACTACAGCCTCACTTAAAATCCAAATTAAACTAGGAGATTCGTATTGTTCATAGGAGTCCTTATATTTTTGATTCCATAAATAAAACCATAGATAATGAACAATCTCATGTAGTGCTGAACCTATTGAACCCGCATCGCTATTCATATAAAACACATCAAAGGTATGTTCTTTTAAGTATCTAGGACTTATAGGATTTAATGTTATATTACATACTAAATCATTGAAAACTTCTCTAGTATCAAATTCAAAGATCGAAGAAAAACGCTCATTAATTAATTTTTCGTATCTATTCCAATTTTCTTGATATGAAATAACTTTGCTTTGTATTTCTTTTTCTCTTGATTTATATAATTCAAGAACTGTTCCTAAAATTTCTTCAATAATATTCTTATTATCACTACTCTTATTAAACAAGCCTTTGAACTCTATCAATTCAGGAAAGAAATGAAATATTGGCTCACTCCAAAACTCATCCTGTTTTATAAACTCTGAAATTGATTCCGCAGAATATTTGTATCCTGGATCTTTATATATCAACTTCATTCTAATACCCTCCTTTAGTCTCAATTTATTTAATTATAATAATTACTCATTATTTCATATAATTATATTAATATTTAACTAAAATATATAACCTAAATAATTAAATATCTTCCATAATACTATTCTATTTTTCTTTCCAAATTCCTTCTTTTCCCAAAATCTTTCTTTATTCCTCATTTATTACGATTTATACCAATAAATATTATCTTTAAGTACTAATTTATATACAAAAAAGCCATAATAATCCTCTGATTACTATAGCTTTTAATTTACTTACATTTAATTCTACAATTCTTTAATATTTGTTAATGTAGTTGTAATCGGTGGCACTACTTGTTTTTTTCTTGAAAGAACTCCTGGTGCATAAAAAGAGTTATTTACAAGAGTTTTTCCAAAGGCTTTAGCCACTAATTCCTTATTTTTTCCTACTACTACCATTTCTGAAGCTTCCTTAAATATATCTGTTAACATCAGTATAAATATAGAGTATCCTCTTTCCTTTGCTCTTTCTTCCATTAGGGATATTAAGTCAGTTTTCATATCCTTTAAGCTTTCTGGATCCATTGTATATACTTGTGCTATACCAATATTATCTTCCTCTATGGTAAAGGTTTTGAAATCTTGTTTTAGTAATTCCTGTGGTGTTCTCCCCACTAAAGAAGTTCCTGCCTTAAACATCTCCATGGCAAATTCCTCCACATCTAAATCTGCAATTCTTGCCAGTCTTTCTAGTATCATTCTATCTACATTAGTAGATGTAGGAGATTTAAATAACAAAGTATCAGAAATTATGGCAGCAGAAAGTATTCCTGCCATTTTCTTTGAAGGTCTTCTGCCATTTTCAAATAATATTGATGCAATTATAGTGGATGTGCTTCCAACAGGTTCATTTCTAAAGTATATTGGATTACCTGTAAACACATCTGCCACCCTATGGTGATCTATAATTTCCAATATCTCACATTCCTCTAAACCATCTACAGACTGACTTCTTTCATTATGGTCTACTAAGATTACCTTTTTCTTCATACTGGATATTAGGTGATACCTAGATATTAACCCTACTACTTTATTGTTATTATCATCATCTATGACAGGATATGATCTAAATCTAGTTTGTGACATTGTTTCTCTTACATTGTCTACTAGATCATCAAGATTAAACACTATTAAATTATCCCTAGTCATTACATGACTAATGGGAACTGATTGAGCTATTAGCCTAGATGTGGTAAAAGTATCATGGGGTGTTGATATTATAATTATTCCATTTTCCTCAGCTAAACTTATTATTTCTTCTTCTACTTCTACATTTCCAGTTACAATCATTAATGAAATACCCTTATTGATGGCTAATTCTTGGGCATCTTTTCTATCTCCACATATGACTATATCATTTTCTTCTATATATCCTCCTATAGATTTAGGCTCCATAGCTAAAACTAAAAGCTTCCCTGTAATGGACTTCATATTATGTGAAATTATAACTGTCTTAGCAGACAGAGTATCTATAATATTATCTATACTAGTTCCTGATTTTCCCAATATTCCATTATCCCAAACATCTATATATGCCCCTATTATATCTGATATAGTTACTATTCCTGTTAATTGCTCGTTTTCATCTATAACTGGAAGACTATTTAAATTGTTCTTCTTCATTAACTCTAAAGCCATACGAAGCGATATATCTGGACTAATAGGAGCTATTTTATCAAAATTTAAATCTTCAACACTAAGTCTTACTGTTTCCAAAAGAGTAGGTGCTGAAACTCCAAAGTATTCTAATATAAATTTAGTTTCTCTATTGATTTCTCCAAGTCTTACAGGAATAGCATTAATATCTCCGTTGGCATTTTTATACTCTGCATATGCTAAGGCTGCACATATAGAATCTGAATCAGGATTTTTATGTCCTGTTATGTATACTGTTTCCTTCATACTTAACCTCCTTTTAATCCTTATCTTTTGTTATGTAATAATATTATATCATTTAATCTCTAATATCAAAGTATAAAAAGCTGATGGTAACCATCAGCTATACTATATTTCTAATTCATTATAGTCAAATATAATTTGTTCACCATCATTTACTACTATACAAGGTAGACCTACTTTTCCAGCCTCCTTAATTTCATTGAATACTTCATAGTTATCTCTATATTTTAAAAACATCTTTAAATTCAACATATTTTCACTAATATCTAGATATACAAATTTAACATCATGATTGGAAAGATACTCTTTCGCTGGTTCACATCCTGGTCAGTGTTTACTTCCAAATACTATTATTTTTTTCATTACTTTCCCTCCAATTTAAATTATATATCCAATTATATACTTTTCAGAAGATTATTTCTATACTTCTACTTTAATCTTTTTCTTCTGAAAAAATACACTATTAGCATGATTAATGGAATAACTATACTAGCTATAATAGATACTATAGAAAAAATTGTATTAAAAGGATTTGGTACTGCTAATATAGATCGTCTATCCTTTATAAAAATTACTGAAATAAATATTATAATAGATATTGGAATAATAAATATCTGATTTTTCCTATTTATCAACTCTCCTAAAGCTACAGTAGTAAAATAAAAATAACCTGCAATTTTTAGGGTATTTCCCATTATCCAGGATGTTATATATAATAAGTCAAACCCTTGAATTTCTCCTATTTGAAGTATTCTAGTAAATGTTAGAAATGGAAAGTTTACGTGTTTTGCAAACTCTATACCTAAAGTTAGTTGAGTAGGTATTAGAAACAATATAAATATTAAGATCGAGTATATTATAGACTTTACGAATATCCTGTTTAAATCCTTTTTGTTTTCCAAATTAGGTGTTACCATAACCAATATTAATATGTCATAAAACTTTAAAGAAGTTTCTATAGCACCTAAATTTATTTCTCCAAATGTAGAATCCATAAAAACTGGTAGTAACTCATTAATATTATAGTTTTTATATCCTAATCCTACAATCAAAAAAATAATTATTATTACAATAGGAATTATTATTTCACCAAGTCTAGCTATATTTCTTAAACCTCTGGAGGAAATATATGCACAAGTTAATATTATAATTGAAGCAGTAAACCAGGTAGGAGTCGCTGGAAATAAGGAAGCATCTAATATTTCAACTAATGTACTAACAATTATAGTACTGGAAAATAAAAATGTAAGAAAATAAAATACTCCTATTATCCCTCCAATAAATCTTCCCATAATCTTATTTGCGAACTCCAATAAATTTAATTTATTAAACTTATTGCTTAGATAAATTAGAGGTAAATTAAATATTATGGTGTAGCCAATTGATAACAAAGTTGATATCCAAACATCTTGATTAGCCGGAACAGTATTCACTGCTGGCATGTAAGTTAGTCCTACCATTATTCTATATAATACCATTAAGAGTAGTATCTGATTATAAGCTACTTTATTTCTTGCCTTTATATTTTCCATATTATTTCACCTTTACTCTATTAATTGGTGTGTTTATTAATCCTGTCCTTATTATATTAGTGTCGACTTCTATCTGAAACTCTGCTTCTGAAAATATTTCATCCCAATTATTCTCTATTTCCTTCCATAGTTTCGGATACTTCCTATGAAATACTAGACCAAAACCGAAGATATCTAATTTATGAACCTCTTGCCCTTTTCTTAATGCCTCTTTGAGCGCTTCTTCTATAGCCTTAGAACAGGCTTCTTCCATTTTTTTAATATTTTCTTCCTTGGATATATCTATATCACCTACTACTTCCCCAAGGGAAGATCTTAACTTGATTTTTGTCTTAAGTATTATTTTTCCATCTAATATTTCTACATCATTTTTAGTTTTATTGTTAATTATATATACAGAACTTAAACTATTAGACTTGCCCTCATTTTTTAAAGGTATTGGTGTAGGAAATGTTACAATCCCCATTTTTACATTATCCATAAAAAAGTTTAGAGCCTTAGTATCATTTCCGTTTAAATATCCTACCAAGCTATCTTTATCAAATATGGCAGACCCTAAGATTGATAATTCATATTCTGAAGCCTTACTTGCACTTGCAGATTTATCAACTATTTCTCTTTTTCTTTTTTGTATTATTCCCACTACTGGATGATGTCCTTTATGATAATGGTGTTTTATATAATCTATAAAATTAGTATCCATTGCTTTTGGGTTACTATTTGTATTTCTAACAAGATTTAGTATATAGTTTGCGGGCATTTGTTCTAATCCCGGATTAATACCCATTACATCATAGGCCTTAGACCCTTTCGCAACTAAAATATACGATGTTTCTCTTTGCTCCCTATCTCTAAATAATTCATCTATATGATCAATTAATCCTTGCTTCGCAAACTCCTCTCCAAAGATGACAATCTTATTATGGGAAGCAAATACACGACGGTCAAACTTCAATGTTATATCTCTAAAAGCTTCAAGCATATTATTTCCAACGCCCTGCACATATTTTACAGAAACATCTTGCTCCATATTAGATTCCTGTGCCGAAATGGGTTTTATAAATCCTACTGTCAATAATACTTTGTCATTTTCCATATCAACACCCATGATTAACGAGATACCAAGTTTATTTAATTCTTTAGAATCCCAGCATCCTGTAAGAAATAATACCAATATAACCAATATATTTAGAAAAATAATCTTCTTCATATATTTATCTCTCCCTATTTATATTTTGCCTTTTAAGATTATTCTTTTCTATTCCCGCTGGTCTAAATATAAATTTCCATATAGGTGCTCTTGTAAATGTGTCCTTTGTAAGACCTTCCATATTCCTAGGAGCTATAGGCCAACAGTAAGGTATACCAAAGGAATCTAGGGATACCATATAGGCGGTTATAATCATAAATCCACAAGTAACCCCATAAAGGCCTGAGACTCCACCTAATAGTATAATAATAAATCTTAGTACAACGATTCCTTGTACTAATTCTGGAATAATGAATTCTGATATAGCTGACGCTGAAACTACAATTACTGTAAGTCCGCTTACTATTCCTGCCTGAACGGCTGCTTGACCTAATATCAATGCTCCAACTATACTTACTGTATTACCAATATTTTTAGGAAGTCTAAGTCCCGATTCCTTTGTTAATTCTAGTGCCAAAGTTAGTAGGAATACCTCTATCATTATGGGGAAAGGCGCC
Organism: Tissierella sp. MB52-C2; assembly: GCF_030931715.1. Classification (NCBI taxonomy): domain Bacteria; kingdom Bacillati; phylum Bacillota; class Tissierellia; order Tissierellales; family Tissierellaceae; genus Tissierella; species Tissierella sp. MB52-C2. Next base: position 2,545,769 of record NZ_CP133261.1, read on the forward strand.
CCTTCCCTTGCTCCCGCTGCACTTATTAACAATGGAGTAGGAATCATTTCCTGATGATAAAGTTGTAAAGCTACAAATACTCCAGGTAAATATACAGTTACCATCATGGCAAAGTATCTTAATAGCCTTAAAAAAGAAGCATAATAAGGCCTTAAATAATAATCCTCACTTGCCATTAATCCTTCTACAAAAAGTTTAGGAATGGTCAAAACATGAGGTGTCCCATCAGTAAGTATGGCAACTCTACCTTCCAAAATCTTAGCCGCTATTATATCAGGTTTTTCCACATTTCCAATTGTTGAAAACATGGATCTTGGGCTATCTTCTATAAGTTCTTCTATATATCCACTTTCCAATATAGCATCTATATTTATTTTCTCTAGTCTTTTTCTGACTTCATCTAAGACATCCTCATTTACAATTCCCTTAATATAAGCTAGACTAACAGAAGTTCTAGTCTGTTTTCCTAGAATATAATCCTCGAATACTAGGTTGTTATTTCTCAAAATCCTCCTTACAAGCACTTTATTTACTGATATATCCTCTATGAATCCTTCCTTTGGTCCTCTGACAACTGATTCTGAACCTGGTTCTTCTATATTTCGCTTTGCCCATTTACTTATTTCAACTGTATAGCCAATATTTATACCTTCCATAAATAAGGCTATCATTCCGTTTGGAAGCCGATCTATTATATTTTCCATTGAATTTGTTTTTTCAATTTGAGAAATAAAAATAGTTCTTTTAAAATTTTCAGGCTTTTCTAATCTAAGTATTAAAGGTTTTAATATATCTCTATCAAAAATATCTCTATCTATGAAGCCTTCGAAATATACTGCCATCATCTTTATATTAGAGTTAGTTTCAAATTCATAGGCTACCAAATCTCCAGTACTATGGAAAGCATTTATTATATTTTCTCTATTCTCTCTTATACTTTTCGAAATCATTCATATCATCCTTTATAGTAGAGTTATGGTTATTATTGCCAAGTCTTATTTTATTATTTAATAAATAGTAATATTAAAAAATTTACTATTATAACAAAGCAAAATAAAAAACAACTCTAGAACATAAAACTTCTAAAGTTGTTTTCTAATATACAGAATGTATATTAATCCCTCAAATTGTCCTACTGTATAGCCATTTTATATTTAAATATATCTACTATCTTCCCTCACTCTCTTCTTAGATAGTTCATTATTCAGAATAAAGCCTCAATAAATAGTTCTAAAGGCTCTTCCAATAATCTGGAAGAGCCTTTTATTATCTTAATTTTTTATGTTTAAACGCTATTTAGCTGCGTTTTGTCCAGCAATTCTACCGAATACTGTAATATCAGCAAGGGCATTACTACCTAATCTATTAGCACCTTGAATTCCTCCTGTTACTTCACCTGCTGCATATAATCCCTCTATTACATTTCCTTCTGTATCTAATACTTGAGCATTTGTATTAATTTTTATACCACCCATTGTATGGTGAACTGCCGGAGTAGCTTTTAAAATATAAAATGGACCAACTTCTACAGTTGAAGGTAAACTTCTTTTGTTGAATTCTGGGTCTTTTCCATCTGCCACATATCCATTGTATTTATCAACAGTTTTCTGTAATTCTGCTGCATTAATTCCGAAGAAATCAGCAGCTTCTTTTATAGTATCAGCTTTTACTAATAAATCATTTTTATATAAGTAATCAAGTTCTGGTCCATGATTTTCTTGTAATTTACTTGCTTCAAATCCTTTTTGATCAAGTAGCTCATAGCACACATGACCAGTTTGATCCTTAATAGCCATAGACATTACATCACGTCTACCTAATTCTTCTACAAAACGCTTTCCTTCTTTATTTACAATAACCGTATGACCATATAATCTTGCATCATCATAGTAAAGTAATGTTCCAGTTAGTGGGTCACATATTGGATATGTTTGAATACGTTCCATGCCTACTAAAGATGCTCCTATTTTTTCAGCCATTGTAATACCATCACCTGTACTACCAGTTGAGTTAGTTGATAAGATTGTTTCATCTATATCAGGGTTATATTTAACTCTCATCTCTACATTAGAGCCAAATCCTCCTGATGCTATGATTACTGCTTTGTTAGTATTAAAAGTATAATTTTTATTTTCCCCTTCTGCTTCTACTCCTATAACTTTTCCATTCTCATCTGTAATTAAAGCTGTTGCTTTAGTATTTAAAAGAACAGGGATATTCATTTCTTCAGCCTTTGCAAGTTGCTTAGATATGATTTCTCTTCCGCTAGCTCCTGCTGGAACTAAACTTCTCTTAACTGAATGTCCACCAAAAAACATTAACTCATCTTCCCATACTACCCCTACTTCATCTCTTAGCCACTCAGCACCTGCAAGAGCATTTTCTGCTAAAACCCTAACTAACTCTTCATTTGCCTCATTATCTCCACCTTTTAAGGTGTCTTCTACATGAAGCTCTATACTGTCTTCAATACCTTCCTCCTTCTGTAACCAATTGTTTGGTGCAGCATATTCAGCACCTGAAATCAAGGTATTTCCACCAGCCATAGGCATTTTTTCTAAAACGATTACATCTGCACCAGCTGATTTAGCCTCAATAGCTGCAGAAAGGCCTGCTCCCCCAGCACCAATTATTACTATGTCATGAGTTTCCGTAACTTCTTCCTTTACTCCACTTGAAGATGTAATATCAGTTTTCTTCAACATTTCTGGAGTTCCTCCTGCTGCAGTTAATGCGGCATTTACCGCTTCTATGAATCCGTTAGATGTAAAAGTACATCCTGAAACTCCATCTACTTCAAGACTATTTTGAGATATAATACTTTCTGTTAAAGTTTCCATTGCAGTATCGAATCCTGGTGTTTCATTATGATTCAATACCTTTATATCAGTGATAGTATCATCTGAAATTGTTACTTCAACTTTTATCTCGCCGCCTTTACCAGTACCAACTCCTTCATACACACCATCTTTTATAGCTGCTGTAGATTCATTGATACCTACGTTTTCTGCCTTATTACAACCTACTAAACCTACTGCCATAGTTATTACTAGAAAAAATGCTAAAAACTTTTTCAAATTTTGTCCCTCCTATTTTTGTTAATTTATCGCTTATATCGTTATTAGTTTAACATAGCTTTTCATTTTAGTATTTACACTCATATGTCTATTTTTGTACTTTAAAATCCAGTATTTAAAAATACAACAAAATCCTATATAATAATAATTGAGCTTAAAAGTTAAAATTCAGGTGAACAACTATGTCTTTACGTCTAAAAATTATCATAATTTTTGTTTTATGTATAATACTTACTCTTTCTCCTCTATTGTTTGTATTGGAAACAAAGGTAAAATCTTCAAATATGGAGCAGTTGGAATATCAAACTTTACAACTCATTGATTCAAAATCAAATGAGATTGGGTCTTGGTTAAATCAACGAATAAGTGAAATAAGAATTATTCATGAATATGCTTCAACTAAAGAGTTTGACCTAATAGCCTTAAAACCATATTTAACTCGCTTAAATAAAGTATTAAGTAAGCAATATGGAAATTTAAATGAAACCTTTGCAATAGGGACTAGTGATGGATATGGATGGATCAATGATAATATCACTATTGATGTCTATAGTCGAGAGTATTTCAATAAGGTAATGTCATCAGATATTGAGTATATTATATCTGAGCCAATCATCTCCAAATCTGATAAGACTCCTATTTTTATTATTTGCTATCCAGTTGTAAATGATAAAAATGAAAAAATAGGGTTTATTAATGGTGCCATTAATTTGGAGAAAATCTCCGAAATAGCAAGCGGCATTGATGTATACAATGGATTTTCTTGGATTATGAATAAGGATATGGACATATACTCTACTTCAAAAGATAATTTGGCAAGTAATTATATTTCCATAGAAGGACTAGATAAAATAATTGAGGAATCTAAGGAAATAGATTTAGGAACTATTAGCTTAAAAAATATCTCTGACAAAGATTCGACTTTATTTTTTTCCTCTATCCCCTATACAGAAGACTGGATCTTATGTACCCTAATTGAAAATAGTTATATTCATTCCCAAACTAATAATATCATCAACTTAGTTGTTATCCTAGGAATAATTTTATTATTGTTTGCTATTTTACTTGCAATTATTGTCTCTGGAACTATTGTAAAACCAATACATAAGTTAAAAAATCATATGATAGAAGTGTCTAATGGGAATTTGGATTCCTATTATGAAACTAAAAATAATGATGAAATATCTATATTAGGTAAAGTGTTTAATCAAATGCTTAGGGATATTAAGAAATTAATAAATGAAGTATATCAGGCACAAACTCAAAAAAGAAACGCTGAATTGAGAGTATTGCAATCACAAATAAACCCTCACTTTTTATATAATACACTAGATACAATTCAATGGAAGGCTTTGGAGTATAATGCCTTTGACCTTGCAGATATGATTAACTCATTGTCTATATTCTTTAGGATATCATTAAGCGATGGAAAAGAATTTATTACAATTGATGAGGAAATAAAGCATGTACGCAACTATCTGAAAATCCAAGAAACACGTTATAAAGATAAGATTAGTTATAATATTGATTTAGATGAATTAATTTCACAATATCTAGTCCCTAAGATGATAATACAACCTCTAGTTGAGAACTCTATTTACCATGGACTAAAACTAAAAAAACAGAAGGGTTTTATTAATATAAATATATTATCTGAAGATGATTGTATACTTATTGAAGTTATAGATAACGGCTTGGGGATGAATTATGAAAAGCTTTCTATAATTAGAAAAAATCTCTATCAGTCTATTGAATCAGAGCACTATGGATTGTATAATATCAACGAACGTTTAAAGCTTACTTTTAAGGATAAATATAGTATTAGTATTGACAGCAAATTTGAAGAAGGAACTAAGGTATCATTAAAAATACCAAAGATAAGTGAGGGATCTCAATGTTCAGAGTAGTAATCGCTGATGATGAAGAAATAATACGTAATGGTTTGAAAAATTTAATAGAATCCTATGATTTAAATTTATCTGTTGTAGGAACAGCACAAGATGGTGAAGAAGCTCTGAATTTAATTCATATGTATCAACCTGAAATTATTTTAATGGATATTAATATGCCTTTTATAAATGGTCTTGAAGTAATAGAAAAAATTAAAGAACTGGATTCTAATTCTAAAATAATAATTATATCAGGATACGATCAATTTGAATATGCACAAAAAGCTTTAGAACTTGGAGTATTTAGTTATTTACTAAAACCTATACAGTATAGGGATTTTAAAAATATAATTATTAAAGCCATGGACTCCTACTGCGAAAGAATGTGGGAAATAAATAGATTAAAGGAAATAGATATGGACAATACAAACTATAAATGTGTTGGAAATCAAGCCATTAACTATATAAAAGAAAATTTTACTCAAAACAATCTAACATTAAATCTTATAGCTGAAAATTTACATATAAGTCAGTCATATCTCACTAGAATAATCAAACAAAAAACAGGAGTTAGTTTTACTGATTATCTTAATAAACTAAGAATCAATATGGCAATAAAACTTCTATTAGATAAGGATAAGGACTATACCATAAATGATATTGCAAATATGGTAGGATACAGCAGCCAGCATTATTTTAGCAGAGCCTTTAAAAATTATATGGGACTCTCACCTAATCAATATAAAAATAAAAATTCTGTGAATCATTAAATTTTGGAATTAATTCAACTGTAATTATTCCTTCAGAACAGCTGAGTTATTTCCTAATTTCATCATATACCTTGTTTCTTAATATTATAATGAAGTCTTCTAAGCCTCTTTAAATCTTGTGGTTGTAATTTTGCCGTCTACTTTACTTATAGTTTTAACTTTTAAGGTTGGATTTACCACATTAAATTCTGCTATAATATCTTCAAATATTTTAAACTCTTTCCTTTTGATAATTACTTCCATTTGATATCTCTTTTCCTCATTATTACCTCCAACAAGAAAAGTATTAACTGTATATCCTGTTTCTCTAAGTCTATTTGCTATTTCCATAACTTTATTTTTGTTATTCAAAAATAAATCTACTTCTAAAATACCAAGGGCTAGCCTATCTTCAATCTTACCGCCTATAAAAACTCCAGCTGTTCTTCCTAAAGCATATGATATTGTAAATTGAATCCCATCAGAACTAGTTACCTTACTAACAATAGTTGCAAAGATCATAGCATCCGCAAAAACTAGTAAATAAACTGGATTCATAATTTTTTTTGACATCAATATTGTTTTTAGCGTTGCTAAAACATTTGTAAAAGCGGTTACCAAAAACAAACCCACAAGTGCAAACATAACATTTATTGTCATTTAAACACCTCCTTTTTAAATTTTATATCACAAAAAACTAATATACAAATCGTATATTAGTTAGTAATTAATTAGTCGTATTCATTTAAATAATCCATAGGGAAAATTCAAGATTAAATAAATATAATCCCCTTTCAGGGCATATAGGCATAAAGTAAATGGTTATATCTAAACCACCATCATAACTTTAAAATAAGGATAAGATTATTATAAAAATTATTTTAAATACTTTAACTACATTCTAACAATTAATCTAACTTCATCATTATACTACATCTCCTGATTATTTGCAAATCTAGACCTATTTCTTATGCTTTATTATTTCAAATCAAATACATCTTCTGTAAAATTACTATATTATTTACAGAAAAATTTTAATAAAAAACTATTGACATTACCAGATTAAAGTATTATGATATTTTTTAATATTAAAAATGCTTTGATGGAGAGAAAGATATCCTAACTTAATTACAGAGAGTTGGAAAAGGTGAGAGCCAACATTAAGAAGATATGTAATATTCACTCCTAAGCAGATTCGTTAAACGAAGCTTTCAAGTAGACGAATCCGAAGGCCCATCGTTATAGGGGATAGGACTGTTAGGTCTGATTGAGTGATGACTTTGTCATAATTAGGGTGGTACCGCGGATATAATCTTTCGTCTCTATAAGTATAGCTAAAGCTATATTTATAGAGATGAAAGATTTTTTTTATGACCTAACTTAGCGAACGAAGTGAGCTTTAGTAGGTCAAACGCAATAAGCACCAAATCTATATGAGCGTAGCGAGTGAATAGATTTGAGTTGCGAAACTGAGTGAGGTTACTTAACCAAATTTAAATTGTCAGTTCTCAATCGCCAATTCAAATTATAGGAGGATAAGGAAATGAAGAAATTAAAAATCAGCAAATTATTATCTTTAACAGTAGCAAGTATTATGATTTTATCAGGCTGTAATGCAAATGTGAGTAAACCGAGTAATACATCTAATGAAAAAGTATATAAAATTGGGATTAGTCAATTAGCAGATCATCCAGCGTTAGATGATGCCAGGAAAGGCTTTGAAGATGGATTAAAAGAATTTAATGTGAATGCAGAAATAGACTACCAAAATGCACAGGGGGATATTCCAACTACTGTTAGTATATCTCAAAAATTCGTAAAAGATAAAGTAGATTTAATATACGCTATAGCAACGCCAGCGGCTCAATCTGCCAGGCAATCTACTTCAGAGATTCCTATATTATTTAGTGCAGTAACAGACCCTGTAAAAGCAGAAATAGTTGTAGATTGGAAAGATGTTGGCAGTAATGTAACTGGAACATCAGATATGGCACCTACAGCTTCTCAGTTAAAGATGTTTAAGGAAATCAACCCTAATATAAAAACTATAGGTATACTTTATAATACGTCTGAAGCAAACTCAGAAGTCCAAATAGAAGAAGTGAAAAAACTAGCACCAGCTGAAAGTTTAGAAATAGTTACAGTTGGAGTAAGTAATGTAAATGAACTTCCTCAAGCAATAGATTCCCTATTAAATAAAGTCGATGCCGTTTATGCTCTAAGTGATAATCTAATAGCCTCTTCTGTTGAGTTGGTATCAAAGAAACTTATAGATAAAAAAATCATATCTATCTGTGCAGAGGAAACACAGGTAAAAGGTGGATTATTAGTAACAAATGGACTTAGCTATTATGAACTAGGTAAACAAACAGCTAAGATGGCTAAAGAAATACTTGTAGACAAAAAAGATATTTCTACTATACCAGTTGGTGTAGCAGAAAAAACCGTAACAACTGTAAATATAAACACCTTAGAAGCATTAGGATTGGATTCGACTCTTCCACTATTTAAGGATGCTGTAAATATAGGAGAATGATCTCTCTTCTTTCCTATTCGTTATAAAAATTAAATATTTTTGGCTATACTTAAAACCACTGGCCTCTATTAGACCTTATATCACTCCATCAAGAATTTTAAAAATATTTTTTCAAAAAAGTATTGACATTATGAGATTAAAGTATTATTATTTTATCTAATATTAAAAATGCTCTGATGGAGAGAAAGATATCATTGATTATTCAAAGAGAGTTGGGAAGGGTGAAAACCAACAATAACAAGATATGTAATATACACTCCTAAGCAGATTCACTAAAAGAAACTTTCAAGTAGGTGAATCCGAAAGCCCATCGTTATAAGGGATAGGACTGTTAGGTCTGATTGAGTGATGACTTTGTCATAATTAGGGTGGTACCGCGGATATAATCTTTCGTCTCTATAAGTATAGCTAAAAGCTGTATTTATGGAGATTGAAAGATTTTTTTATTGCCTTAATTACACCATGGATTCAATCTAAGCTAATATCCTATATTTTTTATTAATTAAATTATAGGAGGATAAGAAAATGAAGAAATTAAAAATCAGCAAATTATTATCTTTAACAGTAGCAAGTATTATGATTTTATCAGGTTGTAATGCAAATGTAAGTAAACCAAGTAATACATCTAATGAAAAAGTATATAAAATTGGAATTAGTCAATTAGCAGATCATCCAGCGTTAGATGACGCTAGGAAAGGCTTTGAAGATGGATTAAAAGAATTTAATGTGAATGCAGAAATAGACTACCAAAATGCACAGGGGGATATTCCAACTACTGTTAGTATATCTCAAAAATTCGTAAAAGATAAAGTAGATTTAATATACGCTATAGCAACGCCAGCAGCTCAGTCTGCTAAACAAGCTACTTCAGAGATTCCTATATTATTTAGTGCAGTAACAGATCCTGTAATTGCTGAATTAGTAGATTCCATAGAAAAACCAGGTGGGAATATAACAGGAACATCAGATGCTAGTCCAATGGATAGACAGCTGCAACTATTTAAAGATTTAAATAGCAATATCAAAAAAATTGGAATTATCTTTAGCACTAGTGAACCTAATTCACAAATTCAAGTTGAAATGGCAAAAGAATTAGCACCTTCCATAGGTCTTGAAATAGTAGAGGTTGGAATATCAAACATATCTGATATACCTCAAGCTGTAGATTCTATAGTTAAAAAAGTAGATGGGATATATACAATAACAGATAATATGGTGGCATCTGCAATTAATATAGTTTCTGAAAAAGCTATCTCTAATAAATTAATTACTGTGGCTGCTGAAGATTCTCATGTAAATGGAGGCATTCTCATTACTGATGGAATTAGCTACTATGAACTAGGTAAACAAACTGCAAAGATGGCTAAAGAAATTTTAGTTGATGGAAAAACTCCTTCTGATATTCCATCACAGACTGCAACTAATACCAAAAAAGTCTTTAATAAAGAAACATTAAAGTCCTTAGGACTGGATGAAAATAATAATGTATTCAATGATGCAATAAAAAATGATTAAATAATGAGGTGATATATATGAATTCCCTAATAATTACTTCCCTAGAGCAAGGACTAATATTTGCAATTTTAGCTATGGGAGTATTCTTAACTTATAAAATATTAGATATAGCAGATCTTTCCGTAGAAGGGACTTTTCCTTTTGGAGCCTTTGTATTTGCTAAGTTTATATCTATAGGCGTTAATCCAATCATTAGTACTTTAATGGCCTTTTTCTTTGGAACATTAGCAGGACTCTTTACTGCAATTCTCTTTACAAAGCTAAGAATAAAGCCATTATTATCAGGAATATTGACTATGACTATACTATACTCTGTAAATCTAAAAATAAATGGAAAATCTAATTTTCCACTATTTAAATATGGTTCAATCTTTGATTTAGGTTCATCCTTAATAGTATTAGCTGTAACTGTATTGTTAATAAAAATCATACTAGATCAATTTCTAAAAACTGAAACGGGATATTTATTAATAGCAACTGGAGATAATGAATCTCTAGTAAAATCTTTAGGAGAGAATAGTAATAAATATAAGGTAATAGGACTAATGTTAGCTAATGGATTTGTAGCTTTAAGTGGTGCCTTAATGGCCCAAATGCAAGGTTTTGCAGATATAACTATGGGTAATTCCATTATAGTAGTAGCCCTTGCTTCAATCATAATAGGAGACACTGTAAAGAAAAACTCAAGCAAAATAAAAAACACAACTAGGGCAATATTAGGCGCTATTATCTACAAACTTATTGGTGGCATTGCCATAGACCTAGGTCTGAATCCTAATGACCTTAGAGCGATAAATGCAATAATCGTAATAGTATTTCTATCCTATAATAATTTCGCAACTGATTTTTTAGGATATATGAAAAAAGAAGGAGGAAGAAAAAATGTTAAAAATAGTAAACCTGTCAAAGAGTTTTAACAAAAATACAGATAATGAAATTAATATTTTTCAAGACTTCAACTTGGAAATTGAAGAAAATAAATGTACAGCAATTATTGGCTCCAATGGCTGCGGTAAATCTACTCTCCTTAATATGATAGGTGGAAGTATATTATCAGATAAAGGTCAAATCATATTAAATGGACATAATATAGAAAATTTAAGAGAAGAACAAAGAGCTAACTATATTGGAAGAGTATATCAAAATCCTTCCATGGGAGTCTCCCCCTCCCTTACTATACTGGAGAATATGTCCTTAGCTGATAAAAAGGGAGAAAAATTTACCTTAAGAAAACTTATTAAAAAGAATAACATAGGTAAATATGCAGAACTATTAAAGGATTTGGATTTGGGTCTTGAAAACAAGCTAAATACAAAAGTAAAATTTTTATCTGGTGGTCAAAGACAATCTCTATCTCTGGTAATGGCAGCTATGAAGCATCCAGATTTGCTTTTACTTGACGAACATACTGCTGCTTTAGACCCTAAGACATCAAATGTAGTAATGCAAAAAACAAAGGAATTAATAAAGAAATATTCCATGACAACCATAATGATTTCTCATAATATGAAAGATGCCATAGAATATTCAGATAGAATAATAATGTTAGATAAGGGTCAGATAGTATTTGATAAGCCAAGTATAAATGTGACGGAAAAAGAATTGATTGATATATATATAGAAAAGCTTCAGGACGTAGCATAATCGCATAAAACCACTCCTATATCATATAGGAGTGGTTTATAATTACAACATTATTCTTTCTTAAAATCTCCATACCATCCCGGATGAAAATCCAGTTCTAACATATTTCCAAACTCAATTGCTCATTCTCTAAAGAAGAAACCAACAGAGGTTAAAGTTAATATGCTTTTGAATAATACTCCACAACATGATTGCTAGTTCCCTTTTTTAATTTAACTACTACAGGCCCATTTAAGAACAATCGCTTTTTTGACACTTTATCCATGATCACAATAAAATGGCTGCACAAAATCTTATCTTCTTGCTTAATCATATTCATAGGATCATAGCCACAAATGTAAAAATTTCCCTTATGTTTTACAAAAGATTTATTAAAAAAATCTCCAAATTTCTTTTCTCTTTCATTTATATACTCTCTAAAATACTTTTCTATTTGTAAACTTTTTATATCGTCTATATTAACTATATCATAACCATTTTTATCTGATATTTCCTCAAATATATATTCATTCTGCCCTGATATTTCACGCGTAAAAGGTATATCTAACTCCTCTAAAAGAAATAAAAATAATACTCCCGTATAATAGCAAATTTTACGAACATTAAATATTATGGATATATCCTCAGTAAGGATTTTCTTGTAGTTTTCTATTCTTCTGTCATAGAGCTCTTTTGAAATATCTCTAAGTGCCTTGGTTCCACAATATTCAGCGCTTCCTTCAATCGTTTCAATTGCAAATTCGTATTTTATAATATCTCCATACTTTCTTAACCTTAGCATCCTCAGTGAAATAATTTCTTTTAGTATATTATACTTTATGTTTCTATCACTACTATTAAGAGCCTCAACAAGCAATATATTTTCTTTATACTTTATTTCATAATTTTTTAAGTCCATAGGATAATCTAATCCTTTTAAATCATCGGGAAAACGTACCTCATTATTTGTAATCTGATATGAATGAAACATTTCATGTATTATATTAGAAGCCAGTTCCCTACTATCCTCTTGACTAGGATTCTCAGTATACCATATAGCTAAATTACTTCCATTATAATCGATACTAGTATTCCCTAAAAATCTTTTATCATATGGTATTTCTCCACTTTTAAAAAAGACCTTTGTTTTATTATAAATTGCAAATTCCGTTCTAAAAAATTCAGCCCATAAATCATTATACTTTACCTTATCTAGCTCTAATTCTATATTTCTATATAAATTCCTCATCTTACAATCTATTCCCTCCATTCCCCCATATTGATGAAAATATAATTCTAATTTTTTCCACTTTCATAATATAATCTCTTAATATAACAAAATATTAACTTGTTATATTGAAAATATCCAGTAAAATTGAGATCTCTTATTTCTATACCATAATTCCTAGCTAAATTCTTTAGCGTCTCTAGGCAGCTCTTTAATCTTTTTAATATATTCCGTTACATTTATATCGTCTTTAGTAGGATAAGAGTATTCAAGTGATTCAGCTAACAAGTTTCCTATTCTTCGTATAAATCTACCTGCTATAAATAATGATTCCCACATTTTATCATAATCTATAGGCGGATATATTGAAATAAAGTCATTATATATTTCATCAGATAAGTATTTTTTTAACCATTTTCCGTATTTGCCCACATTTATATTCCATTCATTCTCTTCCCCAATATACCATGATAACAATGTTTTTATACAATCCATTAAAATAACATCAAACATATATTTAGCAAGAGGTAATTCATCTCTCCATATTCCTTTGGCGACATAGGTTTGAATCCACCATGCTTCATTCAATAATTCATCAAACTCCTTTTTTGAAGGCTTTAGTACATGGTATCCATTATCATTGGGTGCGGATATTTTAAGCTCAATATCATCTTTATTCAATAGTATTTTACTAAGAGTATCTTCTCTAACTATTTCTTTAATTTTCTTAACATCCTTAAAGCTAAGGTCTATTCTAACTCCATCTTTAAACTGCATAAGAAAAATATATGAGCCATCCTCAAAATCATTTTGCTGCATAATAACAAGCTCTCCAAATATATTAATCCAGCTTTGATTTATTTTATAACTTAAATCTTCTATATTGGTTATAAAGAATACTATATCATAATCTTGCATTATATCCTTAGGTGCATTAGAGTTAACCCTTGAACCATTCAGCATAACAGCTCTAACCCCATCTTCACTGTTAGCAAAATCTAGTATCTGCTTCATTACTTCATTTTCTTTTCTCATATATACTTTGCCCCTTTATCTACATCTAGATTATTTTTTAATCTCTTATCCTTTTATCATTTCAAGGGCTGACATCTTGTCAGCCCCTAAAATTCTACTACTTTATTTGTTTGCCAAAAAACATAGAATCTTGCTCCATAATACTCATTAATTTATCTCTTAAATCCAGCATCCATCTAGGTTCATTATCCCAAGTTTCCTTAGCCGACACTAGAACTCTAGTATATCCATATAAATTTGCAAATCTTCTTAGCATAGGCATATACAGTAACATCTCGTCTGAAACATTAAACTCTTGTGTGTATCCCATTATAAAATTTTCTCTTAGCATAGAATAATCCTCACAAGATGTTTCACTTATTATATTGTTTAATGATCTTTCTATATCCATAGCATACCAGTGATACATGGCATCATCAAAATCAATTATATTTAATCTATCTGCTGATTGGTCATAGAATATATTATCCAACTCAAAGTCATAGTGTATTAGACCAAAATTTTGGTCATCTTTAGGTATTTTAGATAAATAATCCCTTACCATCTTAGCCTCTTGTTTGGCTAATATCTCATTAGGAAAATCTTCTAATTCCTTTTCAATCCACTCAAGAACATCCTCATATGACCATCGCAACCTTTTGTCAGGTTTATATTCCGAAGATAACCTATGAAGCTTGCCTAAATATTCACCATGTTTTCTGCATATCTCTTGTGTATATTCTATTTCTCCCAATTGAATCCCCGCAACTCTATCAAAAACAACTGCAAAATACTTTCCCCAAGGAGTATCCACTTCTACTAACTCTTTATTATCCTTTGAAGGCACAGTGGATAAAACAGGATATTCCCTTGATTTTAAATAACGAATAAATTCTAATTCTCTTATTATATTATTCTTATCTCTTTCAGCTACAGGAGAAAATCTCAGTAATCGAGTTTTACCATTATATTGAAACGGGTAAATCGCATTTGATGAAATTCTATAATAGTCAAAGAGTTTAAGTGAAGATAAATCGTATTCCCAATTCTCTAGAATCATTTCTGCCAAATCTCTATTATCAAAAAGATATTTTAGTTTTAACATGTTATTCTACCTCTTTCAAATAAATTTTAATTGATTTTTAGTCTTTGAAACAGCAAAATAACACCAGCCAATTTAACCGAAAAAATATTATTTACTGCTTCACTTTAGATATAATTCACCTTATTTCGTATTACCCGACGTTTCATGTCGATCACTCCCTTCAAAATTAGTGTTTTGTTAGTTTTTATGTATATTAAATTATTATTAAATAGTTCATAATTCTATCCATAATAATTTTAATCTAATCATCAGACCTTATAAACAATTCCATTATATCATTGTCCGATTTAAATCCTTTTCTCTCATAAAACTCAACTGCTTCACGGCTTGGCCATACTATCAATATTTCTAAATCCTTTTCTGTTGCCCAAGCCTTTACATTATCCATAAGCTTAGAACCAATGCCTTTACCTCTATATGACGGTCTTGTATAAACATTTGTAACATATCCATACTCATCAATAATCCTATTGGGCTTCGGAATCTTTCTAATATGATTAATAGAAATATGGGATACGATTATATTATTATCCAATACTATCCAATGAGTCCAATTCCTTTCTGCTAATCCACTTTTAAAGAACTTATAACATTCTTCTAAAAATATATCTTTGTTTATAGAATTTGAAATCTCTTTATTTTCAGTCTTAAAATCCCATCTCATCTGCGATAGCTGCATAAAGTCTTCTGTTCCTGCTATCCTATATTCCATAATAATTCCTTCCTTTCATATTACTAGCTAAATATTTCCTAATAAATCAGATAAACTTTTTTGATTTTCAGCAAGCCAAATCATTTCTTTTGCGAATCTAGCAGGTGGCAAACTATGTTGATCCATATAAGCATCTGTCCACCATGTACTTTCCATATACCATAACAACTGTAATGCGTTTGTTAGATACCCCTCACTTACGTTGCATTCCTCACTGTAACCTTCAATAAATGCTGAGGCAAGAGATACATCAAAATCATCATCTAGAGCACATGACATAACAGCACGAGCAACATCAAGTTGTGGATAATCATAATTTAATCGATCAAAATCTAAAATTGCTGTTAGTCCGTTATTATCAAATAAAAGATTATCAACCCAGAGATCACGATGAGCCCATCCTAATTGAAGTGACTCACATATTTCCATATTTAAATCTTCTGTTGCCTTACGTTGGGCATCTATATAAGTAAGTAACTGTATTTTATCATTTTCCTTTTCTTGTTTCCATACTGAGTTCCAATATGCTAAACGTTCTTCACGACACGGAGGAATAAATTTGGGATTATTTTTAATACCTAGTGTTCCATCATTTAATAATCTATGCATTCTCCCTGTTACTTTACCTAAATCATATATTTGATGAACATTAGTCTTACCCGGCGGGATTACTTTCCCCTGACAAAATTCCATCACCATGAATTGTTCACCATTATCAGATTCAAGTAAAATATTTTCATTATGTGATAACAAGTTTGGGCACTGGACACCCTGACTATACAATCTAGCCTGCTGAGCAAATGCAAATAGTAGATCTTCTGTCTTATACATTTTATATCTTTCTTTGTTATATTGCTTAATTAGAAACTGTCCTGAATCTGTGGTAATTTTCCATTTTAAATTTAACCATCCTCGTTTTATTGGCGTAGATTCCAATACATTTAAATCAAATAAACGATGAAATGTTTTTATTAAATCATCTAAGACCATTTCTTCTAATATTATTGTTTTCATTTCCCATCTCCTACATTTATGATAGATAGTTTTTTACTTCTCATAAAAATCTATATAATCTCTCTAATCATAACCTTTAGTTTCATAATAATTCTCATTGTGCATTTTCCTTTTGATTGAATTATTATTAGTCCTATTATATCACTTTTCTATAACAAATTAATTTACCTCAATAATAAATACCAACTCATCCATTCTAGTTATTTGCAACTCTCTATTATATCTTTTAAATTCGTTTCTTAGTAGTTGAATATTTGAATAATGTTCATCTTCTATTTCCTTTATTTCTTCTTTAGTTAATCTATTCATAATTTTTTCCTTTTCCTCTTGATTTTCAAACATTAAATCTCCTATTACTATTCTACCATCGTCTTTTAATACCCTTAAAATTTCCTTTATGGCAACCTTCTTTTCTTCGTCATTTAGATGATGAAATGCATAGGTAGATACTATTACATCAAATTTCCTATTTTCAAAGGGTATATTAAGAAAATCTCCTAACCTTAATTTTAATTTAGGATATTTTTCCTTTGCAACGTTTAACATTTCTCTTGATTGATCCATTCCAGTAATGTCGTATTCATTCTTTAAAAACCTATCTGCTAAATTCCCAGTACCTACACCTATCTCTAAGACTTTTATAGTCTTTTCTTTATTCTTAATAGATTTATTAAAGGTTGTATCTAGTATATCATTATAATATTTGTAGAATTTTAAGTTTCCGCTATCTCTTTCCACTGATTTATCATAAGTCCTAGCCCAACTATTAAAATCCCATTTATCTTTCCAGTTATTTTTTATTTCCCATACTTCATTCATAGATTCTATTACCTTAATTATTTTTTCCTTATAGGTTTCATTTTCACCTTCGTATATATTATCCATAATTTCTTCTAGAGAATCTTGTATTAACTGCATTCTATGAATTTGATTGTTTATCACTTTCCATTGAGCATGGAAATGGTTTAATATATTATCCTTACTTTCATCTGTGAATATATCCTTAATATGTTCTATTGGTATATCTAATTCTCTATACATTAATATGGTTTGTAATTTAATTAAATCATCTTCAGTAAAATACCTATAATCATTATCCATATCTCTCTTAGGATTAATTAATCCCTTCTTTTCATAAAATCTTACTTTGTTAGTTGTGATATTAAATATTTCTGATACTTCTTTTATAGAGTAGTTTTTCCCCACTTCGTTACCCCCTTAAATATTATAAGTATAATATAAACCTTAGTCTAAGGCTAAGGTCAAGGAAATAATTAAATATATTTTGTAAGTTATTATTTTCCTACTTTTTTCTCTTAAACACTGCTATAGCGTCCCTACTATATCCATTGGATGCATTTGCTGTAAAACAAGATACCAATTCCCAGCCTTGCTCTCCTAGTTTATTGAGCTCATAGTCGAAATCTTCTGTTTCTAATATCCCTCCACCTAATCCTTTTAATTTTACTTTTATTGTTCTATATTCCCATCTTTCCAAATTTACTCCCTCCTATAATTTATTTTATCAAATATCTTTCTGCTCCTTCCTCTGTAGTTAATTTCTACCCCCATTGTTATACCTGCAAACTATAATGACTATTGAGTCAATGAAGAAATTAAAATCGATATTATGAGAAAGTTTGATGAGGTATTTTTATCATAAGTTAATTATTTTGTAGTATAATAAAATTATAGTTATGCTAGATTAGCATATAAATTTTATTTATTTGGAGGAATAGGAATGCAAATAGGTTTTTTTGACTCTGGTGTCGGAGGAATTACTGTATTATATGATACGCTAAAAATGTTACCTAATGAAGATTATATATATTACGCAGATACATCAAATGTCCCTTATGGACCCAAACCGAAGGATGAAGTAAAAAAATATATATTTGATGCAATAGAGTTTATAATGGATCAGGGTGTTAAGGCAATTGTCATTGCTTGTAATACTGCTACAAGTGTGGCTATTGAAGATCTAAGGGCTAAATATAGTGTTCCAATTATTGGCATGGAACCTGCTGTAAAACCTGCTGTTGAAAAAAATAGAAATATAAATAATCGAGTTTTAGTAACTGCAACTGCTTTGACTTTAAAGGAGGACAAACTTCAAAATCTTATTACTAAATTAGATAATGATCACATTGTTGATTTATTACCACTTCCAGGATTAGTTGAATTTGCAGAAAGATTTGAGTTTAATGAAGAAATAGTATTACCTTATCTTAAAGAACAATTACTTAAGTATGACTTAAATAAGTATGAAACTATAGTTTTGGGTTGTACGCATTTTTCTTTCTATAAAGATATATTTAGAAAAATACTTCCAGTAGATACAGATATAATTGACGGAAACCTTGGTACAATAAAACATTTAAAAAGGATTTTAGAAAAAGATGATGCTTTAAACGAAGGAAACGGCAATATTGTTTTCTATAATTCAGGAATAAAGGTGGAGGATAAAGAGAAATTAGCTAACTATGGAGAATTATTTAAAAAACTAGATATTATAAATAAATGTGATTAACTCTTGAAACATAAATTAAGAAAGCTCCCTAAAAAAGGGAGTTTTTCTTAATAGATCATATATAAAAAATATTAAGTATATTTTTTTACATATAGCCAAAGTATTTCAAACAAGTGAAAATAAGACTATTGAAACAACAAATAACACTAAGACACGTTATAGACTTCTTATCATTAATAAACATGGATTTTGTTCTCCCCAGATTTCTTTAATCTCCTCTATAGGATAAAATCCTACCTTTCTATAAAATTCTCTAGTTTTTTTATAGTTTTTATCGGGATGAGTTTCCCCAAGGGTTTTAACCATTAAAAATTTATAACCATTTTCTAAAGAATAACTTACTGCTCTTTCAATTAAATCTCTTCCTATCCCCTTGCTATGATATTCTTTTAAAAGACCCATCACATATATTTCTGAAGTAGATTCATTATTGAATTTTAAACTTAAGAAACCTATTGGTTTATCATCGTCAAAAGCTACATAGAACGCTGTTTCTTTTACTTTATCTACATATTCTATAATAGCTTCTTCTATCCCAAACCAGTCTGGCAATTGTCTAAGTACTAAATCAGTAATATTTGATTTTAGCTCTTGATTCTCTATTAGTTTATATATACAACTACAAGCTCCAATAATTTTAGCCATTATTTTCCTCCATAGAACTATTATTATATCCTAACAAATATCTTTTAAAAAATGTCCTAAACCCATCTCCAATTTTATCTCCCTTTTCTTCTCTATTCATGTCTAGATAATATTTCTTGCTGTTTTTCTCTACTGAAAGAGAGTCCAGGGGAAATCCTTGATTTCTTCTTGGATGAGGCTTGTCTATAATTATAAACTCCTCTGATGATATTTCATCACCTTGGTACTCATATATACGTTTTTCATCTAGAACAAAACAAATTGCATTTTCATATCTTGCAAATACTTGCCCACCATTTTCCCTGGCAATACCACCATAGTATTCTATCATTTCTTCATCGGTTAACTCTTTTCCATTTACTCTCCTTACATATACTCCTGGCTGCTGTTCTGATTTAAGTCCCTTTATATATAAACCAGAGTCACAGGAGAAAACAGGCATCTTGACTTTCTTATAATATTCTAAAGCTTTTATTCTAGCATTCTCCAATGGATTATTTCCTGTTTCATCTATATAATCATTTTTAATAGCAATTGAATTTAATCCTATTACTTCTATATCTAAATCTTTCAATGTTTTTCTCATGCTTTCAAGTTTTGCTAAGTTAGTTGTTCCATATAATATTTTCATCTTACACCTCTTATACAAATTTCTCCCTAAAATACTCATAGGCTTCCCTCGAATCCTTATGATATAAAGGTAATGTTTCTTTATTTAATTCTAGATCCGTTAAATAATGTAATATTGCTTTTTCCCTTGAGTGCTTTAAGGCTTCTCTAATATCATTTACAAGTTTTTCATATCCTTCTTCTTTCCAACTTAATTTATCTGCTAATAATACTTCTATTTCGATTTTACTTGGTTGTCTCCTTGATGTTGTATGATATCTAATTGCATTTAATATATTTTCATCTTCTATGCCAAATACACTTTTTGCTATACGTTTTGAGATTTTCTGATGTAAAATTGAAGGCATTTGCTTTTCCTCATCAGTAATTTCAATATTATTTTCTATACAAAATTCTAATATTTCATCATTGTCTACTACTCTCCCTAAATCATGACAATAACAAGCAATATCACTTCCTTGTTCTATAGAACCAATTTGTTTTTCAATATTATATAGCTCCCTAACTACATCGAGAGTATGCTCATATTTATCTAATTCATCATGCATTAAAAAATATGATTCTATATCTTTTTTGAAATCTCCTGTTATTTCAAAATTTAGATACTTTTCCATTTTTACGCCTCCTTATACTATCTTCATATGAAATATTGTTGCTGTTTTATGCACTAAGATTTTATTATATATAAATCTAACATATCTCAAACATTTAGAAAAGTAGTTTTGTGATTTTTATTTGAATATAATTAAAATTTACAATTATTTAGTATAATAACTTATTCAAGTTTCAATTTTTTCTATAGAAAATATAGATACTGTTAGATTAAATTCTTTGTATAAAATAACTTTAGGTTCAGGGGAGCTTTAATTCCCCTAAACCTAACTCTTTTATTTATTGCTATTATTGTAATCGAATAGCAGCTAAAGATGCACCTGCACCATTTTGTAAGACTACTGCACCTAGTAATCCTGATAATTGTAATGAGATTGTATCTCCTGCTGTTAGGTTTACTATTACTTGTGCTGAATATCCTGATACAGATACTATAGGGTTTACTACGGAAGCAGGAATAGCAGCTCCATTTAATAATATCTGTGATTGTAATACAGCTCCAGCTGTTAGGTTTATATTATAGCTTAAATAATAACGACCTGTTGTTGGTACTGTAAATACAGTATTAGCTCCATTTACTGCGAAAGCATCTAGACTTTGAACACTTGGTAATGGTATTAAAGTTCCAGCTAATATTACTGCTATCGTAGCTCCTGTAGCATTAGCTGCAAACATTGAATTATCTGTTACTACTGGGCCTGCTGGACCCATATCTCCTGCCGGACCTGTTGGACCTACATCTTCTGCTGGACCTGCCGTCCCTGGGCAGCAGCATTGTTCAGGATATAGTGGGTTATGTGGACATGATGGATATGGTTTACATGGATCACCTGATGGATGTGGCCTATATCCTCCACAACACGGACATAAACATCCTTTTTCTTGGAGATATTTCATCATAGCATTATCTAAAAATGAATATTCTTGTTTTCTAGAGAAGTTCTTTGGTACTATATATGAATCATATTGATTTGGCATTCTATTACAATCCATTTCCTTGCTCCTTCCTTCTATTTTATTTTACGATTTATCTTTATAATCTACTGTGATTTTATAATACCTACAATTTTTTTGCTCCCATTACTAGTGTATGTACAGGTAAAAAAAGTGTCCCATGCCTTATATACATTATTTATCTTCAATCAAAACTTAAAAAAATAAAATGGACAGATTAATCTGTCCATTTTACCTTTTATATTAAATAAAAATAATTACTAATCTTGAATTAAACCCCTTTCAGCCGCATCTTCAATCATATTCTCTACAAAATTCCATAATTCATCTGAAGTTTTTCTAACTGGTGCTATTCTCTTATATATATCATCTTTAGCCACATTGAACTTTCTCCAAGTTCCACCATTATTATTATAATTATTTAACATTGGTTGAAGTCTATCCATAGAAGCTGCAAATAGGGCTTCAGATGTTTCTCCTTTTTCAAACTCATCCCATAGTGCTCTAAATTCTTTAGCCTTGTCCTCTTCCAATATTCCAAATATCCTTTCGGCAGCCTTAATCTCTCTTTCTGTTTTGTCTTCATTACCCTTTTTATCATAGCAGAAAGTATCTCCTGCATATATTTCCACTAAATCATGGGTAAGTAACATTTTTATTACCTTACATATATCTATTTTTTCATTAGAATATTCTTCCAATACCATTGCCATTATGGCTATATGCCAAGAATGTTCTGCATCATCTTCTCTTCTATCTTCATTGATTAAACTTGTCTGCCTTAATATGCTTTTCATTTTATCTAGTTCTACTATAAATTCTATATCTTTTAGTAATCTTTTATTTATCATATTTATCTCCCTTATCTAAATTATTTCTTATCTTTATAATTGAATTAATTACTATAGCTATTAAAGGGCCAAGTATTACTCCTATGGGTCCCATAATTGTTGCACCTAGTATTGTTACAATAAATGTATAAAGTGGCCTAATTCCTATTTTATTTCCTACTATTTTAGGTTCCATAACCTGTCTTAAAATTAATAAAACAATATATACAATAGCTAAATTGGTTCCCATTTCATTTTGCCCTGTTATAAAGCTAATAATAGACCAAGGTATCATCACTAGTCCTGCCCCAAGAACTGGAATTACATCTAATATTGCTATTCCTAGAGCAATCATTATTGGATAAGGAGCATCTATTATCGTTAAGCCTATTCCAGTGATTACAAAGGTTATAACCATTAATATGAGTTGAGCCTTAATGTAAGCTTTGATACCCTTTCCAGTATCATCCATTATTTGTTTTAAAATATTTCTTTTATTATCCATAACTTTTCTCCTTAAACTATACCCTATTACTCCTATTATTTGAAATTATATCATAGCTATTCTATTAGTAAAGAAAAAGCTCTAAAAAAATTTAATATTTTAGAGTAAATTTGCTTCGTTACATATAATGGAAACTAAGATAAGAATATTTTATCTATAAAATCAAGAAACTATATTACTAAGATATAAATCTTATTTTATAATGGAGGTCTTCTTTATGGGCAAATTTAAAAAAACAATTTTACTAATTAGCTTAACTATATTATTATCAAATAATGTTTATTCTATTAGTAATCAAACTAAATATAAGGACTTAATAAAAAGTTCTGATAAAATAAGTGGTGAAGTAGAGTTTATCATTAATACAATAAAAGATAGATATGATATTCCTGAAGTTTCTGGAGAAGTAACCAATATGCCTTGGAGAAATGATAAAGAGTTTTTAAAGGCTAAGGAAAAATATAATACTCCAATACTCATTGCAGGATTTTGTGCAGTTCTTAAAAATCCTTTACCAGGAGAAGAATATAATGTTAATTTAGCAGCCAGAAAAGCTAAGGGCTTAGTAATTAAACCTTCAGATACATTCTCTCAAAATAGCAATATAGGACCTTATACCAAGTCTAGAGGATTTAGAGAAGGTGCTTCTTATATAGGTGGAAATATTATAATGACTGAAGGTGGAGGAGTATGTAAAGTCGCCACCACTCTTTATAATCTAGCAGCCTTATCTAATTTTGAAATTATAGAAAGGCATAATCATTCCATGCCTATTAACTATGTACCTTATGGGCAAGATGCGACTGTAGCCTATGGTGTAAAAGACCTTAGATTTAAAAATACTACTGAAGATTCCATATTGATCTGGACAGAAATGATTGGAAATAGGCTGTATATGGGGTTTTATGGAAGCGAAAAACCTCCTAAAATAACTTGGAATCATGAGATAGATAAGATTACACTCCCATCTACTAAATATATTAAAAATGAAAAATTGGCCCCTGGAGAAACGAAAACTGTATTAAATGGAATGAATGGTGCAACTGTAAAGTCAACTATTACAATAACTTATAGTGATGGTCATTATGCTATAAAAAAT
The DNA here is from genome assembly GCF_030931715.1 of Tissierella sp. MB52-C2. Lineage (NCBI taxonomy): Bacteria > Bacillati > Bacillota > Tissierellia > Tissierellales > Tissierellaceae > Tissierella > Tissierella sp. MB52-C2. The sequence goes on from NZ_CP133261.1 coordinate 2,570,036, forward strand.
ATGGGAACTAGTCATTATCAACCATTACCTCAATTAATTGAGACTAATTAGTTTTATATTTTTAGAATAAGTTATCATATGTAGAATAAGTGATTAAATCTTTTAAGGAGGTTTTTTAATGAAAGAAGATAAAAGAAGTTTAAATTCTAAAACTGAAAATTTATCGGCAACTGGAACATACAAAAATCATAAGGATCCTAACTTTGGATATTCTCCAACTGATGTGTATTATGATACAAAGGAAAAAAAACCTGAGTCAAAAGTTTCTATACCAACTTATGATGCAGTAGTATATGCTAAGGAATGGGTAGACGATGTGAATAAAAAATAGCCTTAAGGCTATTTTTTATGATATTTTTTATATATTAAGACATACTAATCATATAGATTTATGAAAGGATGATAGTATGGAAAACCCAAGAGCAATTGCAGAAATACTTGAACAAGCAAAGAAAATAGAGGAAAACAATTTTTCTAATATGGAACATTTTACAAGCATAAATATGCTCCTTAGCAGTAACGATCTAGGCAAAACTAAGGATAAGGAATTAACAGCTAAATTTAATAAACTTAACCAGCAAATCGAAGATATTAATACACTGACTTCTGATTTGTTAAATGATTTAGCATCTAGGCATAACTAAAGTGATGGATTTCCATCACTTTAGTTTATTATATATTCTACTTTTCTATCCTATTTCACAAATATTATAGTCAATATTATTATAATAATTGGCAATATCATAATAGCCATACCAAGAGGCCTTGCTGCATTAATAGTCCAGCCTACTCCTACTCTTTTTTCTACAAATACAGATGCATCATCTGGATTATAATAAATTGTATTACCTAACTTCCACAATCTATCATCATCTATATCATACGCATTTAAATCTTCACTATTGTCTTTTATTTTTAATCTATCTCCACCTTGACCAACTACTACACTTAAAACTACTGACCCTATAATAGCAAATCCAAAAGTAATTCCCCCTAAAATATCGATTATAACACTATACCTTATAATCCCTAGAACTAACATATTTAAAACTGTAAAAAATATTTCCATTAACACTAATAATACTATAAGGTAAATAGACCAAACTTTTCTAAATATAATATTTCTCTTTAATGAATCCTCTGGATTCCTTGGATTTATCTGTTGCTTTGCAGTCATGGAAAAATAATAAGTTATATATATAACTATAGTCATAAGTGCTTGTGTCATAGGCATCATCAATGCTACAAACATAGACTTATCCATATATCCATCAATATTTCCTTTCCAGTCCCAGTGAGTAGGTACTCTATCTGGCAAAGATGGGTACATCTTAAGTGATAGTATTATACTTATTATTATTATTCCTATGGGAATTAAAAACCATTTTTTTGATATTGTAACTATCTTTTCTTTATCCCTACTAAATTTCATATCTACAACTACTACGCCTTTGCCTAAATGTCCCCAACCATTTTCCTCTTTTAACTTCTTTGATTTTTTATTCCATCTTAGATATATACTAAAGAGTAATCCCATATATAGAAAAATGGAAATACCAAATATATAAATATGTTCTATATAATATACTAGAATAAAATTTAAAATCAAAGCAGGTATACCTATAATGAGATTTTCCCTTTTAAAGCCTTTTATAATCTTTTTAGCTTCCTCTGTTTCTATTTTATCTTCTGGTATTTTTACTCCAAAAAGTATATTTCTCCTAGTTATCCTTGGAGTTAGTATTTGAAGTATAAGTAGTATCAGTAAAGTAAATCCATAGAATAATGCTGTAATCATGTTTTCAGACATAATATCACCTCTTATTTATGATTTTTATCTATAATTTCATCATATATATCTGAACAAATTTTTATAAATTCTTCTTTTTCTATATTTCTATTTTTGCTATCTGATATTAAATAATTTAACTCCTCCTTTAAAATTCTCAGATATTCTTCTTCTGCCTGTGGTAAGTTATCCTTTATCATGGCTCCTTTTCTTCTATCAATAATTAGATAGCCTTCATTCTTTAATATATTATATGTTTTATTTACAGTATGAAGATTTATTCCAATATCTCCACCTAATTGTCTAACAGATGGAAGCTCTTCTCCTGCTTCCAACTCTCCTTTAGCTATTCCTATTATAATCTGTCGTCTAAGCTGTTCATATATAGGGGTTTCAGACTCAAAATCTATTTTTAGCAACATAAGCTTTCATCCTCTCATTCTGTTATATTCATTATATAACAGATATCCATCTTTTGTCAATATATAGCCCATTATTTGCCCCATAAAAAAACCTCTTGATTTAATCAAGAGGATAATTCCTATAAAATTCTAACCTTTCTTCCAATGTAGGATGTGTAAAATACCATGTCTTGAATATATTACTTGGGCGAGGAAGTCCTAAGCTTTCTTTGTATAACTTCTCCATGGCAGATACAGCAGATTCTCTATCTTGAGTCAAAGTTATTTCAAAAGCATCTGCTTCTATTTCCATATCTCTAGAAAGGTAATTCATAATTGGCGAGCCTACAAATGAATAAAAATTTAGGACTAAAAGTAAAAGAGGTAAAGCCGCTATATCATAAAGCTTCTTTATACCAAAGCTTCCATTGGATAATTTAAGTATCCAGGTTGATGTAATATAAACTAAAAATAATAATAAAACTGTACTAATACTACTTTGAATAATGTTCTTCCAAATATGTCCTTTTACATAATGACCTATTTCATGGGCTGTTATACTTAATACTTCACTTTCTTCTAAATTATTAATAGTTGTATCCCATAATACTATTCTCTTAGAATGAAAGATTCCTGTCATATAAGCATTCATAGTATTTGTATCCTTAGACTTATCCACCTTATATATATTAGCATCTTCTATACCTGACTTATGTAAAAGTACTGTTATTTCTTTCCCTAATTTCTCATCCTCTATGGACGTATATTTATTAAACATAGGGTCTATTACAAAGGGTGAAATAAATACCATAAATATAATTACTGGCACAGTTAAAATTGATAATTGTAACCACCAGGTCCTTGGACTTCTTTGTATTATATAAAATGGTATAAATATAAAAAAGCACATCAATAAATCATTTATTAAAAGACCTTTTAGGGAAATTTCAAGCCATCTCAAAAATGTTTGATTAGATAATCCATATTTATGACTTAGATGGAAAGAACTATAATAGTTTAATGGAAGACTTATTACAAATATTATAACAAAAAATATAATTCCATATAATAGACACGTTAGAAATAAGGATTTCTTCTCTACAAAAAACCTTATTCTACTGGACAGCCTTGATGTAAGAAATATTAATGGTATAAGAAATTGTAATATAAGTCTTAATGCCCAAACATTAAGGTTTTCCTTCCTAAGACTATAAGATTCCTCTGGTAAATCTGGGTATTCAGCCCTTATATTTTTCATATTTATATATTCACTAATTAAAACTACACTAATAAAAATTAATAATACTAGAAAAAATATGGAAATAGTTAGCTTAAGTTTATGCTCCACAGTATCACCTCTCCTTATATAATTTACCTTATTAGCTATTTTATTCTAAGTTTTTTTTATTTATGATATAGAAAAAAATAAGGAAGGTCATTCCTTATTTTTTCTATAAATCTATTCTCTTTTCTATTATATACCCTGTAGTTATAAAAGCTAGTACTGAAATTACTATTTGTAATAGACTACCAATTATATTTATAAAAATATTATTATTTCCAAGCAGTATTGTCTGCCCCTGTACATTACCAAATATATTCATTAAGGAATGTGCTTCATACTGATGCAATACCTTAAAGGTACTTAAATCTAAAAAATATGGAAATACACTACTAATTTTAAAAACTAAATATCCAGTTAAAGCATTTAATATTATAAATATTATAAACCATAGACCACCAATCTTTTTATTTCTTACACTTACTCTACTTAAAGCCATGGAGAAATAAATTAGAATTTGAGTCATAATAACCGATAATCCTGATATTATTCCTAGAGAAAACACGCTGGAATTTATCATACTGAATATTTCCTTTCCGATTTTCAGCCAATCTCCACCAAATAAAATGAATGCAAGTAATAGGTTATATACAACTATGGAAAGCCCCAAAACTACATACCATAGTAAAGCAACTATTATTTTGCTTCCAAGTATTTGATTTCCAGTGAGAGGTAGTGTAAATGTCAAGTAACCTCTATCCTCATATAGTTCTTTTCTAAAGGATCCTATAATTTGAAAAAATGCTGTTAAGAATGCTCCAAATATGACTCCTATAGATATAATTAGCATAAATGCTCCAAAACCTGTAATATCGTTTCCTGAACCCATCATGTCAAACTTTATTTGTTTAGATATATTAAGTTGTATAATAGTTGATGCAATTAATACTATGGCTATTATACCTAAAATAAACTTATAACTTCCTTTTATTTCATATTTCATATACTTTCTCATTTTATCCCTCCTATTCTCCAAATATTTCCTTATAAAGTTCATCTATTTGCATACCTTTTTCTTCCCTAAGGCTCTCTGCATTACCTGTTAAATAAATCTCTCCATCCCTAAGAAAAACAACATCATCAAATATATTTTCCATATCCCTAACTAAATGAGTTGTAATCAACATGGTACTTTCCTTATCATAATTATCTATTATGGCATTAAGTATCTGATCCCTTGCTACTGGATCTACCCCTGCAATCGGTTCATCTAATATATAGACTTTAGCTTTTCTTGATAAAACTAAGGTTAAGTTTAGTTTCTCAGTCATTCCTTTGGAAAGTGAATTTATCTTTGCATTTCTATCTAATTTCATAAATTTTAATAGATCATATGCTTTATTTTCATCAAAATCTTTATAGAAATCTTTATAAAAGTTAATTGCCTCTTGTATATTCATCCAACTATATAAAAAATTTCTATCTGGTAAATAAGATACTATAGACTTTGTATATACTCCTGGTCTTTTACCATCTATTAAAACTTCTCCCTTGGATTCCCTAAGTATTCCCGTGATTATTTTTATCATAGTTGTTTTTCCACTGCCATTTGGTCCTAGGATTCCAATGATTTTTCCCTTTTCTAAGTTTAGATCCACATTATTTAATGCTTTTTTATTAAGATAGGACTTAGTAAGTCCTTTAATTTCTATAATATTTTCCATTATTTAACCTCCTTTACTCTTTCATTGATTAATTCTATAATATCTTCTGAATTAAAACCTAAAGATTTCATATCTATTAGAAATGATTTTACAATATTTGAAGCCATATTTTTCTTTAAGTTCTTTATGGTTTCAGTATCTTCTGTAACAAAGGTTCCCATACCTCTTTGTGTAAATACTAAACCTTCTCTTTCTAATTCCTGATATGCTCTCTGTATCGTATTTGGGTTTACTTTAAATTCTGTAGATGATTCTCTAACTGATGTCAACTTATCTCCTCCCTTCAATTCTCCCGAAACTATTTTCTTTTTAATTAAGTTCATAATTTGAGTATAAATTGGTAAACTTTCATTAAATATCATCTTTCCACCTCCATTTGTAACGTCTTAGTGTTCTAATTACATAGTACACTAAGACGTTATTTTTGTCAACAAAAAAATGAACAGTTTTTTAAAAACTATTCACTAATTTTTTTTGATTTCTCTGTGCATACTCTGATGGCTTCAATAATACTTGATCTAAAGCCTCTTTCTTCTAATTTGGCTACTGCCTCTATTGTTGTACCCTTCGGTGAACATACATTATCTTTTAATTCTCCTGGATGAGTTCCTGTTTCTAAAACCATTTTAGCTGCACCTAAAACTGCTTGGGCTGCCATTTTATAGGATTGTTTTCTTGGTATACCTTGCATTACTCCACCATCTGCCATGGCCTCTATCATCATATATACATAGGCAGGAGATGAACCACATAAGGCACTAAATCCATCCATAAGGTTTTCCTCTAAGATTTCTGTTTTTCCAAAACTATTGAATATATCTATTATTTCTTCTCTCGCCTCTTCCTTTATTTCTTCATCTAATACTAATGCTGTTATACCTTCTCCAACCATGGCTGGAGTATTTGGCATTGCCTTAACAACTAATATATCTTTGCTTAAGTGCTGCTTCATATAATCCATACTTATTCCTGCTGCTATAGTAATGACGATTGTATCCTTTCTTACTTCTTTTCTTATTTCTTCTAAAATCATATGATGCATATAAGGCTTAACTGCTAATATTAAATAATCTGAGACTCTTGCAACTTCTTTATTATCTAAGGTAGTTTCTATATTATATTCTTTCTCTATCTTTTCTAATGTATCTTTAGTTTTTGCAGAGGCTAATATTTTTTCAGGAAGAATTAAGTTTGATTTTATCAATCCTCCTATTATTGCCTTAGCCATATTCCCACAGCCTATAAATCCTATTATCTTATCCATTATATACCTCCCATATTTAGTCAATAACCATATCACTATATAATATATCACAATACTTACCCATTAAAAATACTATATTAATTTCAACCATTGCAAAAGCTTTGATTTGTGAATATAATAACTTATAAACCATATACTTCTACTAACTTCATATTATTATTTTTATTAAAAGGAAGCCTCGTCAATAGTTATAAAGAAGGTGATTTAATGGAAAAAAAGAAACCTACATATATCTTTTTAATGGTCTTACTTATTCTTTTTCTAGACCTTAGTCTTGAGCATGTAATAAACTATAAAAAGCACTTATTTCAAATTAAATCTCAATTTAGTAGCCTTCTGTATAATTATAATGATTTTAATGAAGAATTGCCTATAATCCATAACGATGATTATGATCTTAAAGTTGATTTCATTGAGAAACGCAAGGCAATAGCAGATATAGAGTATTTACTTAGTATATTAAAATATGGCTATGCAGGCTATGAATTCTTTGGAGGAGATAATGTATTCAATACTGCTAAAGAAAATATGATATGGTCTATCAGGGAAGTTTTAGGAGACAACATTTCTAGACAAAATCTTCTAGATATCATAATATCTGAACTAAATTTTATACAAGACTCTCATTTTGCTGTAGATGACTATACTTTATGTACCTATACTAAATACTTTAGTACAGACAAGATAATATTTCTTAGAGATAATAGGGGGCTTTATACTTCTATTGGCAATAGAAAATATTACTTAAACAAGATTAATGGTGAGATGCCTTGAGACTACATTAGGAAATCCTTGGACGAGGATGGCAATATTATTTATAGTTTAGGAACCTTATCTAATAAAGATAACTTCTCCATACCTATGACCTTATTACTTGAGTCTGGCAGACTAACTTTAGAAAAAAAGATTAGTCTATTTGAATATATACCTCTATATAAAGAGAATAATAGTAGCTATCAATATTATGAAGTAGATAATATTCCTATTTTACAGGTAAACTCTCTATGTAGAACTACAGCTTCAGATAATACCATAGAAAGTTTTATAGAAAATAGCAAAACTCTTAAGGAAAAAGATACAGTTATTATAGATTTACGAGGTAATATTGGTGGAAATATGCTTAATGTAGAGAAGTGGTATGAAGGGTTTACCGGAACAAAACTTAGAAAGGATATAATCGAATCCGGTCTATATACTAATACCAGTATCGATTTATCTAAAGACAAATTTGAATCAAAGGAAAATGAACCAGATAATATTAAGGATGATTGTCTAGAAACCATATCAAGATATGAAAATAAAAGATACTTTCCCGGATGGAGTCCCATAGAATATGTAGATTTTAAACCTATAGATAATAAAACAAATATATTTATACTCATGGACAAAAAGACATCTTCCGCTGCAGAATTTCTTATATATTATCTTAAAAAATTAAATAATGTAACCTTAATAGGTACTAATTCTAATGGATGTATGTTGACTGGTAATTGTAATTCCGCTGTTCTTCCTTACTCTAATATCCGTATTTCCATATCTCATAAGATATACATTAACAGGGATTTCCATAATATTGATGGATTGGGAATCCTCCCCGATCTGTGGGTTAAGCCTGGACAGTCTTTAAATAAAGTAATTAATCATATTAAAAAAGTATCTTAAACCAAAGGTTTAAGATACTTTTTTATAATTTATCGTTTTGCCATTGGATCCGATAACATATGGTAACTACCAATACTTGCCATAGTTATCATCATTGTATTTATAATTATCAGCACAATTCCTTCTATTCCGCTAGAATCTCTTTTAAATATAATAGTCAATATCAACGCTATAAAGAAAGAATAAAATCTAACTGCGGAGTCTCCAAACTTATTTTTAACTATTGATTTTGTAAATTGTACTACAACTGTTACAGCAGTTGTCATCCCTACAAATGTAGTTAAAATATCTGCATTCATAAAATCGTCAAACATTTTATCACCCCTTATAATATCCTTATAAAGATATTATGCTTGTATTATAGGGGCTATTCCTATTAATCTCTCATTCCATAAATTTTTCCAACTGGTAGTGTGAACATAAGTCCCACCCCTGGCTTCGCCATATCTCCCAATACATTTTTAACAGATTTTACTGCCTTATCTAATATTTCATCATCTTCAATTACAGTAAATATTGTTTTGTTATATGGCTTAGCATCATCAAGTAAGTTTCTTAGTCCTCCAAAAAATGGTATGTCCTTTCCACCATTTGTTAGTGCACTCCCCATTCCCTGACTATCCAGTATAGTAGCTCCCTTTACTCCTGCATCTACAAATCCGTCTAAAATCTCATCTAGATATTCTGTTTCATTAAGAACTAAAAATAAAATGTTCATAATATATACCTCCTTCAGCCTTTAAGCTGTTTGCTCTTTCTTCTTTTCTTTTTTTAGCATACCATTTACTTCTCCTGCTTTTGTAATGGCAATCTTAGCTAATATTGGTCCCACTATTTCATATATCAATACACTAAATAATATTACAGTAATTATGGAACTACTAAGTTCAGGTAACTCTTTTCTAACTATCATAGATAAACCTATGGAAATCCCACCTTGGGTCAATAAACTCATGCCCAAGTATTTAACTATTTTTTCTTCTGCTCCTACTGCCTTTGCTCCTAAGGTGGCTCCTATATATTTTCCGCCTGCTCTGGCTATTATATAGCCTATCCCTAGAATTCCAACTGTAGATAATACCTTTATATTTAAACTAGCACCTGCTACAGTAAAGAATAACAGGTTAACAGGTGGAGTAAATTCATTTATTAAATTAAATACTCTAAAGGAGTTCTGCTTTAAATTAACTAAAGTAGCTCCTACCATCATACAAGTAAGTAGTGGAGAAAGATTAAAATAATTAGCGGCACCAGAACTTAACAATATAAATCCTATTATAATAATAAGTAGTTCTTCATTATGTTTTGCCTTCTTTACTACATATGTCATTACTATACCTATAACAAATCCTAAGACAATAGAACCGAATATTTCTATTGTAGGATTACTTATTATCTTTATTATAGAATATTCTTCTACTCCAGATAAAATCTTGGATAAAGATAAACACACTCCAAATACCATAATTCCTAAAGCATCGTCTAAGGCAACTATGGGAAGTATGGTCTTAGTCAATGGCCCATTTGCCTTTAATTCCCTAATTACCATTACAATACCTGCTGGTGCCGTTGCCGCAGACATACTAGATATCATTAGGCTAAATTCAATAGATTGATTTAAAACAAAATACATCATTATAAACACTACAACAAAAGCTCCTACTACTTCTGCTACAGTTATAAGTAATACATCTTTACCTACTTTTTTCATATCCTTCAATAAGAATTCATTTCCTATGGAAAATGCAATGGCAGCTAAAGCCATTTCATTAATAATATTAAATGCTTCTATATCCATCTCATTTACTAGATTAATAAATGATGGCCCAATTATCAAACCGGCTACAATATATCCTGATACATTGGGAAGTTTGAAAAAATTAGCTATTCTTCCACCTACAATTCCTACTAAAATGATTATACCTAATTTAAAAAGCAAATCCAATCTAAACATTCCTCCTCATTTTATTATTATATAAACTCTTCCGAGATAATTAAAATTAAATCCATACATTATTCAAAATCACACCCATACACATTATACAGCATAAAAAAAGATAAGTAAACCTAGTTACTTATCTTTTAAGAAATTCGCCTTTAGCTACATGTACTGCATCACCTATCATAAAAATTCTATAGTCCTTATTTATCTCTACAATTAATCTCCCGCCTTCAGTATTTACATTAACCCTATTCTGAAGCTTACCTAATATATTTCCTATGACTACGGAAGCACAAGAACCTGTTCCACACCCTAAGGTTCTTCCTGCTCCTCTCTCCCATGTATAAATATTTATATTACCTTTATCTATTACTTTTATAAAATTAACATTAGTCTTTTTAGGAAATAAAGGATCTTCTTCTATTTTTCTTCCTAGACTATTTATATCTAATTCATCTATATCTTCTATAAATATAACTACATGGGGTACACCTACTGTTAATGCAGAAAATATGTAATCCTTTCCGTCAACTGAAATAATTTCCTCTATAATCTTTTCTTTATGTATATTTATAGGAATTCTTCTTCCTTCAAATATTGGATAACCCATATCTACCTTTATAATATCCGCTTTATTATCTTCATCTGCTACTATATCAATATATTTTACTCCTGCCAGCGTTTCTATGGATATATTTTTATTTTCGATTATATTATGATCATAAACATATTTAGTAAAAGCTCTAATTCCATTACCACACATTTCCCCTTGTGAGCCATCTGAATTATAATAAAGCATTTTTACATCTGCTATGTTACTGCTTTCTACAATCATCATACCATCTGCACCAATGCCAAAGTGTCTATTACAGACTTTTAAAGCCAATTTATTATGATCTTCATAATCATTATTTACTCCATTAAACAATATAAAATCATTACCTGCAGCCACATATTTATCGAAGTTCAAATGGACCACTCCTAGTTAAAAAATATTGTTTTAGTAAACCCGTCATATCCTATCGTAGTATTATTAAATATATTCATAACATTTCCTTCATATAACTCTGGTTTATTCATAGCAGTACTAAAGTGAGTAAGTAATAATTCCTCTACATTGCCATCATAAGCTAATTTTCCTGCCTCTGAAAAGGTCATATGCTTGTTTTTTATAGCCTTATCTAAGTCCTCATTGTCTCCATAGGTACCTTCACATATAAAAAATGTGCTCTCCCTTATAAAATCTACTATTTTATCTGTAGGCCTTGTATCTGTAATATAACTTAACTTTATCCCTTTTCGTTCTTCTCCTAGTACCATATTAGGAGAATATTCTTGATTATTATATATTATAGTTTCGCCATTTTGCAGACTTCTCCATATTTCTCTAGGAACCTTATTTAATTCTGCTTTCTCAGGATAAAACTTAGGTTTCCTTGTAATATAAAAGCCATATCCTAAACAGGGCAAAGAATGTTCTAACTCTAATGTAGATAGAATAATATCTGTATTAAAGGAAATTTTATTATCTATTCTCATTCCTTTTGATGAAATATTAATGCCTAATGGTTCTATTGGATTTTCTATTATATTTATTTCATAGGGGAGATATTTCATTGAAAATATAAGCCCACTTACTATATCTTTTATCCCCTTTGGTCCTATGATTGTTATTGGTTCTATTCTATCACTATTTCCAATGGTAGACAAAAGTCCTGGTAGACCAAAGATATGATCTCCATGGTCATGGGTTATACATATTATATCTATGAACTTAAATCCTGTTTTCATCTTTCTTATGGCTACTTGAGTACCTTCTCCACAATCAATGAGTATTTTCCTTCCATTATAACCTATTACCATAGATGATAGAAACCTCTCTGGCATAGGCATACCTCCGCCACTTCCCAGCAAACATATGTCAAGCAATAACATCTCTCCTTTTTAAGTTGAGTAATAATCTTATTATCTACAGTAGGATAGATCCTATCCCATTAGTATATAAAAGTAGAGCCTATTAAAAGATTCCAGCCTTTATTTATATTTTCTTTTCTCTCCGAATAGTTCATCCTTAGTATACATGGATATCTTATATATATGATCTGCAATTCTTTCTAGATGTCCCACTATATCTATAAAAAGTACTCCTGAATCTACATTACAGGTTCCTTCGTTAAGCCTTTTTATATGATTTTCTTGGAATGTTTCACTTAAATTATCTATTTTATTTTCAAGCTCCACTACTTTTTCTATTACTTCATAATTCCTTTCACCTAGGCAAATTATAGCATTATCAAATAATTCAATCATCGTAGACTCTAGTTCTTTTAATTCCTTAATAGCAGTATCTGTAAAAGAAAGATTCCCATCTATTTTCTTATTGCATAGGGAACATATTTCTATAACTCTATCCCCTGATCTTTCTATATTATTTATACTACTGATCATAGCAGGAACCATAATAGATTGACTCTCCGTCAATTCTTTTCGTGAAAGCTCTACAATATATCTTGTTAAATCCTTTTGCATTTCATTTATAATAGCTTCATCATCAGCAATAAAACCCATTTTCTTTGCATCATTTGTATAGACTATTTGCATAACACCTATAACCATTTCTTTTAAAATTTCTGTTCCTCTAATGATTTCAGAGCGTGATGCTTTTAAAGCTGCTACAGGTGTATTTAAAAGTAATTTATCTAATAATACCTTTTCTTTTTTGTCATTTTCCTTTGATTTTATTACCCTGTTTAAAAACTCCACATAATATTTAGTCAAGGGTAAAAATATTAAGGCATTGATGGAATTAAATAATGTATGAGAGTTTGCAATATATACAGATATATCTGCGCCTGATTTGTGAAAATGATCTGTAATATAAGTTACATCTATTTTTCCGAAAAAACAACATTATCTCCATTAATAATTTTATCAGCAATTCTTCACTATTACAATAAATTATTCTCTTAAAAAATAAAAGCCTTACCATAATACGGTAAGACTTTTCAGTACACCTGAGAGGGCTCGAACCCCCAACCCCCTGATCCGAAGTCAGGTGCTCTATCCAGTTGAGCTACAGGTGCTTAATAATATTATTGTATATAAAAAAAATTGGCTTAAGCCAATTTTTATATGGTGCGGGAAAGAGGACTTGAACCCCCACGTCAATGACACTAGATCCTAAGTCTAGCGCGTCTGCCAATTCCGCCACTCCCGCATATATAGCCTCTATGGGCTATTATGGTGATCCATCCGCGACTCGAACGCGGGACACCCTGATTAAAAGTCAGGTGCTCTACCGACTGAGCTAATGGATCATGATTATTTAGTATCCTAGCAGATGTGATATATTCCTTCGATTGAATTTACCAATCAAGGACTAAGCGATGTACACAAAATCGAAAACCACGATTTTGGTCCCCTGCTTATACCGACATGAGCTAATGGATCATGATTATTTGATACAACTATTTGAAGTTTTATGGGGTGGATGATGGGATTCGAACCCACGACCTCCAGAGCCACAATCTGGCGCCATAACCAACTAGGCCACACCCACCACGAATTTATTTTTTTGGCGCACCTAGGAGGATTTGAACCCCCGGCACACGGATTAGAAGTCCGTTGCTCTATCCAACTGAGCTATAGGTGCAAGCTGTTTATGATGCAGTTGGATGCACTATGTCTGCTAATTAATCTCAGAGCGGGTGAAGGGAATCGAACCCTCGTAGCTGGCTTGGGAAGCCAGTGCTCTACCATTGAGCTACACCCGCGTAGCTCAAATATTTTCATTGTACTCAAGGCTGTTGTCCCAAGCAGTATTAACTTGCTAACAATTTAAAATTATAGCAGGTTCTAAATATAAAGTCAATAGCATATTATAAATTTATTTGGATTATTTTTGTATTTATTTTTTCTCCAATATTTACAAGTCCGAAAGTCTTGATTTTATCAGGGCTTCGAGGTATAGATCCACTTCCAGGATTCATAATAATTATATTTTTTTCTATTTCTATAATAGGCTTATGTGTATGACCAAATAATACTAGATCAGCCCCTAATTCTAGCCCTTTGTAGTATAAATTATTTATGCCATTTTCAACATTATATTTATGACCATGAGTTAAAAATATTTTTTTATTTTTTATATTTATTAACTCATCTTCTTTATATTTTGTATTAAAATAATCTCCATTTCCTTTTACGATTATAGTTTCTATTCCTAAAGCACTAGATATTTTTTCTCCATCCTCTACATAATCTCCTAAATGAAATAACATATCAGGCTTTTCCATTTCTAATAATTTTTCTAAAATATATTTGTTATTTCCATGTGTATCACTAACTACTACTATTTTCATATTAAGCTTACTCCAATTATATCCTTTATTGCTTTTTTCATTTCATCTAAAGCTTTCGCCCTATGACTTATTTTGTTTTTAATCTCTTCTCCAAGCTCTGCAAAGGTTTTATCATAGCCTTCAGGTATAAATAGTGGGTCATATCCAAAGTCATTGTTTCCTTCTTCCTTAAAGCCTATGGTGCCTTTACATTGCCCTTTAACTACTATAACCTCTTTTTGCTCTGTGACTAGTGCTATTACTGCCTGAAAATTAGCTGTTCTATCCTTTAAAGGTATATCCTTTAATTCTTCTAGAAGCTTTTGATTGTTTTTTTTATCATTTCCTTCCTCTCCTGCATAACGGGATGAATAAACTCCTGGTTCTCCATTTAATCTATCTACAAATAGTCCAGAATCATCTGCTAAGACCATATAATCTAATTTTTCAGCCAGAACCTTAGCTTTTTTAATACTATTTTCTTCTAAAGTCTTGCCATCTTCTACTACATCTAAATCTCCTAAGCCTACATCTTTTTTCGTCAATACTTCTATTGGTAAGTCTTTAAGTATGTCTTTTATTTCCTCTACCTTATGTGAATTTCCAGTTGATAATATAAGTTTTCTTTTCTTCATTTTAGCATACTCCTTTGTTATTGATTCTTATACTATTTTACCAAAAATATAGGAATTTATCTATAAAAAGAAAAAGCGAGCTAGGCCCGCCCTACATCTTTTCATTATTAATTTTTCTTAATATTCATTGGCAAATACTGGAATTGTAGTGTTTATTATTTCTCCATCTATAAGTAATTCTACAGTTTCTATTTCTGTAAATTGACTTAATGTCAAACCTATATTTTTTACTATATCACTAAATGCATCATCATTTGATGTCTCCATACTATTATAGGATATATCCACATATGCAGTACCATCTTTTACTTCTACGCCATGTAACATAACGTCATTTGGTATATCTGAAAATAGTCCAATATCTACTGGTGGACCATCAAATAGTAAATCTAGCGCTGAATATACATTTGCTACTGGTGCAAGGGTAGGTATTGTTACTGGAACATAATATTCATACTCTTCATTGTCCATTCCCTTATAATATACTACAACCTTTGAGCGGCCATCTTCTAAACTACCAACTAAGTTTATGTTTTCTCTTGCCAACGGCTGACTAATATTACCACCATAAGTCATTGAAGGCAATACCTTTCCACCAACTAATATTTGTACTTCATTAATAACTGGGAATTCAGTTAATGTATATACGACACCTTTAATAAAATTTTCTTCTTCTTTCTCTGACTGATTATTTAAAACACCTTCTGAAAAGTCTATCTTACATAATCCTGTATCTTCATTGATAGATATTCCTAAAACCTCTGTACCTGCTGGTATAACTGGTAATAATCCAGTAGGGCTTAACATCTCCCTAAGTTCTGCACTATCAATCATATTATTAATTGTTACCTTTGCAATTCCTTCTTCCCAAGGTATTTTTTTCATTACAGGGACTAAGTATCCCTCTGTATTTTTAAAGTACATAACTGTCTTTCTCATGCCTTCCTCCTCAGTTAAAACAACTTCATTTTCATCTGATCTAATTATTTCAATCTCATCATCCTTAGCTGATAGCCTACTTTCAATTAAATTCTTCCCAAAGGTTAGTACCGTTAGACCTAAGACTACTATTAGTCCAAATAAAACTATTCTCCTGTTTACTTTTACCATCGTCAACCCTCCTAGTTCATACTAGTACATTATATTAGATGAGCTGTCAGACTATGAATAATTTATAATTAAAATAAAAAAAAGCAAGGATAACCTTGCTTTTTAGTACGTTTCTAAATATCTTTGTATTCCATTTATTATACCAGTTACTATTTTATTTTGGTATTCTTCATTAAATAATAGTTGTTCTTCCGCTGCATTAGATAAAAATCCTGTCTCTACTAATACTGCCGGCATCTTAGTCTCTCTAAGTACTATTAAATTTGGTCTATCAACTATACCTTTATCTACTGCTCCTGTGGCGTTTAATACTTCTTCCATTATGATTTTCGCAAAAGGATGTTGATCTACTTCTTTTAGGCTAGATTTAGTAGCAGGACAATATAATATCTGAACACCTGCTATAGATCCATTATTATGTGAATTACCATGTATACTTACAAATAAATCTGCATTACTATCGTTGGCTATTCTAGCTCTTTCATATAAGTCAATAAACTCATCTGTATCTCTAGTCATTATAGTGTTATAGCCTAGTTCTTCTAGCTTCTCATTTAGTTTTAAAGATACGCTAAGGTTTAGATCTTTTTCTCTTTTCTTTGTCACAGACGAAGCTCCTGGATCCTTTCCACCATGTCCTGCATCTATGACTATTAAATTGTCTAATGAATTATAGTTTCCATTTCTTTTTACTGATAAAGAAACTTTACTATCTATACCCTTAGATAATTGAGTATATTCTATTTCCTTTGCAAACTTAATAAGTAATTTAGTATTATCTTTATCTTTAACTACTTCTAATTCATTTACTAACCCATCTTTTACTGAAACCTTGCCTTCTGTTAATTCTACTTTGTCACTTGGAATACTTATTTCCATTAACTTACTTGCTTGATTGTAGTTTACAAGGTAATCTGTATCTTCAAGGTTTACTATGGTAAATATCTTTTCTGTTCCAGATGAAGTATAAGAAATATTTTCCCAGAATGATTTCTCAGGATAAATTATTATTTTACCTTCATCATAGTCCATTTTTATATTAGGATCAGTTGTTCCTTCTTTTATATCTAGAACCACTCTAACTATTCTATCATTAGGACTATAGTTATTATCTCCACCAAATTGTGAAATTCTAACTCCTTTAATAAATCCTAAATCATAGTCGTAGCTATAAGTAGTTCCTACTAAATTAGAGTCCATTATATCCAATACTATTCTCTCTGGATTTTGTAGTCTCATGGTGTTTACCTTTGGTTGAGAGGTGGAATGGATTACGATTGCCTCTTTTCCATTGATAATTTCCTTTGTAGCTGATTTTACTTCATTATCAAAGGACACTATTATATTCTGGTTATTATTTCCTAAGGAAATATTATATTTTGCTTTATCTTTTAATGTAAGTATCACTCTAGTAATACTAGGATCTGATGAAAACTGTGAATACTCTACTTTTTCAATAATACCATCATTTACATCTATAACTCCTGATGTAGTATTGTTTACAAGTATTTTTGAATCATTAATATCGATTACAAGTTTGTTGCTATCTTCTATAAATACTGTTTCATATTTAATAGATTTATTACTTTTTATAACTAATTTATTCTTATCTGTACTTCCTTTTTCTAAAGAAATACTATTTACAACTGCTTCATTAGTATTTATATATGGAGCATCTTTAGTGCTATCCCAGCCAACTTCATAACCAAATACATCAGTTACAAACTTTAAAGGAACCATGGTTCTTGAGTCTTTTCCATCTAATTTGGCTAATCTCGGAATAGCAAATTTATCTAAAGTTACTTTTTTTCCATTGATCGTAGCTATATTACTATCTACAGTAAATTTACCTTCCTTGTCTCCATGAGTTACTGTAGCTGTTTTAGTTTTTTGATCCCAGCCTACTTCTGCACCATAACTTTCTGATACGAATCTAATAGGCACTAATGTCCTATCACTATAAACAAAGGAGGGAAATTCTGTATTTATTGCTTGTCCATCCATGATGATAGGCACTGGCTTTACAGAAACCTTAGTACCATTTACGCTTACTTGAATCATATTATTTGCTGCAGCCTGACCTATTTGACTAAATATAAATAATAGCACAAATAAGGGCAGTATTACCTTCCATTTTTTCATTCATCTACCTCCTTATGCTCTCGCTCTTTAAAATAGTTTGTCCATTTTATTTATATCATTTATTGGATTATTATGTCAACGGATTCCGTGTTTTGTAATCATAATGTAATATTACTTAGTGAGACATAATGCCTTATATAATTCATCACTTCCAGGTGAATCTATCTCTACAGTTTTACCATCCCTTTCCAATACAACTCCTCCATCTATTACTTCTCCAATGACTGTAGACTTAATTCCTTCGTCATTTAACTTTTTATTGATTTCCCCTATCTTTTCTTCTTCTGCAATAATTAGCATAGACCCGCTTGAAATAAGTTTATATAAGTCTATATCTATTATACTGGCAATTTCCTTAGTTACATCTTTTACTGGAATTAAACTTTCTACAACTTTTATTCCCTTACCAGTAGCCTTTGAAGCTTCCCAAATTGCTCCTAAAACTCCACCTTCAGTAATATCGTGCATATATCTAACCCCTATATTGCCACAGATTATTCCTTCTTTAACTACACTTAGCATATTATCCATATTCTTTGCTATCTCTAGCTTTTCTTTGCCCAGTTTATGAATCAATTCTTCTTCTAACTCCTTTGCAATTATGGATGTCCCCTCTATTCCTGCATATTTAGTTATCAAAACCTTGTCTCCAATTTTTATTTCCTTTGAATTAGGCAACTTTTTCCTAGATTGTTTTCCTATAACTGTTGTACTAATTACAATTCTATTTACTGCATCTGTAATTTCAGTATGTCCACCCATTATTTCAACATTGATTTCTTTAGAAACTTCTCCCGCTTCTCTCATAATATTTTCTATATCTTCTTCTGAAGTTTTAGGTGGTGCTAATATAGTAAGCATTACTCCTATAGGCTCTGCTCCACTGGTAGATACATCATTACATGAAATATGCACAGCCAGTTTTCCAATATCTTTAGTTGCACCTGTAATTGGATCTGTACTGATTACACATAGATCATTATCAAAATCAATTACAGCACTATCTTCTCCTACTGCAGCCTTCACCAAAACTTCTTCTCGCTTATTTTTTATATTTGATAAAACTATTTTTTCTAAAATTTCATTAGGTAATTTTCCAATTTCCATTTCCGAACCTCCCAAAATATTTATCTTAATATATTCTACCATATGAGTAACACTTTTTATACAATATGGATACACTTTCCATGGAGATATAATTATAATTAGTCTTATTGTGGGAAACAATAATAAAAACAATTGACAGGAGATATAAATTATAAACTGATAGTAGAGAACTGCCAATTATTAAAATAGGGAGGTTTTTGCTTTGATGATAATTTGTTCTGAAAAATGCTTATATGAAGAGGATGGGCTATGTACCTTAAAAACGGTCATTCCTTCATCTAGTACGCCTACTCCTGATTGCCCTTATTTTACGGAAAGAAAAAGAAAAAACAAATCATAAACTCTCTAAAAATAAAAGTACAGAAAGTTATATAACTTTCTGTACTTTTATTTTTAATGACTTTCTATATTATGAATTAGCAACTTCCATATCAAGTTCACCTTCTTGTTTTGCTATTACTGCTGTACAAACTGCATCACCTGTAATATTTGTAACTGTTCTACCCATATCCACAAGTCTATCTATGCCCATGATTAATCCAATTCCCTCTAAAGGCAATCCTATGGATTGTAATACCATAGAAAGCATTATAGTCCCAGCTCCGGGAACTCCAGCCGTACCTATGGATGCCAATGTAGCAGTAAGTATTACCGTAATCATCATTCCTGTAGTTAATTCATATCCATAGACTTGAGCTATGAAAAACACTGCTATACCTTGCATTATAGCAGTACCATCCATATTTATAGTTGCTCCTAATGGAATAGTAAATGATGCTATATTCTTTGAAATCCCCAGCTCCTTCTCTGCTATTTCCAAAGATACTGGGACTGTGGCATTACTACTAGCAGTGGAAAATGCCACTGACATTGCAGGTAAAAACTTTTTATAAAATGTCCTTGGTGACAGATTTGTAAGCCCTTTTAAAAAGCCTCCATATACAAAGAACATATGGATTACTAGTCCAAGATATACAGTGAGTATATACTTAATCAAAGGTAATAAACCTGCATATCCTACAGTAGCAAAAGTCTTTGCTATAAGCCCAAATACACCTACTGGTGCGAAGACCATTACTATCTCTACTAATTTCATTATAAGAACATTTAAGTTCTCAAATAATTTTATTAGTAGTTCGACCTTTTTACCTAATAATGACAATCCCACTCCTGTTAATATGGCAAATACAATGATTTGTAACATATTTCCTTCAGCCATGGCAGAAATCGGATTTCTTGGTACAATTTCATATAATATTTGGATAAGTGGTACCTTTTCGTTTATTACAGGCTCCACGACTTCTATAGATGACATATCTAATCCTATTCCAGGCTTTAGGAAAAATCCCAATATCAATGCAATAACCACAGCTATTGCAGTAGTAGTTAGGTAAAATCCTACTGTTTTAACCCCAACTCTTCCTAATTTTTTCACATCTCCCATACTGGCAGCGCCATTTACTAAAGATATAAATACTAAAGGAACTACAAGCATCATTATTGCTCTTAAAAATATTTGACCTACCAATTGAAAGATTCCATTGATTAAGATTGTATCCTTAATCACTCCATTAGGTAATCGGAAAACTATAATTCCAGTAATTACTCCAAGTACAAGTCCAATAAGAACCCTTGACGTAAGGCTTATTTTTTTCCTAGACATAATATCCCCCCTAAAATATTTTATACTATATAAATTATAGATATTATTAGTAATAATATCTTATTCTGAATATTTTTTCAAGTTCTAATTATCCGAATAAACTCCAATATAAAAAAATAGATGGAAAATCCCATCTATCTTTCATTTATCATTTCTATTAACATTTTATTTACCATCTATAAACAAATTTATATATTTTTCAACAATAAAATTATGGACCATTTCATAATTAATCAATCAGTTATGAAACAGCCCATTTTAATTTTAATAATATTTTATAAATCTACTATTCAACACTTGTAAAAAAATCATCACAGAATTTATGCCATTTAATCCTGTATTGGTTTTCATCTACAATCTCCATATCAAATGCACTAAATATCTTTCGGTTAATAGCTTGATTAACAAAATAAGAAATATAATCCCCTGCTTCATCATAATAAACATATACAGAGTCATATCCTAAATCAATAGCAGCTCTCAATCTAGTATGTCCATCAACTGAAATAATCTTATTGTCTATTACGGTTATAGGTATCATAATATCTTCTTTGTTTTGTATCCATTCTTTACAATCCGCTAATTTTCTTTCATTTAAAATCCTTCCATCTGAAGACTTTATAGAAGTAATGAATCCTGAATAAAATAAAAACTCATCAATTACTTCATCAATATACATATTATTACTTGCATAAAGTATAGCTTCCTGTCCTTCTATTTTAAAAAAGTATTTGCAGGATTTATCTTTAGTGTAAAAACAGCAGCCCCCTAGTTTAAGTTCCTCTTTAGAAAACATATGAACATCATCTATTCTCGCCCTTATTATTTTCACTGCTACTTACACCTATCTTTCATTTATCATTTCTATTAACATTTTATTTACCATTTGAGGATTTGCCTTGCCTTTTGATGCTTTCATTATTTGTCCTACTAAAAATCCTATGGCTCTATCTTTACCATTTTTATAATCAATAATAGATTGTTCATTTTCATCTAGGACTTTTGATACTATTTCCTTTAAAGCACCTTCATCACTTATTTGAACTAATCCTTGTTCTTTAATTATAGTTTCTGGTTCTTTCCCAGTGTCAAAGATTTCCTTTAATACTTTTTTACCAGTATTATTATTTATCTTTCCATCTTTTACAATATTTATTAGTTCTCCCAAAGCCTTTGGAGTAAGCTTAGTATCTTGTATTTCTATTTCTTCATCTTTTAATCTTCTTAAAACATCTCCCATAATCCAGTTACTAACTAATTTTGAATCATCTATATATTTAATAGTTTCTTCAAAGAAAAGAGCTAGTTCTTTAGATGCAGTCAATACTCCTGCATCGTATTCTGAAAGATCGTAATCGCTAATAAATCTTTCTTTCTTATGGTGAGGTAATTCTGGAAGATTGTTTTTTATTTCCTCTATCCGTGAATCTTCTATAACAATTTCTGCAAGGTCACCATCTGCTGCATATCTATAGTCTGCAACATCACCCTTTGTTCTCATAGTTATGGTTTCACCTTTTACTTCATCCCATCTTCTAGTTTCTTTAATGGTATTTTCACCTTTTTGCAAAAGCTCTATATGTCTTTTTTCTTCATACTCCATGGCTCTTACTGCACCTCTAAAGGAGTTTAAGTTTTTAATTTCTGTAATATTGGTTTTATTTCCTGTTTCAGTATCTACTATATTTATATTTACATCGCATCTAAGGGAGCCTTCCTCCATTTTACAATCTGAAACTTCAATATATTTTAAAGTCGCTCTTAAATTTTCTAAAAACAGTCTTGCTTCTTCTGGAGTATTCATCTCTGGTTTTGTAACTATTTCTATAAGAGGCACTCCCGCCCTATTATAGTCAATTAAAGTGTCTCCCTCTGTTGTATGAGTTTGTTTTCCTGTGTCTTCTTCTATATGAATTCTCTCTAAGTGAACTTTTTTAGTTCCTTCTTCTGATTCTATTTCTATATATCCACCTTCACATAGAGGTAAGTCATCTTGAGAAATTTGGTATCCTTTAACTAAATCTGAATAAAAATAATTTTTTCTATCCATTCTAGTATGAGTATTTATTTTACAGTTAAATGCAATTCCTGACTTTATGGCATATTCTATTGCTACTTTATTTATAACAGGAAGAGCACCTGGTAAACCTAAACAAACTGGACAACAATGAGTATTAGCTTCACCGCCAAAGGCATTTGTACAGCTACAAAACATCTTTGTCTTAGTCATAAGTTCAGTATGGATTTCAAGTCCGATTATAGTTTTATAAGCCATTTTTTACTCCTCCTTCAAATCCTAATCCTGCCTTAATTATATTTGCTTCCTTAAGTCTATCTCCAATTATTTGTAATCCAACAGGAAGCCCTTCTACATATCCACAAGGTATACTCATGGCACAAAGACCTGCTAAGTTTACAGGTACTGTAAATAAATCTCCCATATACATAGCTAATGGATTCTTTGCTTTTTCGCCTAATTTAAATGGTAAAATTGGGCATGTAGGAGATAAAATTATATCATATTTACTAAATGCTTTATCAAAATCATTTTTTATAAGCGTTCTTACCTTTAATGCTTTTTTATAATGGTCTTCTGCATATCCTCTACTTAATGAATAGGTCCCTAACATTATTCTTCTTTTAACCTCTTCACCAAAGGCTTCTGTTCTTGAATTTGTATATAATTCATCTAAAGTATTATATTCTTTTGCCCTATATCCATATCTAACTCCGTCAAATCTTGCTAAATTTGAGCTAATTTCTGATGTAGATATAATATAATAAGCCGCTAGTCCATACTCTATATGAGGTAAAGATATTTCTTCTATTTCTGCACCTAAGGATTCAAATATCTTTATTGATTTTTTTATTTCTTCATTGATTCTAGAATCCATACCCTCATAAGTAAATTCCCTTGGAATACCTATTTTCATTCCCTTTAAATAATCTCTATAATCTATTTCTTCTGGGAAACTGCCAAATATTATAGTTCCTTCTGGATTGTTAAATGACGTAGAATCTTTTTTATCATATCCTGTTATGGCAGACAGCATAAATACTGCATCCTTTACATCTCTTCCAAATACTCCTACCTGGTCTAATGTATTAGCCATGGAAACTGTTCCATATCTAGACACTATACCATAACTAGGTTTTATACCTACAATATCACAATAAGCCGCAGGTTGCCTAATAGAGCCACCTGTATCTGTTCCTAAAGCTAATGCCACTTCATTAGACTTTACAGCAGCTGCCGATCCACCTGATGATCCTCCTGGTACCCTTTCTGTATCTATAGGATTTTTAGTTGGTCCAAAATATGATGTTTCTGTAGATGAACCCATGGCAAATTCATCCATATTGGTTTTTCCAATGATTATTCCATCTGCTTCTTTAATTCTAGTAACTACTGTTGCATCATATGGTGGTATGAAATTCTCTAACATCTTAGAGCCACAAGTAGTTCTAAGGTCTTTTGTCACTATATTGTCTTTAATTCCTATGGGAAGTCCTGCCAATAATCCTATCTGTTCACCTTTTACAATTTTCTCGTCTACTTTTTCTGCCGATTTCAGTGCTTCTTCTTTATTTAAAGTAATAAATGCATTAATATCCTTTTCTACTTCTTCAATTCTATTAAAATGAGCTGTTATTAATTCTTTACTAGATATTTCTTTTTTGGAAATCTTTTTTCTCATTTCAAATGCTGACAGTTTTGTAATATCCATTTTATCACCTCTTTTATT